>CASBHZ010000144.1 GCA_949123685.1 uncultured Bacteroidales bacterium | reverse complement strand
GCGGACGAGCCTGCCACCGATATGCTTCGACGCATCAATCCCAAAGCGAAGATAATAACGGATAACCCACATTATCCGCAATTACCGGATAACTGGGTGTTAACCACTGTTGATTCAGTCTGTGAATATGGCTATTCAGATAATGTTAGCGTTGATGATATTGCCCTCTCTAAGTGGATTCTTGAGTTAGAAGATATTGAAAAAGATAGTGGACGTATTGTTGCTCAGAGGTCAAAGAAGGATAGAACAGTTAATGGAGTTCGACATAGATTCGACAAGGGCGATGTTCTATACTCGAAACTCCGAACTTACCTTAATAAGGTATTAGTAGCTCCGGAAAACGGGTATTGCACCACCGAGATAATTCCAATAAAATCCTACGAGTGTATTATTCCGGAATATCTCTGTGCATGGTTACGGTCGCCATATTTTCTCTCTTATACTGCTGAGTGCTGTTACGGAGTCAAGATGCCTCGATTAAGCACCACCGATGCTCGTAAAGGTATTGTCCCTTTGCCTCCAATAAATGAGCAAAAGTGTATCACTCAGAAACTCAACGAAATTTCAACATCGTTAGAATACCTATCTAATTCGTTAAGCTGATGTTAATGGTATCAAGAGAATTGAACCAAAGCTCAATTGCTGATGTAATTCGTTCTTGTTCTTCCATCGGAGGAATAGGGACAAGATAACTCTTTACAATTGCGGGCTGTGCTCGTGTAAGACTTCCGCCAACACCAGAGACTTGGCTTGAAAGCAGAGAACGAAATTTCGGAGAGTTGAAATACCATTTAAGGAATGTCGGATGATGTAATTCGCTCTTTACTACAATCCATTCAGATGAAGCAATTTGAACGTTGTCCGAGTCCTCGGTGATTTCCCAAACTCGATTAAGATGAGGATTTATCTTACATAGCAGTACATCACCTTTCTTTATTACTTGTTTTGCAGAGCCAATCTCACTACCTTGAGTTTTTTCAGGCATCAGTGTTGAGAAAATTGGCACACTATATAGATCAAAAAGCTGCTCGGGCATATTGGCAGGAGTTACTGTTGATGATTTATATGTATTGATGTCTGACAGGCTCAAATATGCCCAGTTATCCGGTAATTGCGGATAATGTGGGTTGCGTTATCTTATTATCATGTTCAACTTTTATTGAATGCGATATGATAACCAAGTACAAATCATTCCTTTCGCGCCAAGATTTGGCAGCGAATACTGTCCGCTCGTATGTGTGGACGGTAACTCACTTCCTTGAAAAATACAAGGAGGTTACACGCGAGAATCTGCTCGCTTATAAAGGCTATCTTGTGGAGAACCACAAGCCACAGACGGTAAATCTGCGACTTCAGGCCATCAACAAGTATCTGGAGTTTGTCAAAAAAGAGAAACTCAAAATGCGCTTTGTGAAGGTGCAACAGAAAAACTTTCTCGAAAACGTAATCAGTGACGCTGATTATAAGTTCCTCAAAACCCGATTGAAACGAGACAACTACACCTCATGGTATTTTGTGGTGTGGTTTCTTACAGCCACAGGTGCCCGCGTCAGCGAACTCCTGCAAATCAAAGCCGAACATGTTCAGCAGGGCTATCTCGACATCTATTCCAAAGGGGGTAAATTGCGGCGGCTCTATATACCCAAGAGTCTCCGCTCCGAGGCTTTGGTGTGGCTCAAAAAGCGAAACCTCGAATCTGGCTACATCTTCCTCAACCGTTTCGGCGAAAGAATAACCGCCCGAGGAATAGCCCAGCAGCTCAAACTATTCGCCAATAAATATGGCATCAACGCAGCTGTGGTATATCCCCATTCATTCCGTCATCGCTTTGCCAAGAACTTCCTTGACCGCTTCAACGACCTCGCTCTTCTCGCTGACCTTATGGGGCATGAAAGCATCGAAACGACACGCATCTACCTCCGTCGCACCGCTACCGAACAGCAAGCCATAGTTGACAAGATAGTTAACTGGTAACGAATCACTTTCACAAGCGTCTTTGCCCTCTTGATAATTCAAGACCGCAAAGACGCTTCTATTTCATAAAGCACAGAATACTGCTCCTCAATTTTTGCGACGATACGTTTCTGCTCATTGATGGGAGGTAACATAATGCTCTTGTCTCCAATTACATCAATATAAAGTTCCTTTTGGTTAGTGCTTCCTGCTAAATTTTCGGCAAAGTATTGTTGCCCATCTTGACAATATAGACAGTAGAAGATGTATGTTGAATCTATCTCATCGAACGATCGAACGACAGAAACATGCGAGTCTGGAACTACGAATGGATAATTTCCTAAATATTCAGACTTGAACATACGAGTTCTCCCGACAGTTCCGGTACCAGTTGAATTGACTAATACATCACCATCTCTAAGACGATATTTTTCAGGCCATTTGGAAATTGTATTTTCATCTAAAAATCTTGCTTGAGTTAATGATATATCACCATCTTTTAGATTGCATTTTTGAGCAAGATCGGAAGAGCACACGTCTGAACTCCAGTCACGCGATAGTATCTCG
>CASBHZ010000143.1 GCA_949123685.1 uncultured Bacteroidales bacterium | reverse complement strand
GCTTAAGTTCCTTTCTGTTGCAGACCTTGCGTACGGATGGAGAATACTTGACAGGGAAGTATTCGTGTCATTGTGGATAGTAATCTTCGCGCTCCTTGGCATCTATCTCCTTGGAAAGATCACGTTCCCTCACGATTCAAAAGTTGAAAGGATCAGCGTCACCAGATTCATGTTGGCTTGCGTATCTCTCGCATTTGCCGTGTATATGCTGCCAGGATTATGGGGTGCACCCTTGAAGAGCATAAGTGCATTCGCTCCGCCCGTATCCACACAGGATTTCAATCTATATGAGGGTAGTGTTCATGCCCAGGTAGACGATTTTGAAGAAGGCATGAAGCTTTCAGAAAAACTTGACAAACCGGTCCTCCTTGACTTCTCCGGCTATGGATGCGTAAACTGTCGCAAAATGGAAGCAGCGGTATGGACTGATCCGACAGTGAAATCAAAAATAGACAATGATTACGTACTCGTCACTCTGATGGTTGACGACAAGACTCCGCTTCCTGAACCTATAACCGTCAAAGAAAAGGATGGTAAGGAAAGGACATTACGCACATATGGCGACAAATGGAGCTATCTGCAACGCACTAAATTCGGAGCAAACGCCCAGCCTTATCACGTGATCGTTGACAAGCAGGCAAAACCCCTTGCCCCCGCATTCGTATATAAGGAAGACGTACCCGGATACATAAAGTTCCTTGACGGCGGTAAAAAGAGATTTTACGAAAAAGAGAATAAATGAAACGAATAATCGTATCGCTTTACATTTTTGTCTGCGTCATTCTTCCCGGAATGGCGCAGACATATATTCAATATGTCGATTCTGCCGATAATTATATCAAACGTGAGAATTGGCAGGCGGCAGAAAGAATGACGATAGCCGCCCTGAAAACAAAACCGGCAAACAAGCTCAATTATCTGCTTTGGTCAAACCTTGGAGACATAAGAACCCGTATGGAGAATTACGAAGGTGCCCTCCAGGCTTTTGAGATTGCATTGACCACCGCCCCTAAAAAGGAAGTGATATTAAACAACAGGGCATACACCTACCTTCAGATGGGAAACAATGAAAACGCTCTTTCTGACATAAACCAATCGCTTGAACTCGACTCAATTCAGGAATGGCCTTTAAAGATGAGAGGGATTTTAAATCTGGGCAAAGCAAAGTATATTGATGCTGAAAAAGACTTCATATCGCTTAAGAATCATTTTCCCTCAAATGCATCAGCATATTCAGGCTTAGGGAAAATAGCGGCAATTAAAGGCGACAGCAAAGAAGCAACTGCTTTTTTTGAGAAGTCTCTCGAACTGGAACAAAACGATGACACTTGGTTCCACCTGATTCTTGTCAATATAGAAGCAGACAAGATACCCAAAGCCAAAGAGTATCTCCTGACAGCACTGAAACGATATCCCCGCAATGGAAACCTATATCTTTTGAGAGGCGTAATCCACAAGAAAAATTTTGAAAACGATGCGGCGGAAATCGACAAAAAAATTGCACTTGACTATGGTGCTGATCCACATTTGGTTGAGCAATATTTCCCAAAAATCAAGAAATAATTTAACGAAAACAGGCTGAAATCTGAGTCTTTTTTATTAACTTTGCAGAAGAGGAGCACGACTCCTCTTCGCTTTGTATATTGATTTCAGTCAAAGTTAAATCATTACCTCTTTGGAACACCTATCTTTACATATTAAATACCTTCTGCTCCGACACGACTGTGTGATTCTGCCGGGTTTTGGCGCGTTTATTAATGCAAGAAAACCGGCTCGATATGACGCATCTGAGGGCAAATGGTATCCCATGACCCGGGAGGTCCGGTTTAACCAGGCGGTTAATCAGGACGACGGGCTTTTAGCTAATTCCTATTCAAGAAAATATTCATTACCTTTCAACGAGGCAAGAACCATACTCACATCCGACATAAAAGAATTGAGGAGCGTTCTTGAAGAGGAAGGTGAAGTCACAATAGGAGCGCTCGGCTCAATATTACTTGGCGAAGAGAACACACTTCACTTCTCCCCTGCCAATTCGGCTGAGCAAGTGAGCGCAAAGCTTGGATTTATTCCCGTAACAGACAAAATCGTCAATATTTCTAAAAATGATTCGGAAATAACTTCTGAATCTAATAAGAATTTAGATTTCAATAAGAATTATTATATACCTATAAATAAATTTGCTGCAAAATTTGCCGCTTCTTTTATATTGGTATTGATTGCAGCTGTTTCAATGATCCTTCCCACATCTGAAAGGAAAGGAGAAGACAAGGCATCCGTAATTCCTATTGAAACGATTATGGAATCTGCATCTCACAAGAATGAAGATCAGAAACCTGATCAAGACATTCAAGAAGTTTCATTGGCAACTGCGAACGTAGCGGATACCAACGAGAATCCAAATGATGAAAATATAATTGAATCAAAAAGTCGTTTTTATCTTATTGTAGGAACTTTCAAGACTGAGAAAGAAGCAGACATGTATATTTCTCATAATGATGACTGCGACTATGAATTGATATCAGTGCCATCCTCCACACTCTGTAGAGTTGCAGCGAAGACATCAAACGACAAGTCCGAACTTATCAAAGAGTTAAACTCTTCTAAATTCAAATCACGCTATAATGGCGGCTGGATTTGGGAAAATAAAAATTAAAAAAATTAAAGATTTTTCATCTGAAATTTGCATAGTTCAAAAATAAGTTGTAACTTTGCATCGCAATTCGGGAAAACAACGTTTGAAAGGGTTGCACCAACGAAAAAACGCGAAAATAGCTCAGTTGGTAGAGCACGACCTTGCCAAGGTCGGGGTCGCGGGT
>CASBHZ010000142.1 GCA_949123685.1 uncultured Bacteroidales bacterium | reverse complement strand
CCGATATGAGAGTTATAGTCGTAGTCGCCCGACACCATGACATCGTATTCCATCTTGCGGTAGGCGAACTTGGAATACACCGAAGCCTCGCCGCTGCGTATCATGAAGCGTTCTTTGCCACTGAGCTTCGTATAACCTCCGTAAGAATAAGCATGGGTGATGAAATTTACAACGTGTTGTGCCCGCTGAAATCTCGGGTCTGTCGGAAAGTCAAGATACTCGACACGCTTCACGTCGCTCGGATTCAGACCGCTGACATCCTCATCCGCCACCGGATGAAAGTTTATGAAAAGGCTTACGCCCTGATTATCGGCTGTCTTTACCGTCTCTGTTATCGGATTCACACTCAACTGAGGTATGTTCATCCGCGAAAGCAAGGAAACCCCGTCGGATGCAGTCGACTTCTGATTCCCGGTAGGAATATAGACAGTTTTTGTAGCGCTTGTGAGCTGAGCATCGGCTACAACAGTTATTTCTCCGAGTTCTTTGACCTTTATTGTGTCCGGCCCGGTGGTTTGCCCCTGCGTTATGAAAGGGAACATAATCAATGGTAGTATATAATGTTTCATGTTGCGAAATTATGTAGCCCTGTCTTATTCAATCCTTATTCTCCCTTATTTAGTCTTAATCTTACGATTAGGCCATCTAATGATTGACGTGATTTTAGTAACTTTGCATTGATATGAAACACTTTAAGCTGATACTTACCTCAATGCGTATCATAGTCGGTGTGCTCTTTGTCGCCAATGTGATATTCATGATGCAATTGTATAACTCTATAAAAACACGATATCTAAACGATGTGGAGCAATGTCTTAGCAGGGCTGACCAAATTGAAATGGTTGACCGCATAATTGATGCCGGACTTGGCGGCGATGATGATGTGGTCTGGGTGTCGATTGGATTACAGAAATCGGATGTCGGTTCGACTATGAACGCTGAAGAATTGCGTGAATTGGATTACTCTCAAGGCTTTCGTCGCGTTGATAAGCAGATTATGTCGATGATTGCACAACACCTTCATGACGGCAGTTATTCCGAAAGAATCGGAGACCCGGATGTGTCCAAAATGGAGGAAGCCTTTCGGCGCGACCTTAATTTTTCAGGTTATTATCCCGAAGAAGTATATATAGTGGCACCCGGCGGGACTGTGGAGTATTCGTCTGACTTGTGGCAGATAGAGTACCGTGTAAATGGCAACCTTACATACTACGCCTATATTTCCCCGCTGACAAACAATATACTGAGAGAGATGGGGGGTGTGATAATTACATCTGCCCTTATAGCATTGGCGCTGACATTCGGTTTTTGGTATCTTCTGCATGTAATAGCCAGTCAGCGAACCATTGAGGAGATGAAGGATGACTTTACCAACAATATGACCCACGAACTAAAGACTCCTATCGCAATCGCCTATGCGGCAAATGATTCGTTGCTTCAGTTTCCTGACCCGCAGGATGAAGAGCGCACAAAAAAATACCTTACAGCTGCCCTCGATCAACTGTCAAAACTTTCCGGTCTGGTCGAGAGTATTCTCGCCATGAGTATGGAACGACGTAAGCATCTTACTATGGCAAAAGAGAAAATACGCCTGCGGGATTTCCTTGCCAACATCATAGAGCAGCAAAAGCTGAAGGCAGACAAACCGTGTGATATCATATTGGAATGTCAGGGTGATGCCACTGTCGAAGCAGATCCATCGCATTTCTCAAATGTAATCGGCAACCTTATAGATAACAGCATCAAATACTCCGGAGAATCGGTTTCTATCATAATCAAGGCAGATGCCAATGGAGTATCAATAGCAGACAACGGAATCGGCATTTCTGAAAAATCATTACCCTACATCTGGAGTAAATTCTACCGGGTACCTCATGGTTACAGGACCGATGTGAGAGGATACGGTATCGGCTTATTCTATGTAAAATCCATAATAGACAAACATGGGTGGAATATAAGCGTAGTAAGCCGTCAAGGAAAAGGCAGTACATTTACTATCAACTTTGGAAGACAATGAACAACACAATATTATTGGTAGAGGACGATTCTACATTATCAATGATTATTTCGGAGACCCTACAACGAGATGGATTTGATGTACTGACAGCTGGCAATGGCGAGGAAGGCCTTAAACAGTTTACCCGACATGGAGCCGACCTTATCATCGCCGACGTGATGATGCCCCGCATGGACGGCTTTAAGATGGGGCGACGAATCAGGCAGATAAACCGGAATGTGCCATTGCTTTTCCTAACAGCAAAATCAGAGATTGACGACATTGTGGAGGGGTTTGAACTTGGCGGCAATGACTATCTTAAAAAGCCCTTCAAGATGCTCGAATTGATAGTCCGCATCAAGGCATTGCTCCGAAAAAATGTCATAAAGGAGGATAATCAATTTGAAATCGGAGACTATACCTTAGACCTTTCTACACAAATACTTTCGCATAAGGACACAGGAGGCATAGAATTGTCGCTGATTGAAGCAAAACTGCTGAAGGAACTGATTGTAAATGTCGGCCACACTGTCGACGCTTCCACTATGATGCAACTTGTATGGCAACGCGATGACCCATACAGTCGTAATTCGCTACATGGGTTCATACACAAACTTCGTAATTACCTGCGTTATGATCCGTCGATATCACTGATAAATCAACGAGGCATCGGGTATATGCTGACAGCAAAAAGAGAATGACCAATCATTGTTATGATTAGGACATTCTCTTTTCAAAGGTTAAATTCATTTGTCAGCTATGACCTATCACCATACCTTCACGGAGTGCCTTCTCCATATCCGGACCCTTTGCCTTGCGAACAATGGCAAGTGCGAATTCGAGGGTTGTTCCGGGACCCTTTGAGGTTATAAGACGGTCTCCGATTACCACTGGCTCCTCAGAGTATATCCCGCCATTATTTTCAAAGTCATCTTTGAGGAACGGATAACTGGTGGCTTTTACCCCGTTGATGATACCGAGCGGACCAAGCACCAGAGCCGGAGCGGCGCAGATAGCGGCGATGTTGCCAGATCGGAAGAGCGTCGTGTAGGGAAAGAGTGTGTCGCCTTGTGTAGAGCTCGG
>CASBHZ010000141.1 GCA_949123685.1 uncultured Bacteroidales bacterium | reverse complement strand
AGGGATAAACAGGGGATTTATCAGAAAAATTTGGAACATGAAACTGAACACCCCAATTAATGGTTAATAATTAATGGTTTAAGCGTCAGCTATCGGTCGTTAATTATTAACCATCAGCCATTAATTATTAATTATTAACCATTAATTATCAACCATCAACCGTCTTTCTATGATTCTGTTGCAGATTGATCAACTCACAAAATCGTTTGGCGACCGCATCCTCTTTGAGGATGTGTCGCTGGGCGTGTTTCAGGGTGACAAGATTGGTATTGTCGCCCAGAATGGAGCCGGGAAAACGACTTTCCTCAATATTCTTGCCGGTCGTGAGGATTATGATTCGGGAAAGGTGACTTTCCGGAACGGTATCCGTGTAGGCTATCTTGAGCAGCTCCCTCCGATGGATGCGGAAATGACTGCCCTCGAATATGCCTCTATGGATGTCAAGGAAAATGAAGAAGGGAATGGAGTTGATCTTGCACGGCAGATACTGACTCAATTCAAGATTACGGACTATGTGACGCCTCTCGGACGCATGTCGGGAGGGCAGACCAAGCGCGTGGCGCTTGCGCGTGTGCTCCTTTCCAAACCCGATTTGCTGATTCTTGACGAGCCTACCAACCATCTTGACATTGACATGATAGAATGGCTTGAAGCTTATCTGTCGAAACAGCGTATGACCCTGTTGATGGTGACTCATGACCGTTATTTCCTTGACAAGGTATGCAACAAGATCATAGAGATCGATCGCCGTCAGGTGTTTTCTTATGACGGTAATTATGACTATTATCTCCGTAAGCGCGATGAACGGCATGAAGCTCTTTCGGCAGAATTGTCGAAAGTGAAAAATCTTTTGCGCACGGAGCTTGAATGGATGCGCCGTCAGCCTCAGGCGCGAGGTTCGAAAGCGAAGTACAGGATAGATAATTTCCATGAACTGGAGAACAGGAGTCGTATAAACCTGACAGAACGCAACGTTTCGTTAAATGTCAAGTCTTCTTATATCGGTTCCAAGATCTTCGAGGCGCATAACGTCACGAAAGTTTTTGGCGACAAGCGCATACTAAATGGTTGGAGCTATACTTTCGCCCGTTATGAAAAAGTGGGTATAGTCGGCGATAATGGAGCCGGAAAGTCCACTTTCATAAAGCTCCTTTTGGGGTTGATGCAGCCGGACAGTGGCAGTTTCGATATCGGAGAGACTGTGCGCTGGGGTTACTATAGCCAGGAGGGGATGACCGATTTTGACGAGAAGAAGAAAGTTATAGATGCTGTGCGTGAGATTGCGGAAGATGTCCGTATTGATGACAAGACTCGTCTTTCGGCATCGCAATTCCTGTCACATTTCCTTTTCACGCCGGAAACACAGCAGAAATACATACATAAACTCAGTGGAGGAGAGCGGAGGCGTCTTTATCTTGCCACAGTATTGATGCGTAGCCCCAACTTCCTTATTCTTGATGAGCCTACAAATGATCTCGACATAATGACCCTGGCGGTTCTTGAAGATTATTTGGTAAATTTCAAGGGATGTGTCATTGTAGTCAGCCACGATCGCTTTTTCCTTGACCGAATTGTAGATCACCTTTTCGTATTCAAGGGGGATGGAGAAGTGCGTGATTTCCCCGGTGATTATTCCACTTATCGCCATTGCGTTGCTGAAGAGGAGAAGGAGCGGCGTGCCGCAGAGAAAGAGCAGGCTCGTATTGCTGCCGGGAAGTCGGTGACAGGCGTGACATCCGCATCTGCATCTAAACCGTCTTGGCGTCCGAAAGATGAAAAGCGGAAACTCTCTTTCAAAGAGAAACGCGAGATGGAATCTCTGGAAAAGGAGGTGGAAGACCTCACGGCTGAACGCACGCAGCTTGAAGAAGCATTGTCGTCTGGGGTCCTGTCAAACGATGAGATTATAAAGGCGGGAGAGCGTATCGGCGTTGTGATTTCGCGTCTTGATGAAGCTGAACTCCGTCTTCTCGAACTGATGGAGATCGAGGGCTAAGGATCATCCGCGAGGAATGTCCTTTAAGCTTACGTCGGAGTTGTAGTGTATGGCACGAAGTTGAACCCGAGTTCGATACGGGTGGTGGTGTCGAGCAATTCCGGAAAAGCTGCTATCAAGACTTTTATTAACGTGAGGTGTCCTGCTAATGCCGGGTTCTCAGAAATCTTTTCTATTATCATTTCCTGTATTGCCGGGTCCTTAAGTAGCGGCACTACCACGCCTTTCAATAACGGAAGCAATGTTTCTGTATTGAAGTAGATTTGAAGACTTGTCGGGTCAATAGTGTATTGCATGGGGAATCCTTCGGAAATCATGGGTGCCAACCGGGATATTATAGGGATAATATCCGGAGTGGTGGAATTTCCTCTGCCGAATGGGTTCGGTGGAAGGTCCGGGTGACTTGATCCGTTGATTAATATCTGTCCCATCAAGTCGGTCAGATTGATGAATAGCTTGAGCATATTTTCGTTTAACGGCAGGTATTGGATCATGCATATGGGAGCTTGGGTGAACTGGGCGGCACCATTATTGCTCTGCAGGTAAGTGACCACAGCGTTGCCGTCGGGACGGAATGCAATCGTCTTTAGCGCGTTCCCTATGATTTGAACAAGCGACATATAGGCTGTATTGTTGTATGCCGGTATTATCGGCAACGTTGCCATCAGCACCAAAGCATCCTGAATGGTGCCGTCAAACCCTTCGAATACGGGAGGCAGTGAGCATTCCCATATTATATGCAATGGCAAAGACTTATATCCCAATCCAGTTGCATCCCTTTCAGTGGGGGCGGGAATCCAGACGCTATTTGCAAGGCGTTGGTTCTTCAGGAGCACATTCCGGAATTTAAAGTCCATAACATCCGCATTGACGTTTCCCGAATAGTTATAGGTCACATATTCTGTTTCTCCCGAGCCTTCAAATGAATACTTGCTCCCATCTGTCTGTAGTTTTACGGGGAGTGAAAGCATCGATGTTCCCGGTAATACGCCCGGTCCGGGTATTGGCGGGATGCCTTTAAATGCAGGTGATAATTCTTCCAACGAAACTGTTGAACCCATTTCGAAGTTGGCATTGTCTCCGTTTTGGATGTATGTTACGCTTTTTCCGCTCATCGGAGAGCTATTGTATTCAAGCCTTAGGGCTGTATTGCCGCTGTAGGTTTTCTCGGGAAGTGGAGATATTGTAGCGTCGTCATTGCTGCATGACGCGAGCGTTGCGATTGCCGCAAGTGCACATATTGGGGTATATATCTTCATAGCAGAATCCTTTTCTATATATCTATACGTCTATATAACAATCGGGGAGCGATGATGTTTCGTCATCGCTCCCCGATTAAAGCATTATAAATGCCCTATTGTCTTATAAAAGCATGC
>CASBHZ010000140.1 GCA_949123685.1 uncultured Bacteroidales bacterium | reverse complement strand
GCATCTCAAAATAATTCAGAAAATAAACCAGAGATTGGATCAATTAGCGGCTTAGCCCAGACTGTTCAACCTCAAATTTTACCGAACCATTATAAGTAAGTGATCATATTAAATATTGATCATATTAAATATATAGGGAGTTCAGTTTGATGTTTCCAATTCCATCCGATAAATCCCTCATATAACTAGGTAAAGATAAGAAGGCAAAGGAGATTTGAGGCATCGCGGATTCCCTCTCACCTTACGGTGTTCCAGGTGTAACGCTGATAGAGCGGATGGCACGCGGATCTTTTGACATCACATAATATCACACTCAAAAAACTCATCGCGGATTCATATGTCTTCCGACATATGACTGGAGTCGCGGACTGGAGCTGATGGCTGCGGATTATGTTGATACTGTATGAGCCGGATTTTGGTTGTCCGTATTCGCCGATAGATCCGTATCCATCTGTTTTGATCCGCGACTCTCCGTTGGCTGCCGTTGGCTGCCAAATCCGCAGAGCCTCAACATTGGGGATTGTCTTTGACATGAAAAAATAAATCCGCGCCCCATCCGCCATATCCGCGTCCATCCCTATATGCCATAGGCATAAGGATGTCTGCGATGCAGGATATCCATAATTTAAAATCCGATTTCTCTCTGCGCCAAGCCAACACACATAGAAAACTCCAACCATTCACAACCACGTAACAATCACCCTTAAAGATGTAAAATGTTTAGGAGTAAATTAAAAAGTGGTTGTCACGTGGTTGTATGTGGTTGGAGTATAAATAAAATATGATTGGTTTGGACAGTGAGATAAACGGGGATTTGTTTCAAACATCGAAACAAAACATAAGTTTACATACAAATAACATCTTCAAAGAAGGAGAGTTAGATGCTAATTCAGTTGTCAAGGAAAACTTGACAACTGCTTCTGACGGCAAAAAATACATGATGAAGTATTACAGTCTTGATGTAATAATATCTGTTGGATATAGGGTGAAATCTGTTCGTGGTACACAATTTCGCCAATGGGCAAATAAGATATTGAAAGATTATTTGTTGCGTGGTTATAGCGTCAATCAGCGTTTGCTTTATATGGAGAGTCGTATAGATCATAGACTTTCAGAGCATGACAGTCAGATAAAGGAACTATCGGGTAAGGTGGATTTCTTTCTTCGTACATCGCTTCTATAAAAGACCTTGAAATGAAACTGTTTGCATTTTCCAAAATGGAGGCATCTCTGGAAATGATTTTGGATTCATTGTAGCCCTAAAGACAGATAGCATAAATTCCGGGATAGAATGGGATTAAAAATTGCAATTCTCACGGGAACTAAACTGCAATTGTTGCAGTTTTTGCTTCCGTGAGAATTGCTTGCAAATAAATCGGATAATGATGACGAATTTAAATCGTTTAAATGTTACTGATTCTAAATTTGCACTTGCTGATTAAAATGACTTAAATTAAAAATATGCCTGAATTAATTCACTTATGCCAAAGTTAATTTGTTCTGTTGAATGTAAGCTCACAAGGGTTAAAATAGGGATTGTCAATTTTAACCTTGGTTTCTCCCGTGCCTTTCGTGATGGTGCGGAAACGGCAGCGCACAAGGTGATTTGTGTTCTTTTTGCTTATGTCAACATTATTGCCGGTGCCTTCGGCATACATATATTTGTATTCTTCCAGCGATACGGTTTTGATATAGGATATTGCAGGTTTTGCAGGATCGAAAAGTGATGCCCCTGTGGACACTACGAGAGTTCCGATCGGATTGTTTTCAATATCTTGTTTGTCAGCTTCAAGTTTGAAGCTGAGCGGGAACACAGCTTCAGGTATTCCGTCCGGAAGGTTGAAGTAAACGGTCAGCTCTTTTCCTGCGTCAGTGCTTACCGGCAGGGAGGTTGTCTGTGATGGCTCATTGGCTATACCGGGGAGGGTAACCATGTTAGTAATGTTCCAGGGAAGATTGAGAACGAGGGTTATCACGCGTCCCAATCCTTGACCGTCGGTCACGAGGAATGACTGAGTCTTGCTCACGGCTGTAGGTCCGTTAGGATATATTGTCACGGTTTTCCAGTCTCCGTCAATGTTCTCTGTATAGCTTTTGATCACTTCCCCTGTGCCTATGCCTTTTATCTGAACTAATGAATTGTCGATCTGTTTGGCTCCCGTAACATCAGTGTAATACTGATACTTCAAGGTGAAAGGCTGATCCTCTTTTACAAAGATATTGCTTGTGGCGCTGACTACCAACATGTTTTTTCCGTCAGACACGTTGAGCATTGCGTTGGTTTTTGTGTCTGCGGATATGTTATTGAACGCCACTCCGTCAATAGCCTGGGAGGGAGTGGAGGCTCCTCCGGCACGCACATCTGTTATGACGACATTGAAATTATAATTCCTGAGCAACGGATAGAATGCAAACATTCCGGTTTCGCTGTCAGCTTTTCCGAGGTCAATCTTGTAATATGACGGCGCACCCCATGCCGATCCGGTGCCCGCGCGGTATCTGCCTTTGATGATCATGTAGGTGTGCCTGCCCGATTCATAAGGGTGTTCATATATGTATTGGGCTGCGTTGCTGAATCTGCTGGCTTCGGACCCGGAGAGGGCGCGGATTTCAGTCTCCTGGTTGCGGAATCCGGAGTTTTCGGGTACTATCCCTTTGTAGACAGGGGAGACTTGGGAATACGGAAGCATGTCTGCTCCCGAAAGCAATTCGGGTATGTCGAGGTTTGCCTGGTCCCAAGGTGCTATAGTTCCGGCTGTGGGAATATTGACCAGTTCAAATCCGAGGAAATCGAAATTGGTCATGGCAGTGTTCTGCACCGTGATCTTGCAGAAATTACGTATGACTGGCACGTTTGTCAGCTTTTGCTTAACATCGGTGCTCAGTTTTGCTTCTCCGCTTTCGTCAATGGTCACATATCCGTTATCGCATTCCACCCTTCCCCAATAAGCTTCGTGCGATATATTGTTCACGATGCCGGTAGTGATCATGGGAATAAGGTTCGCCTCGCTGCCGAAACTGCATGTTATAAACTCGTCGGCAATCATCAGGTGGAGCACTTTCGCCGAAGAGGTGCTGTTAAGGGTTACCTTGAATTTTACCGTCCCGTCGTTTGCAACATCGGTGGGTGATGTCGTTTCCGCCTGATATATTTTTGTGAGGTTAGTATTGGCGGCATCGGCACCCTTCTCAAATTCGAGGATGGTCAGTTTAAGGTTGGCTCCCGGGGTCTCTCCAAGTATTCCGCGTGTCTGGGAAGTAGGCATATCCGGGATAGCAACAGACACAGTGACCTCGAACGGGTTGCTGTTTCCAGACTCTGGTTGGTTATCCATAAGTTCCTCTGTGGAACAGGCGGATAAACCAGCCAAAGCCAACAAAATGAAAGATCGGAAGAGCGTCGTGTAGGGAAAGAGTGTGTCTCCATGTGTTGATCTCGGT
>CASBHZ010000139.1 GCA_949123685.1 uncultured Bacteroidales bacterium | reverse complement strand
GGTTCAGCCCCCAACATAAAAGCGGCAGTTGCCCCCTCGCTATGCCCTAATAATGCCACGTTATTGAAGTTCTCCACCATTCGTACATATTCTAATACACATCGGGCATCCCGCACAAAATCTTCGGTCGTGGCAGTTGTTCCGTCACCTGTTGATTTCCCATGTCCCCGATCATCATACCGAAAAGATGCAATGCCATTTCTTGCAAGATAATCGGCTATCACAGCAAAGGGTTTGTGTCCAAAAATTTCCTCATCCCGGTTTTGAAGCCCGCTACCTGTTATCATTACAACGACGGGAGTTGCAGTGTTATAATCTTTTGGGAGAGTGAGAGTCCCTGAAAGGATTACATCGTCCGATGGATTATTGATGTTGATTTCTTTGGTCGTATATGGATACGGAGGTAGCGGAGTCTGTGGCCGTTTTAATTCAACAGTTCCCGGAGATAATTCAATATTCGCTTTCATCGCCCCTTGACTGCAAATACCTGTTATAATCCCATTTTGTTGTCGTCCGGCAAAAGATAATCCAATTTGTCGGAATGATATATTAACCGAATCGGCAGAAATGAAATTCACATCTCCTGCTATTCCATAAGCACCTTGATCCGGAGAATCGAGAGTTACCAACTGTATTCCGTCCTCTTCGGTTTTGAAATTGAATACTAATTTCAGTGACAACTGTGGAGTGATTCTTAATGTCCCGCTCCATGCCCCTGATATATTCTTCGATGCCATAACACTGATTACAGAAAAAATGGCTATAAATACCATCATTAGAAACTTCTTGCTCATACCTGATCTGTTGTTTTAGTTAGTTCCATCAAGGTATGGCCATCTGCATCTTTAAGAAATAGAATCGTATCATTCTTTATCTCAAAGGTCTTTATAGCAGGAAGAATGTGCTTCATACTTTCTTCCATAAGCATATCCTCACAAGCCATTTCGGTGGATGTTATTTCCGGAAATATCAACTTGTCCCCTTTGAGAATATATTGACCGGACACCAAATTGCACCCCGTATTACAGAATACATTTCCTTGATTATCAAATTCAAGTGAATAATCACTTCCATCGGCTACGGTGGAAAGGGCGAATGGCGTGGAAGTTGCGATACATTTATACTCCACGATTCGCCATTTACCGGATAGCCCCACACTTGTATTCTTGTCACAAGAAAGCAACAATAGACCTATAAATAAAATGGTCCAGTTGGGTAATTTCATTTTCTATTTCGTTTTATTGTTTGACATCCTCTTCTGCTCATTTCTTCTGCATATGCAATCTCGCCATGTTCCCTTATATAGCTAATACAAGACGGACGGTCAGAATTGAAGATGAACGCGAACACTTTGCTTATAAAGTTGGAATAGGTTTTACACTCTCTTACGTCACGCTTACATTTGGCACAGGTATGATAGCCTCTGCTTATGCAACATTGACGGATTTTACACCACGATGCTTTTTCGTTCTTCTCACATCCGGGACATCTCCCTGACAAGAATTTGCGACACGATCCACAAAACAGCTCGCAAGCTGCGACGCTATCAAAATCTGCTATTACCTGATTCATACAAATCACAACGCTCTAAAATGCTCGATTGCCGTTATAATCAACCCTAAAGACGCTCTGAAATGCTTGATTGCCGCTATAATCAACCCTAAAATGACCGCATTGACAAGCACAATCGGAACAGCTTTCTTTTCGTTCTTAGCAATCATAATCACCATAGGCATAGTCATTAGAACTGATACAATCGGACCGGCTAAAAAGTCGTTGACATTCAACTGAGGAAGTGTAGTGTTGAAGATAATGAAAGTTACCACCACATACTGCACAAAAGCAGACCAACAGTTTGCCTTATCCATTTTTTTGAGAAACATAGGGAGGGCATTGACGGCTCCGATAACGACTCCGATAAGTATTGTAAATACTAATTCCATTGTTTTTTTAGTTTTATGATACAGGAGATGCCGTACTGAAAAATACGGCATACTCCAAGCATCAGATAAGATAATTGTCCTATTGGTATTCTGTTTTGCTATTATTCGCCGTTTGACGACCAATATTCATTGCAGATGTAATAATTAAATTCCAATGTATAGCTTGATTCTGCTGGCAGACCGTTATTGAGTCCGGGATGGAATTGCGGAAGCATAAATGCCACACGAAGGGCTTCGCCATCAAGTGTCTTTCCTGAACTTTTCACTATTTTGGCATCTTTTACCACTCCGTCCTTAGCAATGGTGAGTTGCACGACTGCATCCATATTAAGAACACCGTCTTTATAGGCGGTTTCAGGGAATTTTATGTTCTTGTTGATGAAAGCTCTCAATTTGTCCTTGCCGCCGGGGAAGTTGGGAGCGGTTTCAGTCTTGATGAATGGCACGGCATTGTCCGCATCCGCTTTCTCCGTCACCACCATATCGGAATTTCTTTCTGTCACGCGAATGGTGGAATCGGATTTTTCGCTAATTTTGTAGCGCAGATCCTCCACCGGCGTAGCGGCAGATACCTCGTTGATTACTGCTGACACTGCAGGGGTGGCCAGACCGATTAATGCGAGTGCCATCGCAGGCACCATGACAAAGGCACGCACACGGGCTGTGCCTGTCTGTTTGCTTGATAACATCATAGTTATACGTTTTTTAAGTGAACTGTGATTGAGACAGTTGGAAAGAGTTGCGAACCTTGCTCCAACTGTCTTTTTTATTAGAAACATCTGATACTCCTCTCGTTTTACGCCCGATGCAAGCACACGGCTGTCGGCTTCATACTCATGGAGGGTATGAAGCTCATTGCGCAGAAGCCATATAGCTGGACAATACCAAGTGATAATAATCGCTGCCTGCATAAAAAGCAAGTCAATCCAATGGCGACATTCTATATGCGCTTTTTCATGGCGTACTATCATCTGCCCATACTCATACCAGTCACGTCTGGGCATCATCATATACCCGCACCATGCAAACGGAGCAACACTGTTGTGGCGATGAAGGATTATGTGACTGCCATCTTGTTTTATATGTTCTCCTTTAATAATGAAGAGTGCCAACCGTACCAGTGAAACGAGAAAATAAAGAGTCATGACAATAACCCCGATAAGGTAAAGTGTGACTATATAATCCCATATCGGAGTGATTTCCTCTGATATCGAATTGGCAATATAGGTAACTTCGACCGGATTAAAAGCGATTTCAATATTATCCTCCATAATATCCGTTATCCAAAAAGTATTAAGTATGAAGATTGGAGAAACGAAAGCAAGCGTTATACAGAACAACAACAATATCCTATTGAACCGGAAACATCTGGTATTGGCAAGAACACATTTGTACACCACCCAGACTACAATCAGGAGAGTGCTTGCCAATAATGAATATGCTAAAAATATGCCTGCCATTGTTATTCCTTTCCTCTGTTAGATATTTGTGATATTATTTCCTTAGCCTCTTCATCGCTATATTCCTCGCTGTTAATCAGGAAGTT
>CASBHZ010000138.1 GCA_949123685.1 uncultured Bacteroidales bacterium | reverse complement strand
GTGGTGGCCCATTTTTTAATGAGTGCCCTGGCCTACTTTTCAGTGAGTAATTACAGCTGTAGCCACGGTAGATAACGAAGGAAATGTGACTGCCGCTGAAGAGGGACACGCCTACATCTCGGCAACTGCATACAACGGAGCCAACGATGTGTGCGAAATAACGGTAAGCGGATCTTCCGAAATAAGCGAAATCGCGGCTACAGGAGCACGCATAATAGCGGTTTATTCCGCAAGCGGCATCAAGGTGCTTGACTCACCTACGGCTGATGCGCTACTCAGTCTTCCCGCAGGATTGTATATGGTGCAGACCGACAAGGGCACATACAAGACCGTAAGATAAGAAACACACCTAAATCCAAATAGAAAAAGTGCCGCCACAGCGTTCATTTGCTGTAGCGGCACTTTTAAGTATCCCCGTAGGGAGTCGAACCCTAATCGTCGGAACCGGAATCCGATATTCTATCCATTGAACTACGGAGACTTTTTACCGGTGACCTCTCGCGTCTGAAAGGAGACACAAAAGGCTTTTCGATGCAAAGTTATATTTTTTTTCCGAATAATTCAACTTCAATTTCGAAATATGAGGATTTGTTGCTAATTTTGGGTTATGAATATAAGAATAGAAGAAGGATGGAAAAAGGCTCTAAACGCCGAGTTCGACAAGCCATATTTCAAGGCTCTGACCGATCTTGTGCGTCGGGAGTATTCCAATCCTGCATTTAAAGTATATCCACCTGCCGGAAAAATATTCTCCGCGTTCGACACCACACCTTTTGAAAACGTTAAGGTTGTAATAATCGGTCAAGACCCGTATCACGGACCGGGACAAGCCAACGGTCTCTGCTTTTCCGTGAATCCGGGGATAGATATCCCCCCTTCGTTAAGGAATATTTTTCAAGAAATACACACGGACACGGGTAATCCTGTACCCGGTTCGGGAGACCTCTCCCGTTGGGCGGCACAGGGAGTCCTGCTGCTTAATGCCTCCCTTACCGTGCGCGAACACCAGCCCAAATCACATGCCGGACTGGGGTGGGAGACATTCACGGATGCCGCCGTACATGCTCTCGCGGAGAATCGCGAAGGGATCGTGTTCCTCTTGTGGGGATCCGATGCAATACGCAAGGGCGCTTTCATCGACAGATCGCGCCATCTGGTGCTAACCGCTCCCCATCCTTCTCCCCTATCCGCATATCGCGGCTTCTTCGGCTGCCGACATTTCTCCAAAGCCAACGAGTATCTAACAGCCCATGGCAAAACGCCCATCAACTGGTAAACTTTGAAAAAAAATAATCTTAAATATTGGGCAACCGCCATCCTGTCATGTCTCATCGCCATGCAGGGAATCGCCGCCGACACATCCACAAGGATATTCAACAAGGGATTCAGGACTTTAAAAGTCAGCAATCCCGACAACTTCATGTCGCCACCCGTGATGCGGTTAAATTCAGACGACAGGATCGTCATATCCTTCGACGAAATTGCAGAAGACAACCGTTGGCTGCAATATCGCCTGATACACTGCAATGCAGACTGGCAACCGTCGCGACTTGTGGAATCGGAATATCTCGACGGATTCAACATTGCAGACATTGAAGATTTTGCATATTCGGAAAATACGTTCGTGCACTTCGTCAACTACCGCATAGAGTTTCCCAACCAGTCAATGCGTCCGTTGGTATCAGGTAATTATCTGCTACAGGTCACAGACCGGGATGCGCCAGAAGATATCTTGCTGCAGGCACGGTTCATGGTGACCGAAGAGGCAGCTGCAATTTCCGGGACAGCATCGGGGCGCACAGACCGAGGACACAACACCGAATGGCAGCAACTTGACATGTCGGTCATGTTACGCGGTATAGAAAATGCAAATCCCTATCAAGACATAGAAATCTCAATCATCCAGAACGGGAGCGAGGCTTCAAGACGTCTTCTCCGCCGTCCGCAGCGTGTAGAAGGCAACACGATAATATATCAGCATATGCCGGAACTTATATTCCCGGCGGGCAACGAATATCGCCGTTTTGAAAGTGTCAGCAACGGATTTCCGGGGATGGGTGTGGACTCCCTCAAATTCGGAGGTTCCAACTATCATGTGTGGCTAAAGAGAGATAATGGAAGGGCACTGCGCAATTATGAGTTTGACCGCACGCAGCACGGGCGGTTCATGGTGCGCGAATATAACGCCACAGACTCAGACCTCGGCGCAGACTATATCACAGTACATTTCACGCTCGACATGCCACGACTGCGCGATGCCGACGTGTATATAGACGGAGAGATGACCCATGACAGTTTCGACACATCCAACCGGATGGTATACGATTCCGAAGCCCGTCAATATCGGCTTGAAATGCCCCTCAAGCAAGGTGCCTACAACTATCGCTACGTCACACTTCAAGCCACGGGTAAAGGAGTTCCCTCTTCCGAAATCACCGAAGGCAACAAATTCGAGACCCAAAACGAATACTGGGTGGCAACCTATTATCACCCGCCCGGCTCTCGTGCCGACCGCCTCATCGGCTTCAGCCTCATACAATCCCAATAACCGAAAACTGAAAATCTAAAGCCTAAAGCCTAACACCTAAAACCTAAAATACCCAATGCTCCAAATAAAAGACACTCTCGTATCTCTCGACCTCATCGAACGTTATTTCATCTGTGACCTTGACACCTGTCTCGGCGCATGCTGCATCGAGGGGGATGCAGGCGCACCGCTATCCGATGAAGAATACGAACGGCTATGCGAACTGATGCCCGAAATATACCCGTTGCTAAACCCTGCCGCACAGAAGGTTATTGAAGAACAGGGACCGGCATACTATGATGAAGACGGTGACCTGGTGACATCACTTGTGGAAGGACGTGACTGCGTATTCACCACATATGCTCCCGGCGGCAAATGCCTGTGCGCATTGGAAAAAGCTCATCGCGAGGGCAAGATACCCTTCTTCAAGCCATCGTCATGCCATCTGTATCCGGTCAGGCTGAAAGAATATGATGGCTTCACTGCAGTAAACCTTCACCGGTGGAAGATTTGCAAATGCGCCGAAACTCTCGGCCGTTCAAAAGGGGTGCGTGCCTACGAGTTTCTGAAAGGACCATTGACACGCCGCTTCGGAAGCGAATGGTATGAAGAACTCTGCCTGACCGCATCTGAATGGCTCAAAGCCAACTCCAAACCTCAAACCGAAATCTGAAAACTGAAAACTGAAAACCGAAAACCGAAAACCGAAAACCGAAAACCGAAAACCGATTAAGATAATTTAACAATATGATTCGATAAAAGTAACTATTCAGCGGACACGCTACGGCGGTAATGTTGAATAGACGTTATACCGATAGGGGCGTTTAATCTGTTGATTTTATAGAAATTAGATGCGGTTTTATTTGCTTATGTCAGATAAAATTGCTATCTTTGTATCTGTGAAACAGCCGGTTAATGATATAACAGACGTACTTCGCGGATTATCCGCGCAGATTGAGTCGATGCAGAAAACCATCGACTCTCAGCATGCGACAATATGTCAGATTAGCCGGAACGGACAGGCTCAACTCAAGAAAATTCAATCTCTTGAGCGGATGCTCAAAAAGAAGGATAAGGAGAATGAGGAACTCCGCAAGCGCCTTTC
>CASBHZ010000137.1 GCA_949123685.1 uncultured Bacteroidales bacterium | reverse complement strand
CCCCTGTAAAAACTGTCCAAAAATCACAGGTTATCAATGGGGGGTCAATTTAAATAATCCATAGGGGGTCAATTTGTTGAGAATATCCATCGCGTTTTAGGCCGGATTTGCGTTCCTCTTTCTGCGTTGGGTCGAGGCTGATGGCGCGTTCCTTAGAGTCATGCTCGACAACTTTCTGATATTCCCAGCGGTTCTTGTCGGTCATTACCAGTCCGAGATATTCGGGGTGCTGCTCGTCATAGCGGAGTTTCTGCTGTCGCTCCCACTCCTTGAGGTCGCCTTTTACGACCTTGAAGCCCTGAGGTTCCTTGAGGTCGATGCCGACCGATACCTTTTCGCCGCCTACCGACAGCTCCACCGGCTTGCCTTCGCGTGCCTGCTGTTTCTGCTGGGAGCCAAGCTCGATGTCGTTGACCTTTTCCATGTCCTTCAACTTCTGCTCAATTTGCACCTCGGTTATGCGGCGGTGGATGATTGACTTTGTTTCCGGGTCGAGCTGGAGATACTGCTGAGTCTTCTCGCCGTTGATGTCGATGGCTTTCTGCAACACGTCGCCACGTCGCAGTGCGTCAAGCTCCTGTTGCGACAGGCGAAGCTCGTTGTTCCTGTCAACCGACAGTTCACGCTGCACGGGATATGCGATCAGCGTGGGATTGCCGTCCTTGTCGGCGGCGAGTTGGAGTTTGAGAGGTAATGAGATAACCATGCCATTCCTGGCAGGTAACGTGACCTCCATAAGAGGTGTCACTTCACCGTTAATCAGCTTCTCCTTGACATCTTGCGGAAGTTTGTCAACCTTTTCACGGTCAAGGCCGAGTTTCGCCAGCTGCTCCAAGGGGAGCCTGTTTGTTAAATTTGTGTCCGAATTGTTCATGCGGTTTCTTGTTGGGGATTAATTTCGTGGTGTCAACCACTTGCCGATGACAAAATTATTTTACAAGAATTTCGTACATGAGCACTTTGGACACATTTCTCATTACAGTAGCCATGATTGCAGTCCCCTCTGTGTCAATGGCTCAGTTTCACACAATCACAAAAGAGACACCGATTGAGGCACCTCCAGCCGTGGTGAATATCAAAGAACCTGAAAACGTGGTATATACAGAGAATAGAAAATTGGCTATGTCAGTGAAAAATCCTGACTCTATACAAATTGCATTTCGCAATGCTGGCATGGTGAGAAAATCACGTGAGGGAGTAGCTGCTGCTGATAATTTGCCTCCTCTTACCATTCAGAATCTGATTGCTGAGATTGAAAAGAACGGCATAAAATATCCGAAGATAGTATTGGCACAGGCAATACTTGAAACAGGCTGGTTCAAATCCTCGGTCTGCCGCAACAAGCACAACCTTTTCGGGCTTACCAATCCACGGACAGGCAAATACTATGAGTTCAACCATTGGACTGAATCAGTCAAAGCCTACTACACAAAAGTACAGTACCGATATAAGGGAGGGAACTATCTGCTGTGGCTGAAAAAGATTGGCTACGCTGAAGATCCCGGCTATATCCGTGCAGTGATAAGGGTGCTCCGGCAACTATGAGTGAACTATTACCACTATAATTCCGTTAGACTTTAACTGAATAATATATTTTAATCGGCAATAACTTGTGCAAATGGATATATTTTGCTAACTTTGCCGTAAATAATAAACGGAATAAGCAATGTTACTACGATTCGCAGCAGAAAATATCATGTCGTTCAAGAACGCGGTTGAGTTCAATACTTTCCCGTCAAGCAAGAGCCATAGCCACGAATGGCACAAAATGGCCTGTGGTTATGTGACCGCATTGCGTATGAGTGCCATATATGGAGCAAACGGTGCGGGCAAAAGCAACCTCCTCAAATGTATCGCCTTGCTCAAATCATTGGTAGGGGCCGAGAAGATGAGTGAGGCGGATATTGCCGAAGATCTCTATTTCAAACTTGATGAGAATGGGAAGAATACTCCGTCTGAACTTGCTGTTGAGTTTTTTACCGAGGGCAAGATATTCTATTATCACCTGCGCTTCAACCGTCAGGAAGTATTTGAGGAGGAGTTGCTTTTCAGTCAGAAAAGTAAAGACATAATGATATTCAGCCGTAAGGATAATGACATAAATGTCTCCGGCGATTATCTGCGTCCCGGTGGCAAGGAAGATTTCATCGAGGTCTTTATGAACGCGATGAACAGGATTGTGCGTCCGGATATGCTCGCCCTGTCATTCTTCGGTAAGTATTACCCCGAAGAATTACCGGCTGTAAAGGAGGCATACGACTGGATCAGACGATTGCAGGTAGTTCTGCCAACTATGCGGATAGGCTACCTTCCCCATGTGCTTGACGGAGATAGTGAGTTTGCGGAACTTGTAAATTCAATCATGCCGGAACTTAAAACGGGCATTACCAAACTTGGTGTCCGCAAAGAGATTCTGAATGAGGATGAAGTGCGTGGCAACACTACTATGACAAAGGCCATCAACGCCGCTAAAGAACATCCCGGCTCACCACAGATGCTCATGGAGACGCATAACAATGAGATTTCAAACATCGTTGTCGAGGATGGCGTGCCTTATATAAAGACACTTATTGCCGTCCACACCAATTATAATGGTGACGATGTGGAAATGAAAATGGATATGGAGTCTGACGGCACACGCAGGCTTATAGAATATATGCCTCTGCTTTATGCCATTCTCAAACGCGACAATGTGTTCGTTGTAGATGAGATAGAAAGAAGCATACATCCTATAATGATAAAGACTCTCATGAGTAAAATATCGGAGAACCGTGATGCCAAAGGTCAGATAATATTCACCACACATGAGAGCTGTCTGCTTGATCAATCCATTTTCCGGCCCGATGAGATATGGTTTGCTCAGAAGGATGTTGACCAGTCAACACAGCTTTATCCGTTGAGCGACTACAATATCCACAAGACCGCGAACATCGAGAACGGTTATCTCAATGGCCGCTATGGAGGCATACCGTTCCTGTCTAATCTCTCTGATCTGAAATGGTGATATGATTACACGCAGGAAAGATTACAGCAAGAGTGAGCCGACCAAAGATGCCAGCAAGATCTATATAGTCTGTGAGGGGAAAGGCACTGAACCGGATTATTTCGGCTTTTTTGAAGGATTGTCCTCCAATCTTGAATTGATTGTCATACCTCCTGAAGAGGGCACAGACCCCTTGAAACTGATGGAGCTTGCCGAGCGTATCTTGCTTGGCGATACAAGAAAACATACGATTGACTATCTCCAACGGGATAAAATATGGTTTGCGATAGACACTGATTCATGGGAGAAAGAGGGTAAGATCGCACCTCTCAGAGATTTCTGCAAGGATATGAACGAGCGGATAACTGAGAAATACAGCGAGGCTAAACCGTATGAGGCATGGAATGTTGCGCAAAGTAACCCCTGCTTTGAAGTATGGCTATATTACCATCACTATGCAGACAGACCGGATAAAGAAGATGTTGAAGAACAACCATCTGTCAAGGCGTATGTTAATAAACAAATCGCAGGCGGATTTGATTATCAACGAGACCCGGCACGTCTCCAGGATGCGATAGACAACTCCGAGAAAAATTATACTCAGCAAGACAACGGCAACCCTGATTGGTTCGCCACTGAACAATTCCTTTTAGGGAAAGAGATTATGGGCTTTGTAAAGACCGAAGTCCGTAAACTCCGCAACAAGCTGGGATAAGATAAAGGAAAACGATTCGTATTTCAATGATTCGGTAAAATTTGAGGTTGTTCAGCCTTGGCTAAGCCGCTAACTGA
>CASBHZ010000136.1 GCA_949123685.1 uncultured Bacteroidales bacterium | reverse complement strand
TGGCCCATTTTTTAATGAGTGCCCTGGCCTACTTTTCAGTGAGTAATTACAACCTTACCCCATATGGAATTTACAATTATATCCGCAATGCCGTCACCGTCCCAATCAGCTACCGACAATACCGTATATCCCCATTTACGCTCCGCCGGTCCCTGTATGGATCCGTTCTCCCCCGCCATTATTCTCAACGGCTTACCATTCACCTTAAACAGCCGTGGAGCATCAAAAACGGGATTGTCACCACCGCTAAGATTGCGTATAAAGGCGATCTCTCCTGCAGAATTACCGGATATTATGTCCTCCTTACCATCTCCGTCCCAATCATATGCGCATGGGGTAGAGAGGGCACCGAATTTAATACGATCAGCTTCCTGACGAAAATATACGGGAGACTCGAATTGCGGCATATTGTCGGACACTTTCCCCGTGTTACGGAGCCAAGCCACGCGCCCGTCCTCGTCACCCACAACCAGATCAACAAGACCATCCCCGTCAAAATCCGTGACAACGGGAACTATCATCTGCAAATGAAACCTTATGTCGCCTCCTTCATTACTTAATTGGCGACCTTTCGCAAATTCAGGTTTTTCCCGTGTTCCTATATTTTCATACCACGTGAGTCCGTCAACAAACTCTCCGCATATTATATCCATGTCGCCGTCACCATCAAAGTCAGCCACACAAGGCACAGGTGCACCATACGTATCTATTTCCTCTCCTCCTGCTTTGATTCGTCCACGGTTTATATATCTTCCGTTTACATTTTCTATAAGATAGAGATATCCGTGCAACGGACCGCGAGTCCAATTCCCCTTACTGTCATAAGCATTATCCCAACCATAATCATCCCATGTGTCTATACCCACCACAATATCCTTATCACCGTCACCGTCCCAATCCACATAATTCCAGATATTGCTACGTGATTTCTTGAAACCCTCACCGATACGCTCCCCTTCATATTCAACCGGAACGCGTTTAGAGTATAAAGACTTTACAAACCCATTATACTCAATTTCCGGAGCAAGAACATAAGGGATGCCATCCACTTCCGAATAACGGATATTCTTCAATCCCTTGCCACTCACTTTTTCAGCTTTGGCAAAGAAAGGGGAAGATGAAGTGCCTATATTCCTGAAAAACCATAAACCCTTGTATGGACGGTCAGGACAACTTACGAGCAGATCCTTAACACCGTCACCGTCATAATCCACCGGTATCGGTATTCCCCAGAGTCCAACTCCGAGATCCACCTCAAGTCCGGGATTATTATAACACAAAGCCGCATCCTCAGGCACAGATCCATTTCGCTTGTTCCCTATAGTCTTTTGCGAACCGGCTTCAAAAGAAGTAACCGCTATTGCAAACAGACACAAGAAATTAAGTGAATATTTAAAATATTGAGTTTTCATCGGTCAATCAGTTAAATCAATTTAGCAATATGGTTAGGGTTTTAAGGTACTAAAATTTAGTATTATCGCGGATGTCGTGGATGTTTCTCGACAAGACGAGGATTAAGGATAATTCGGGTTTGTAATCCCTCATTATCTTTCTTCACTTTGTCATCTATGGCTTTCATCATCAGGTCAACAACTTCAGTCCCAAATTGAGATGCAGGCTGTTGGATATAGATTATGTCCATCATGTCAAGTTCGAAAGCGTCATTGGTGTCAAAAGCCGCTATCCTGAAATCTTCAGGGACACGCAATCCTTTACTGCAAATTTCCCTCAGCCCTGTCTGCACAAGGGTATTTGTAGCGAACAGCAACCCGTTTACTCCACGGGAATATGCCCCGCTTATCACGGATGCCATTTTATCCATCTCCCCATAAGGTATCTTGTGTATCATGGAATCATCTACATTGTGCCCCGCATTGCGCATCGCCTCCATGAAACCATCTTCACGATCACGTATATTGCTAAGGCGCATGCTATATGAAACCATCTCCACCTTCTTGCATCCGTTATCAAGCAATGCGGAAGTGACCTGCATACCTGCCTTACGGTTGTTAAGGAGCACTCCTGTCATATCCTGCTCCGGAACGTCACGGTCAAGCAGCACCACGGGAACCCCCGATTTTTCCACCCGACGGATCGCTTCATAAGCCCCGTCGCAGGGCACTATTATAAGCCCGTCCATACCCTTGTTGACAAATACTTCTATAAGATGGCTGAGTTTTTCAGGATTTTCGTCAGTACTGCCGAAAAATACAGTATAATTGTATTTATATGCACGGTCTTCAATGCAGCGGGCAATATCTGCAAAGAATTTATTGGATATGTCAGACACAATCACGCCTATAGAATATGACTTTCCGCTCCTTAATGAACGGGCAGCATTGTTCGGGCTATAATTAAGCCTCTTTGCAACTTCCAGAATCCTTTGTGCCGTATCCTTGTTGACGCGATAGATATTCCTGCCGTTGGCAATATTATTCATCACAAACGAGACCAAAGAGACAGAAACCTTAGCCTCCGCTGCAATATCCTTTATTGTAACTTTTTCCGTGCCCATTTCAGAAGTCTGTTAAACCGTTTTACCATGACTTGCAACAAAGTTACTAAAACGTTTTAACAATTTCAAATTTTTACTGATTTTTTTAGTATATTTGCGGATATTAACCAACTTGATAAATCATGAAAAACTTTTTTCCTTTATTATTGCTGTTCATAAGTTTCAATATGACAGCCAAATACCATACAGAAACGGCTATCCCGTATTCCGTAAATAAAGATGCCTATTCTAAAAAAAGATGTAGGTTGGATATATATCACCTTAAAGACACTACAGGAATGCCCGTAGTTGTCTGGTTTCACGGAGGCGGATTGACGGGAGGCACAAGGTATATTCCAGAAGAATTAAAAGAATCAGGATATGTTGTAGTTGCTGCAAATTATAGACTCATACCTAAAGTCGGGATAAGCGAATGTATCGACGATGCTGCTGCGGCAGTTGCATGGACATTCGAAAATATAGAAAAATATGGCGGCGACCCTTCTAAAATATTCGTGGCAGGACATTCTGCCGGAGCATACCTTACGAGTATGATAGGACTCGATCGTAAATGGCTCTCAAAATATGGTGTGGAAGCAGATTCAATCGCCGGACTTATACCCTATAGCGGACAGGCTATAACACATTTCGAACAGCGCAAGAAACAAGGTCTTTCACCCCTACAGCCGGCAATCGATGAGTTCGCTCCTATTTCCCATATACGCAACGATGCTCCTCCATATATAATAATAACCGGAGATGCCGAACTTGAAATGAACGGCAGATATGAGGAAAACGCATATATGTGGCGCATGATGAAACTTATTGGACACCCCGATGTCAAGATTTTCAAGATAGACGGTCACGGTCATGGCGCCATGTCACATCCGGGTCATCACATACTCAAACGCCAAATAAAGCGTATACTGAAAAAGAAAAATAAGTAAACTATAAAACCTCCTGTAGAAAACGGGCTGCATCAGCTACACAATCGTTGCAATCCCTCAATGGCTTTCCGGTTCCCACTCCTTTGAGTTCACGGCATACCGTAGAGCCATTGTTCTCTTTGAATCTTTCCATAACCACCTTCATCAACGAACGTGCCTTAACCCTGTCGCATGTCTTCATTCCGAGCACGACACCGGCTCCTACCAACGCTCCGCATGTGCCTTCCATGTTTCCCATGCCTGTGCCGAAAGCAGACGTTGCCGCCGCCATTGCATTTTCATCCATGCCGGCAACATCACAGAGATCGGAAGAGCGTCGTGTAGGGAAAGAGTGTGTCTC
>CASBHZ010000135.1 GCA_949123685.1 uncultured Bacteroidales bacterium | reverse complement strand
TCTACACAAGGAGACACACTCTTTCCCTACACGACGCTCTTCCGATCTATGTGGTATCAGGGAGAGCCACTGGACTTTGCCCGTTTCTATGAGCACGTGCTTCAAAAGAAAGAATGGTTCGAACAGCAAGGATATGAATTCGGGCCGGCTTTAAAAAGCGAAGTGCCGCAAGATTACAAATGGGATTAAAAAAAGAATATCATGAATAAAAGGAACTTATTTATCGGTGTTTCCGCCCTATGCGGCAGTTATCTACAAGGGCAGACTTTACATACACAACCCAACATTATTTATATTTTAATGGACGATCTGGTAACTATTTCATGAATTACTTTATTGGTTTACTATATTAGACTCTTATGCTTGATGATGTTCACAGATAGACTTAATCGTTCAATAAGTACAGCTTATCATACTTTTATTTGATGACATTAAGAATTATTCTTATTTTTGCGCAAAAGTTTATTATGTCAGACTATGGAACTAAAAGATATAATGAAAGAGCGACGAGAAATCCTTTCTCTGACCCAACAGGATCTTGCGGAGATGGCGCAAGTCGGGCTTGCCACGATCAAGGACATTGAGCGTGGCAAGGGTAATCCCGCGCTCAACACCGTAAAGAAGATTCTTGATGTACTCGGCATTGAGATTGAATATCGCATAAGGCAGACAGTATGAAACAGCTTGAAGTTTATTTCAATGATATAAAGGCCGGGATTCTTTCAGAACATCATCCCGGAACCGGGTATTCTTTCCAATATGATGAGGAATATCTCAAATCTGCCATGCCACCAATATCGGCAACTTTACCAAAGAAAGTCACAGCATATAGTTCTGAACATCTATTCCCTTTTTTCTCAAATATGCTTCCTGAGGGAGCCAACCGTCGCGTTATATGCCGCGTCCTGAAGATTGACGAAAATGACTTTTTCGGACTACTTGAAACAATGGCCGACAGAGATTTCATAGGAGCCGTAAATATAAGGAGGATAAATAATGATTGAAATTAGAAACTGCCCGTCTTCTCTCATAGAGGGATTCGATACATACAGCCACAAGGCCGCTAAATCTCTTTTCGGAAGGTCTAAAGTGAATCCTATACTCGGGTTTGACATTGACGAGTTCCGAAACGTTGGAGAAAAAGTTTTCTTTCAGAAAAGATGAGACGCAATTACGTCCGCATCGTAAACGAACGGATAAGCCGCTTCAACAGAATATCCGAATAATATCACCTAATAAAACCGTAATGAAATGTCTAAAGCTAAATTGAAGAAACTGTTATCGACTCTTTCAAAAGAACAGGTTGTTGATATCATGCTCCAGTTATACGACGCAAGCAAGGAAGCCAATGCTTGGCTTGAGTTCTATCTTGCACCCAATAGCGATGCAGAACTTGAAAAGTACAAAAAAGCAATCCGCAGCCAATTCTACGGACGGAATGACTGGCCTAAAGATCCAAGCTTCAGAGAATGCAATAAACTGATAACCGCGTTCAAGAAACTCATACCAGATCCTCATGCTATTGCAGATTTGATGCTCTATTATGTAGAACAAGGATGTAGCCTGACTGCTCAATATGGCGATTACGACGAGCCTTTTTACACCGCTCTTGAAAACAATTTCAACAAAGCAGTCAAATTCATATCTTCCAATGGATTGATATCAGATTACAGTCTCCGTATGCAACGTATGATTAAATCAGTGGAATGTTGTGGATATGGCTTTCCCGATACATTATGGGATATCTACTACGAATACGCTGAAGACTGATTGAATTCTTTTTAAGCATAGATTCTCAAATTTAGCTGAACAAGGGCTACACTTTTTCGATCGAATCAACAAACCTCCATGTCACTTTTTCCAACGAATAAGCGAAGGATTGCCACACTTTTTCAAACGAATCTTAATTTCGCAGACTTCTTAGTCGGTGAGATTGCGGATAGTGCCTTGTCGAAATTCGTCCAAGAAGGTTTCATAAACGTATGCCGGACTTTCGATGTAAAGAGCTGTTTTGTAACCGCATAGCTTTTCAAAAGTCTCGGTATTATGAAACTGCACCAATGCTTCTTCAAGACCTATGCCTTGGTCTTTCATCATCCACTCTACTACTTTGGCGGTGATATATTCAACCAGAAATTCAAAGTTGTTGTCTGTCTGCTTCATAGTTTCACAAGATAATCAAGAGCACGTTCGGTTGCAAAGAAATATTGAGAGTTTAGATCTTTGTAAATAAGACCTGCCACAACAGCCTCGAGGTCTATAATTTTCATATCGTAAAGTCCGAAAAGACGTGCCATATCATCATCAGCTACCGGACCGATTACGATGTCATAATCATGATGAAACTCCCTGCCGACCCTGTTGCGATTTGCCATAACGAAAAGTGCCCATTCTCGGTCAGCGACCTCGAAAATCTTCACATTTAGTCCGGCTGCAATAGCCTTATCCAGGTCAAATTCATATTCGGTTACGGTCGGGATTCCTCCGTAGCGATTAGTGATGGTTCTTGACCATTCTTTGGCTTGCTGTGGAAGATGAGTCGTATAAAATCCTTGTCCAAAGTCCTTGTATTTACGGCCTTTTGTCTGGTCAATTCTTTCTATCGGTTGATTGGAACCATGGTATAGCCTCATGATAGCGCTCCCCCGTTTTTAAGACATATAGCAGCCATATCATCCACACAGTCCTGCATAGACAGCTGATGTTCCACTTCATAATTATCTATCGAGAACTCCAGCCCTTTGAATCGTGATAGATAATTACATGCCTCTTTCTTTGTTAGCTTAAACTGTCGTGCAAACAGCCCCATACTCATCACAATGTAATGAATCATATTCATGGAAACCTCAGCAGTCGGCTTTAACTCTATTTGTGCTGATACATCTAATGCTTCTGATAGTTTGTTTATGGTCGAGAAAGTGATTCCTCGTCCGTTCTCTATTTTGGATATCTCCGATTTTGTCACACCGACCTTCTCTCCCAACTGCTGCTGAGTGAGGCCGAGTTCCTTACGTCGCTTCAAAAATAGCGAACCTATTTCATCAAATTTGCTTGTCATATCGTTCGCAAAAATAATAAAAGTTTCCAATATTAGAAACAAATCATTCAAGAATTTTGTTTATCTCCTTGCATGGGGCAAATAGATTGTGTAACTTTGCGAGTACAAAACGCAGGCCTGAGAAGATCAAAATTAGCGAGTTATTGAAGGTGGATCGGAGCGATTTCAGGGTCTTGTATCCGAAGATTTGCAGTCTGTGGAGCGACAAGATCTTCTAAGCACCGTATCGGCCAAGCACAGCCCGGATTATTTTGAGCTTGACGACTCTAATTTTCAACAAATTGGTATCTGATGTGGATTTACTTTAGTTTTCCTAACAATAAAATATCATTATCATCTTCGTCTATTTCAGAAAGCAGTGACTCGAAATACGCTTTTTGAGCAGGAGTACATCCATCGTTAATAATCGAATTTATCAACTCTATAAACTCGATAGGCTCATAATTCGCCCAAAAATAACCGTCTTGCACTTTCAAAGTTGACTGCCTATTACCCATATAATCATCTACGAAGTTAGCTTTGAATGCTTTGTGGGCCTTTTTGTCCACAATCACGTCTTTAGCCTTCCCAATCATATATACTACGTAATAGTCGGGGATTTCATTCAAAATGAAGTAAGAAACCTCATTCTTCTCAGCCTCCAAGTCTATCTTGAAAGTAAACCGGGCCTTTATTTGATTATTTTCCTGATTAAAATGATATAAAGTGTCGGAATAAGTCAACGAAATCG
>CASBHZ010000134.1 GCA_949123685.1 uncultured Bacteroidales bacterium | reverse complement strand
CGGAGACCCGTTTTCAGCAAAAGAGCTGTCTTTTATTTATTTGACAACATTTATCATAATATGGGTATCCGGTGCCGGAAAATATTCGTTGGACTATATGATAAGGGTCAAACTGATAAAATCTTTAAACCAAAATAAAAAATGAATTGGATATTGCTGTTTCTTGCCGGATTGTTTGAGGTTAGCCTCGCATTCTGTCTTGGAAAAACCAAGGCAACAACCGGAACAGAGTTTTATTTATGGGGTACTGGTTTTCTTTTGTCCACAGTGCTTAGCATGTACCTACTTGCGAAGGCCATTCAGACCTTGCCGATAGGTACGGCATACGCGGTATGGACAGGAATCGGTGCAGTCGGTACGGTAATTATAGGCATCTTGGTTTTCAAAGAGCCGGCCACCCCTTTGCGGTTGTTTTTTATCTTTACTCTTATTGCATCAATTATCGGACTAAAGCTCGTGACAAACTAAGAAAAGATGCCTTGTGTTTTGAAAGAAAATGAAGGAATACCAAAACTCCTTCTTATTATTATGGCATTGGCTACTGGCTTCTCGGTAGCCAATTGTTATTACAACCAATCGCTATTGGGCAGTATTGTTTCCGACTTCCACGCTTCTGAGTATGATGGAAGCATAATCAGCGCGCTTACTCAATTCGGATACGTCGTAGGATTATGTATAGTCATTCCTCTTGGCAATACTCTATCAAAAAAGCGTATCATAACAATTGATTATTTTTGCTGTTCTATGGCTCTTCTATCAGTCGCTATAACGAAAGACCTGTTTATCACCAAATTATCATCTTTCATAATAGGGATCAGTTCTGTAATGCCTCAATTTTTTATACCGATGGCGGCTCTTTATTCCGAGCCTAAAAACAAGGCTCTGAACATAGGTATAATTCAGTCTTGTTTATTGATTGGCATTTTAGGCTCCCGATTTCTAAGCGGAATCATATCAGAAGCCATTTCCTGGCGTTACGTTTATTTCTTTGCATCCGTTGTGATGCTTTTATGCCTGATAGCAATAGCGATAACTTTACCCGGCGATAAGACGTTGCCAACGTCCAACTACAGAGGGACTCTAAAATCAATGATCAGTCTATTGCGGCATAACAAAACGCTGCATACTTCAGCAGCAAGATCTGCAACCGCCTACGCATCTTTCTTCGCCCTGTGGAGTTGTATATCATATCGGATGAAAGCCTCCCCGTTTTTTGCCTCAGATGATGTAATCGGCAGTCTTGGGCTCTGCGGTATAGCAGGTGCTTCATGTGTGATAATACTAAGCAAGCACATCCAAACTTGGGGAAGTAGGAGATGTTCGATTGTCGGTGCGTTATCAATGTTATTCGCTTGGTTTACAGCACTTGCATTTGATGGATATTTCGTAAGCATAGTTATCACAGTCCTGATTATTGATGCCGGTATGCAATGCATACATCTCTCCAATCAGACAAAAGTAGTAACAAGCAGCAATGTCAATGCAAATTTCCTAAACACATTGTATATGATACTATATTTCGTCGGGGGAACCATAGGAACACTTATAGCGGGCATATTGTGGACAAAATATCAATGGATTGGGACTATTATTATTGGAATATTATTTACACTGATTTCATTATTCATAAGCATATTAACTACCGATTGAATTATAATGACACTAAAATCAACGTAACATGAACAGGATCCTCATTGTAGATGCCTCCGAATCAGACCGTCGGCTTATTTCGGGCTTGCTTGTCAAGTCCGGCTATGAGCCGATTGCCGTCGAGGCAATCGAGGCAGCAAAGGACGAGGTGGCGAAACTGCCACCGGGCGCAGTTATCGTTGCGGCGATGACATTCGTCCGTGGCACAGCACAGGAGTTAATCAACTGGCAGAAGACTGAGGGATACGGATTTCCTGTAGTCGCCATAGTGGACAATCTCAACCCATTGGATATTGCCGATGTGATGATGGACGGCGGTGCCGTCAACATCATTCAGCGTCCGGCAATGGACAAGCAGTTTGTTGAAACAGTGTGCAGGTATGTAAGATCGGGCAGAACAATGCTCCTGCTCCCTGACGAGCTTATCCCACGCCAAAGCGAGGCATTTGCCGTGATTGAACGGGCAATAAGAAATATTGCCGCGACGGATGTCAATGCCGTCATCTTCGGCGAATGCGGCTCAGGAAAAGAGCAGATTGCAAAAGAGATATACAGGCTCAGTTCACGGTCACAAAAGCCATGCACCGTCATAGAAGCCGGCGGCGCGGCACTTGTCGGCAACCACGACCCTGCAAATTTGCGCAGCGAAGTGCTAAACCGGATGGAAGGGTACTTCAAGAAGGCTGACGGCGGTACAATCATCATCAAGAACGTGCAGTTGTTGAACTTCGAGAAACAATCGGTGCTATATATTTCGAGGGAAAATATCCATCAACTCGTTCATAGTCATTGCTTGGAAAAGCAAATTGCCGCCGTACAGTAATATCGCATTTGGCTGTATTCCGAAAATATTGTAATTTTGCAGTAAATTCGGAATAGGAATGAACAACGACAAATACATACAAAGAGATTCTTATCTCAAAAAACTGATTATCAGAAAAGATAACGGTGAAGTAAAAATTATAACCGGCCCCCGCCGGTGTGGCAAATCTTGGCTATTAAGTCATATATACCGGGATTATCTCACCGATCAAGGAGTACCCTCTGAAAATATCATTGCTTTGGACTTTGACAAGGATGACGACAAATATGATTTCGACATTCTTGATCCAAAAGCTGTAAAGAATCATATCTACTCACAGATAAAGAGCGATACCGAGAATTACTATATCTTTCTTGACGAGATACAAGAACTTGAAAATTTTGAGCGACTCGTAAACGGTCTTAACGGTCATGACAATATAGATGTGTATGTGACCGGCAGCAACTCCCGTTTCCTGTCAAAAGACATACGGACTATATTCCGTGGCAGGGGAGATGAAATCAGGGTGTTCCCTTTGTCATTCAGGGAGTTCTATCAGGCATTACACTATGACGTTCGTGAAGCATGGAAAGTGTACTCGACTTTTGGAGGGATGCCTCGTCTTATCCACTATACTGATGATGAGCAGAAAATAAATTATCTTCAAAACTTGTGGGACAAGACTTATATAGATGATGTGGTAGAGAGAAACAAAGTAAGGAATGAACTTGCCGTTTCTCGACTTGCCACCTCGTTATGTAGTTCCATTGGTTCGCTCACCAATCCTGCACGCATAGCCAATACCCTCGAATCGGTGCAAAAGATGAAGATCGATTCCAAAACAGTATCGTCTTATATTGACTATCTTGAAAATGCCTTCCTGTTTGAAAGCGCGGAGAGATACGATGTCAAGGGCAGGCGTTATTATGAAACAAATAAGAAATACTACTGCATTGATATCGGTCTTAGAAACGCAAGGTTGAATTTTCGTCAGCAGGAGCCGACGCATATAATGGAGAATGTTCTATATAATCATCTGCGTGTTCTCGGTTATCTTGTAGATGTGGGCATAGTGGAAAGTCGTGAAATGAAAGACGGCAAAATGTCATATTCACAGCGTGAGATAGACTTCATCGCTAACAAGGGAAGCCGGAAGTATTATATTCAGTCCGCTTACTCGATACCGTCCGAAGAAAAGCGGGAGCAGGAGCTCGCATCTCTCCTGAAAATATCCGACTCATTCAAGAAGATTGTGGTTGTCGGCGACGAGATAATGCCTTATACCGACGACAATGGTATATATTTCACAGGCCTATTTGATTTCCTGTTGAAAGATGAATGGCTATAAT
>CASBHZ010000133.1 GCA_949123685.1 uncultured Bacteroidales bacterium | reverse complement strand
CTCCATCCGGAGTTGGGGCGTGGCTTTCTCAACAGTACGCGCAACAACCTTCGAACCGTCACGCACCACCGCCTCAACCTTCATGCCTTCGCCAAGGTTACGGAATTGAGGCTGCACCACAAACCGGCTTTTATCCAGATCGGGAATAATATATGCTGACGAAAGCGAAAGCTTATCCACCGGTTCCATCCACACGGTCTGCCAGATTCCTGTGGTTCTGGTATAATCACAACCATGGGAATGATAAAGCGAAGACTGCTTGCCTTTGGGCTGCACGCCCCTGCGATTATCATCTTCCACCCTGACTACAAGATCATGAATTTCTCCATCCTTCACATATTTCGTGATATCATAACCGAAAGAAGAACTGCCTCCCCAATGACGGCCAACAAGATTCCCATCAATATAAACGGCACTGAAGTAATCAACTCCACCGAAATTAATAATTATGTTCTTGTTTTTCCAATCAGAAGGTATCTGCACTTTTCTGTGATACCACATTGCAGGTATAAAATCTACATACTGAACTCCGGAAAGTTTGCTTTCAGGACAGAACGGCACCATAATCTTGCCGTCAAAACCCTTGGAGTCATATAATTTACGGTCCATACCTGATTTTCCCAAATCAAATTCATAAGACCATTCGCCGTTGAGGTTAACCCAATCGGCACGTTCGAACTGAGGTCGCGGATACTCAGGACGTGGCACTTGCGTCAATGCTCCGGCATCGAAAGACACACCGGAGATCAATCCCAAAGCGACGCATACAGACAATATTATTGTTTTAAGTTTCATCTTCATGGTTCTAAAAATTGAGTGGCTCCCGAACGCACACAAGCATTCAAGAGCCACCCTATTATAAATCAATAACAGCTTATACGATCATTAAGCATTTTTATAAAGTAACCACCCACAACGGCACGCGCCTGGAAACCACGCTGGTCTGCGCGATCCGTATAGATCCAGTCGCTCATCGGAACACGATGGCGTGTCTCGTTCATAAACTTATGAACAGGCACTATAAACTCTTCAAAAGTGGCTTTATCAGGTGCCATAGTCGCGGTCCACATGATCCAGTCTGTCTTGGTGTAGGTTTCGCGGTTATCAAGAGGAAGGCCGTAAGTATTCTGCTTCTTAAGGTAATAGGGAATCTCTTTTTTCATGATACCGTCTGGGAAAATATCGAGTCCAAGCATCTTGTCCCAAACAAGATTATATTTCTGACTCCAAGTGCCCGGTTTATCGAATGTCAGGCGATAATGATCGCCATCATCCGCCATCTTTTCCCATTCCGCCGCCATCTCCTTGGCTTTAGCAAAATATTTTTCAGCAACCTGTTTCTTGCCCAGCATCTCTGCAAGACGCGCATAAGACGCCACGCCGAGGATAGCTTTGATTGAAAGGTTGGCATTGTGAGCGAAATGACCGGCGAAGTCATCGGTGCAAAGTTGGTTTTCCGGATCAAGACCATATTCGGCAAGATATTCCGCCCAAGTTGAAAGAACATTCCAATGACGTGCAGCATACTCTGCATTTCCTTCCACTTTTGCAAGAGCGGCAGCGAGGATAAGCATGTTGCCGGACTCCTCTACAGGCATGTCTCCGCCATATGTCTGGCCGTTTGCAAGCGGGTAAGTGCCTACATCATGTGCCGCAAAAGGCTTGGTCCATTTTCCGCTCTCGGAATAATATAGTATATGATTCATCAACCCTTTCACAAGCTCAGGATTATAAAGAAGGAACATAGGTGCCGAAGGATAAGTGATATCTACCGTTCCTATAGATCCGTTACTGAAATTCTCTTTGGAGAACCAGAGTATGTCGCCCTGTGGAGATTCCACAAGCTTATGGGCAGCGATCGCCTGACGATAGGCAAGGGCACACAACTCTGCATATGCCTCACCTCCTGCCGTTGCCGCCTCCACCATCATCGTACGGTCAAATTCGACAGTCTTCTTCATCAGTGAAGAATAGTCGGCAGACGCAGACTTAAGCTGGTCAATGATTGTGGAATCATTATTGCGGTTCCAGTAGGGACGCAGATTCGTACCGAAATACTGGATAGAGAAAATATCGTCGTAACCTACCATCAGGTAACCCGATGCAGAAGTGCACTTCCCTTTGCTGACAGTCATACCGACTTCCTTGCCCGATTGTGCAAGATTTATCTTCTTACCCTTCACAAACGATTTACGTGCGGATTTGGCATCACCGAACCATGGAGCCACATCCGAATCAGAAGCAAGATAGAAAGTTCCCCAGTCAATACGAAGGTCATCACCGCTCTTGGCAAGTATTTCCTGATTCACACTCGCAACGGTCACCGCGGTAATGCCGTCTTCCTTAACAATTCCGGAAACAGATTTCTGGGTGACATTGTCTATTGCCCATTCGCGTCCGGCTTCGAAATAAAACTTTATGTCATGCTTCTTCCCGTCTGCACTCTTTACATTATACGTAATATAATTGACAGGACGGCTAAGGAGATCGAGATTGTCAAGAAACGCGGGAGCAGTAAATGTCAAGTCAAGATTCACAGGACCACAGACAAAACTATATAACGTATTCATCGGAAGAACTTCGCATGCTGTCTGCACAGCTTCATTGAGGAAGTGGCTGGAAGGTTTCTCTTCGATATCAAGACCGAAATCAAGGAATGCAAGACCTCCGCGATCACGACACCATGCAGCTATCAGGTTCTTTCCGGGTTTAAGGGTCTTGCGGACATCTTGCGGAAGGAGAACACGCACATTCTTATGACACTGGTTACCCGTATCCACAACCTTTATGCCATTTATATATATGACGACATCGTCATCATGCGAATAATTAAGATAGACAGGCTTATTGCCGATGCCTGAAGGTATTGAAACCTCACGTCTTACCCATATCTCTTCCGTATTCCAGAGTGTCTTGGCGAGTTGTTCCTGCGGAACAGAACCGAAAGCTCCTTTACCTGTTTTCCAACCGGAAGCATTGAACTCCGGCTTATACCAATCTCCCGAAGGTTTGGTTGTGGTATAATCACCCTCCCACACCTCTCCGGCTGCCGTAGAAACCAAAGAAGATAACACCGGAACCTCCTTGCCCATAAAGCGGTAAGGCACTCCGTCAACACTCAACACGCCGATAAGCGGATATTCCTTGCCTGTCCAATGGCGGGTCACGTCATCATACAGATGATCGGTAGTTGACCAGCAACTGGTATATGGATCCACGGTAATAAGTGGATTAGCCGGGGCACGCAGGGCGGCAGAAGAGCCTGCGGTCGCAATGGCTGCGAGGGAGAGAGAGATAAGAAGTTGTTTCATGATTCAGTTATAAATAATTTACACCGCAAAAATAAGAAGAGAAATATTTGAGGGCAGTATTCTATTCCGACAGAAGTATATTCATTCGGGATATTTGTCGAAATAGAGACATTTTTGGCACAACACGTTACATTTTTAACACATTCAGCTCACATGTCAATTTCCCGTTTCCTTTTTTTATATTACCTTTGCATCATAATCATGCACAGACAGATCATACATAAACCGGTATAATTCAAAGTGCGGTTAACCTTAGACGACACGCTGATCATGAACTCCCACATAAAAAATTTCGTACTGACTATCGCATTTATATTATCATTGGCAACACAGCCTGCATATTCCTACAACATGCGGCAGTCTTCAAATATAGATGGACTTTCCAACAGCGCCATCCTTTCATTATGTCGCGATGATAACGGATTCCTTTGGATCGGAACTTGTGATGGTGTAAATATAGCCGACGGCACCTCCATCAATCCCTTCACGTCGATATTTCCCGGGCAACCCCTTTCCGGAAATATCATAGAAGCCATATTCAACGGAGGAAACGGGATAATGTGCGTGCTGACGAATCATGGTCTCGACCTTGTAGACTGCAAAGCTCGTACCGTAAAGACATTTCCCCAGTTCAGTGGACAAGAACATATGTGCGTGAATGAAGACGGCACTCTTTTCCTACTCGCTGAAGATTCACGCCTGTTCTATCACGACAGAAAAAACACAAACGATTTCTTGAATGCAGGCAAAGTCGACGTCCCGTTCAATAACATAAGACGCATTGCAATCAGGAACAAGTCTCTTTGGATTGTTTCAGACAATGGAGTATATGCATGCGACATATCAACCGCTCCCAAAGGAACAATGACGACATCCGGAAAAATTAGAACAGTGAACAAAGCTGACATCTTATTTGCAAAGGTTCAAGGGAACAGGATATTTGTTGTTGACAAAGACGGCTTTATATGCGAAATAAAGGAAGACGGTTCAATCCATAAAATCACCGACATATCAACGGAAATTAAAAAAAGAGGCAAGATTTCGGATCTCGTAAACGATCATCATGGAGACTTCTTCATCTCTTTCAGCACAGACGGCGTGATATGGGTAGACACAAATGGAGACAGCCAATTT
>CASBHZ010000132.1 GCA_949123685.1 uncultured Bacteroidales bacterium | reverse complement strand
TTTATTCAAAAGAGAGCCGCCCCAAATTTCACATTTATTTTTAAACAACTTCTTATTTTCCGGGTTGATGTTGATACTGCGGTTAGTTGAGCGAGGCTGGAGAATAGGGGGGCATGTGATATCCGAGTGCGTTCAACTCTATAGCTAATCCCGCGAGATATAATTGATGAAGGGAGGAAACATAGCAGCTGAAAGCTATTTCGGTTCCCGGTTCTATCCGTTCATGCCTAAGGGTGTTATAGACACGTGAAGCACATTCCGCTACAAGGTTTGTTAAGTTTTCTGCACACTCTCCTTCGAGACCCAATAGTGAATATACAATTGTTTCATCAAAATTGTCATAACCATTCTCGTCTCGCAACTTTTCGTAGAAATCCTTCCGTGGAGCCTGATTCTCCCAATCGCTGTCCCAATAAAATGCCATTGCTATACCCATAAACATTATCCATCCCAATGACACTATCGGATATTGCTGAAATTCACGGACTCCGTCAGGGATATATGCATGTATTATTTCAGTCCATTTTTCTTCAATGTCCGGACATTCGGGTATATGTTTATCTATAGCTCCCTTCTTCTGAAGAAACTCTATTAGCTCTTTTCTTACTTTACCTTCAAACTCTTTGACTAAATTATTATCCTCCATAACTAATTCGTTGGGTTAAGTATGACTCGTAAATTAGTTAATGCGTTGACTAATCAATACATTAAATAATTTCGATGTCATACTTATAGTTGATTTTGGTCAGTACTAAAGCCTCTTATTTCAAATGATATCGCGGGTTGTCTGCAAGAAACGGGTTTGCTGCGCGTTCCCTGCCGATAGTTGTGGCTGATCCATGACCGGGATAGACAATTGTTGAATCCGGAAGAGGCAACAGGTGGTCGCGGATAGATTTGATAAGTTGCGAACCGTTACCGCCGGGGAGGTCGGTGCGCCCTACGGAACCTTGGAACAAAGCGTCTCCGGTGATTACGAAATCACCGCTGCGGTCATAGAGGGCAATACTGCCCGGCGAATGTCCGGGAACATGAAGAACTTCCAATGCTCCGCTTCCGATATTTATTTTGTCACCCGCTTTGAGGAATGTATCAATAGATGCATCTTCAACTTTTTCATTTATGCCGAAAGCTTCAGCCTGCTGACGGAGACGTTCTCCAAGAAACTGGTCTTCCTTATGACCTAAGAACGGTACATTGAAGTGCTTTTTTGCAAACGCAACTCCGATTGCATGATCAATATGGAGATGCGTATTGATTATGTGTGTTACTTCAAGGTTGTTACGGTCTATGAAGCGGGTGAGAGCCTGCTCCTCTTCGCTGTTGATCATGCCGGGGTCTATGATTGCAGCTTTCTTTTGAGTCGGGTCATAAACAACATAAGTGTTTATTCCGAACAGTGAAAATTCAAATTTAGCGATATTCATTTTTGGAGAATAGAGGTATATGCAATTTTTTTTGTGTCAAAGAATGGTTCTGGGAAATACTGGGATATGTCAAGAATTTCGCTGGAATGTGCAAGCGTACGCATCTCAGCAGAGATATCACCCCCCTTAAGGGTTATCAGTCCGTTGGGAAGTGCGTTTCTCTGTTCTTTGGAAATATTTTTTCTGCATATCTTCAACAAATCCGGTTGGGGCATCACCGCTCGGCTCACGACGAAGTCAAATTTCTCTTTGCATTCAGCTACGTCTCCGTGTTGGATTGTCACGTTGTTTAGACCGCATGCTTGAGCTATCTCTCTTGTTACAAGAAGTTTTTTGCCGGTGCGGTCTATCAGGTGAAAGTGAACTTCCGGAAAGACAACTGCCAATGGCAATCCGGGCAATCCCCCTCCAGTGCCGAAATCCATTACTCTGGATCCGTCGGTAAAATGTATGAACTTGGCTATTGACAAGGAATGTAGGATATGGTTAATTTCGAGGTTTTCAATATCCTTGCGGGAAATTACATTGATTTTTGCATTCCACTCCGGATAGAGTTCAAGCATGGTTAAAAAAGATTCTCTCTGAGAATCCGAGAGTGTGGGAAAATATTTAAAAATTATATGGTCCATATCATTATAACAAATATACCTTAGTTTTATTTTAATAAGTACTGTCCGGCACAAAATGATTAACCCCCGCATTGGCTCGCATTTGATACGTGGACCAACGAGGGGGTTAATTATGGAACTTCTATAAAATCTGCAGCCGGTAGTTTCTAAAGATTATATATCGGTTGCTGTTTCAGAAGCATTTTAGAACCAGCGGACATATGCGAAGTCTTGACGGTGGGGAAGCTCCGCGTTGTTGGGATACATACGCAGGGCATATCTGTATATGCCGGCTTCTTTTAGTGAAGACTTAAGCTCATAGGTGAAGATATTGCCGTCGCGTTTCACGACTTTCAATTCCGAACGGCCATCGTATTTGCTTTCACCGTGTTCCTCTTTGTAGTAAACAAGTTCTACGCCGATTGAATCACCAAGTCCCTTGGTGTCAATGACCACATTGATGTCGATCTTGTCACCAGTGCGGGAAGCTCCGGCATGAGACTCATCGAAGTTGGATGAAATGATCTGGATGCTATCCCATTTGGAAGCTACTTCCTCTTTCCATGCCACTATTTCACGGGCTTTAGCGAAGTCGTGGGCTTCGAGTTTAGCCGCGCGTTTAGCTTCAGGAAGGTAGAAGCGGTCAATATAGTCATCAAGCTGGCGCTTCATGGTGAAGTGGGGTGCTATATGACCGATAGAGCGCTTGATATATTGAATCCATTCAGGGCTGTAACCCTTGTAATTCTTGTTGAAGTAAAGAGGAATGATCTCATTCTCAAGCATCGAGTATATCGTTGCGGCATCAAGTTTGTCCTGTTGAGCCTGGTCGGTGAATGTCCGTTTGTCAGTAAGTGCCCAACCGGCTTTTTCGTCAAAACGGTAACCTTCATACCACCATCCGTCAAGCACCGAGAAGTTGAGGACACCATTCATTTCTGCTTTTTCGCCCGATGTTCCCGAAGCTTCCAGAGGACGGGTAGGTGTGTTGAGCCATATGTCTACACCGCTTACCAAACGTTTTGCAACTATCATGTTGTAGTCTTCAAGGAAGATGATCTTGCCTGAGAACTGAGGCATCTTGGAAATCTCGGTGATTCTCTTGATAAGTCCTTGTCCGGCACCGTCGGCAGGATGTGCCTTGCCGGAGAATATGAACTGCACGGGGAACTTGTCGTTGTTCACAATCTTTGCGAGGCGATCAAGGTCTGTGAAAAGGAGATGCGCACGTTTGTATGTTGCGAAGCGGCGGGCGAAACCGATGATGAGGGCATTGGGATTGATCTTGTCAACAATCTTCATCACCTCAGTGGGATCGCCTTGATTCTTAAGCCATTTCTCTTTGAAATCTTTCTTGACGAAATTGATGAATTTATTTTTCATCGTCATTCGCATATTCCAGATATCCTCATCAGGCACATTGAAGATTCCTTCCCACATGTCAGGATTGCTCTGATCCATGAAGAGGTTGCTGTTGAGATGGTCGCTATAAAACTCTTTCCATTCTGTAGCAGCCCAAGTAGGCATGTGGACACCGTTAGTGACATAACCGACATGAGACTCTTCGGGAGCGTAGCCTTTCCAGATACCTGCAAACATTTTCTTTGAAACCTCTCCATGGAGCCAGCTCACACCGTTAGCCTCTTGGCAGGTGTTGAGACAGAACACGCTCATTGAGAAACGTTCGTTAGTGTCGGGGTTTTCACGTCCCATGTTCATTAGGTCATTCCAGGAGATGCCGAGTTTAGCGGGATACTCTCTGAGATATTTTCCGAAGAGAGACTCTTCAAAATAGTCATGACCTGCGGGCACCGGAGTGTGAACCGTATATAGAGATGATGCACGCACGATTTCGAGTGCCACATTGAAGGGGAGATGATTTTTCTGCACATAGTCAACGAGACGCTGCAGGTTCATCAATGCCGCGTGACCTTCGTTGGCATGATAGAGATCGGTCTTGATGCCAAGTTTTTCAAGCATGAGGATACCTCCGATTCCGAGGAGATATTCCTGTTTGATTCGGTTTTCCCAATCACCTCCATAGAGTTTATGGGTTATCTGGCGATCCCATTCAGAGTTCTGATCAAGATCCGTGTCAAGGAGATAAAGTTTCATGCGGCCTACGTTCACACGCCATACGTGGCTGTATACGACACGACCGGGATAGGGGACTTCAAGGATCATGGGTTGCCCGTCTTCCCCGAGCACAGGCTCAATGGGGAGCTGGTCGAAGTTCTGGCTCTCATAGTTGGCAATCTGCTGACCGTCGATAGAGAGAGACTGAGAGAAATATCCGTATTTATAAAGGAATCCGACAGCAGTCATGTCTATGCGGGAGTCGGAAGCCTGTTTGGTGTAATCGCCTGCAAGCACGCCCAAACCGCCGGAATATATCTTGAGGCAGTTGCAAAGTCCATATTCCATAGAGAAGTAAGCCACAGAAGGAAGTTTCTTATCCATTGGCTGCTTCATATAGTCTTTGAAAGATGCGTAAACCTCGTTGATTCGCTGCATCATTGCCGGATCTGAAAGGATCTCCTGATAACGTTCGTAAGACAATTGCTGGAGAAGCATCACGGGATTCTCTCCA
>CASBHZ010000131.1 GCA_949123685.1 uncultured Bacteroidales bacterium | reverse complement strand
CGGTGGCCCATTTTTTAATGAGCGAACGGCCCACTTTTCAGTGAGTATTTACAGCCTCGGATTCCGTGTAACCCATTTTCTTGCACCATTTGAGGAACACACATAGCAGGTTCATCACGTTTATCACGGTTGTGCCGGATATTGGCTTGGGCTTGTTCTGCTTTGAGAAACAACCCTCGTATAGTTCGGGGTATTCAAGTCTGAGGGTATGCTCATTGGTTATGTAGTCACGGAAATCATTTATGTCCTCAAGTGTGATGGTCTCGACAAACAATCTGAAATCAGTCTCCCTGTCTACTACCTGCCGGTATCTGTGATAGCGTGTAAGTTTCCGTTCAAGGTCAAGAATGCCGGACTTACTGCTGGGGGTGCCTTCATATTGCTCATGATATTCACGGATGCGGGCAACTATATACGGGTGTTTCCTCTCGAAAGCAAGCTGGGGGTGCAGGACCTCCTCGATGATCTCTTTCAGCCATGTGCTGTCAGCCTTGTGGGTGAATGTCTCGGTAGCACGGTCTATGACAGCTGCTATCTGCGACGGGGCATTCTTCTGTTCCTCTTTGGGCACGACATTGTTTCGCCTGTATGCAAGCGCTTCGCTATCCCAGTACCGTTCTATGACGGTGATTTCGGATACGACCTTAATATCAATTGCCTTTTCCCTAACCCGGAAACAAATGTTGGAATGCCCTGATTCCTGTATGTCTTTAGATGGCTTTAACGTGATGCTGATTTTCATAAAGAGAGACGATTAGATTTACGACTGCAAAGTTAATAAAAAATTCCCATAGATGTTCCCAAACATCCCGAAAAAACTTCAAGAAAAATCAAGTGATAAAAAGAGGATAAAGCCCATAATAACCATAATAACAGACTATTATATTGAAGAGAGACTCCATTATCCTTTATCCCATTTCAGCAAATTTTATAGAATTCAGTTCCACGCTTTTTTATTTTTATCATTTTTATTTTACCATCTGATATCGTGAGTCTTGTCGGAGCAACAACCTTTTAATTATGAAACACTTAAAGAGACTTAACGCACTCATTCTCACCCTTCTGATGACAGTCTGCGTAACTTCATGCGAGAAAGATGAACCCGGATCCGATTCAACTCACGATTATTACACCGCAGAGGTAGACGGGGATCCTTCTTTTTATTGGGTAATAGACATGGATAACAATGAAGGATCCGGCTATGACGGATTGTTCGTAATCCAGGCATGGACTCTTGATGGAAAGAAGATGAATGACAAGGCATCTTATTCAGGCAAATACTCAATAAAAGGCTCAACCATCTATATCACCTGGAATCATCAGTCAATGAACACCATGTGGGAATTTACATCCAATGGCATCAGAATGACAGGATCTTCAAATCCAGAAGAACTGTCATATATGACTTTTTACGAAGGAGCACCGAAATTTAAATAATTGATTTATGAAAAAGATATTTTTTATTCCGGTTATAGCCCTGATAGCGTGCTCCTTGACAGGATGTGGAGAAAGTGACAGTTCTTTGTCACTCGACTACGTACCTGTCAAAACATCCAAGGATGCCAAATGGAGCTTCATCGGTCCTGACGGCAAGATGCTATATGAAGATGAATTTGAGAAAAAGCCATCTCCGGTGATCAACGGATTCTTCAACGTTGAAGAGAGTGAAGGTATTTCAGTTTATAAAGCAAGCAACAAGAAACCGGAACTCGTTCCGGGATGCGAAGACCTTGTATATGCCGGATGCATGTCGGAAGGACTGATCCCTGTCACCCGAAAAAATGAACGAATCAAACTTGTTGATGCCTCAGGCGAAGATAAACTGACTTTTATGCCTGTCAACGACACCGAAATTATCAGCGTCAGCAGCATAGTCACAGAGGGGATCCTATGTTTTGGCACAGCAGACAATAAACATGGACTTATCAGCAAATCTGGAAAAGTTCTTATTCCCGCCAAATATGACATGTTGATATATGCTTCAGAAGGGATGGTCGTTGCCAATATTGTCGGTGCGCCAGACAGCACAGGCTACAAAAAAAGCGATTATTACCTTCTTGACAAGAATGGTAAGGAAATTACACATTTCAAGGACAATATGAGCCTTCAATCAAGATTCATCGACGGCAAGGCACTTGTCATGAAAGGAGACGAACGCATTCCGGGATATATCAATAAAAAGGGGGAGTTTACTAAATTGCCTGGGAAAGTTCAATATTTTGGAAGTTTCTTTAATGGCAAAGAATTTGCATTCGTCACTGAAGATAATAAAACCGGACTTATGAATATTGAAGGAGAGATTCTTATACGTCCTAAATATGATCATCTCTCATATTATTCAAAAAACAAGTTTTATGTAAAGGATGGTGACTCAAAATGGAGCATACTGAATGCCACCGGTGAAAAAGAAAAAACCTACGATGATTTCGAGTCTTTCTATTCAGTATCTCAAGCCTATCCAAACACAAAATTTGAGGTTATAGCTGGAGAAAAGGATCATCAGTTCGATTTTTACAAATTCGACGGCAAGGCTATTACACAGGAATCTTTCTATGATATCAATTTAGCAATCAGTGAAAGTATCATTTACACGGATTATTTCAACGCCGAAGAAGTTGGTAAGAAAATGGCATCCCTTATCGATGACAACGGAGTAAAGGGGGCTGCTTTCGGAACCGACATCAGCAAGCTTCTGCCGGAGAACTCCACGCCCAAGACCTACAGCAACACGTATTCTATTGAACTTCCGGACATCCATGGCGGATATAAGTGGACACTCAAAGTGACAGCTGATGCATCCATGCCCATTTCATCACCTATATACACTACAAAGATTGAGAAGTACTGGCTCTCCACATATTCGCGCAATGTTATAAGCGGATACCAATTCAACCAAGCAACCGTGTCTGGCTTCTCAATAATTGCTCAAAGTCATAAAGATTTTCTGGAAGGAGCCTCCCAAGCTATTATCGATGCACTCATACAGCGTGGATTCAAACAGGCAAACATGGATAATTATGAAGGAGATTCTATTACCGTGCTTACGAAAGGAGATATGACTGTTGATATGAACTATTACAGCGATGGAGAGAACACCTTGACCCTTAATATATACCGTTCTACCAAGACTGCGACTGCGACCGTAGATGAAATTGCCACCAATGGCACAGACACTGCACAAACCGACAGCATAGCCCATTAGTACTTAATAAGTAAGTGTTGGAAATTAGCTTCTAAATTTTCAACACTTACTTAACATATCAAAAATTGCAGTAACATGGCGACCAATCGAAATTACCAAATGTAGATTATATTCCAAACTCCCTTTTTAGCCACACTTTCATCACCGGATCGGGAATGACAACCTGTCGTTTCTCAACCTCTATAAGTTCCTTTTTGACCAATGCCCTCTTTACTATGCTTACATTTGCAGACGAACCGAGTTGATATTTTTGTAGAACCTCTTGTGTTGTGAACTCGCTATGCACCCCGTCTATGACAGCTCGCAGAAAATTCATCTGATAAGTAGTAAGGCTCTCGGTCTGCTTCTCGAACAATGGAGTATTTTGGTCGATAATATCTTGATATGCCGCCTCAAAATCCTGCTCAGTAGCAGTTACATCCGTATGTATCCATACCAACCACGCTAATTGTTGTACATAAGACGAATGGTTATCCACTATTTGGCATATTTTTTTTGCCAATTCTCTTGAGATCCGCTTGCCTGTAGCTTCAAAACGACTGCATATGTAATCTACCCAATCGGATGTCCCAATTTTCGGCAAATAAATGGCATCTCCGAATTTATAAAACGGCAGGCTCTTTTTCTCGAACAGTTCATTCATCAAATGCTTCTTGCTGCCGAATAGACAATAGGATACCGACTTTTGTAGTTGCCATACGGAACGCAGTCGCTTTTGGAATGTCTTTGAATCCTTGAACTCGGCAATCTGCTGAAACTCGTCGATGCAAACTATGATATTGCAACCTTTCTTCTGTGCTATTTTTTCGGGAAGCTGCAAAATTTCATCGACATCATTGCCCTTAGGATTCATCTCAAGTGAAATAGAGAAATCCGTCATAGGATCTGTACCCATTGATACTTTAGGACTAATACGGGAAAGAAATAATTTTACATTTTCCAACCACTCATCCAACTTAGAAGATGTTTGTTTGAGAATTGCAGCCGCAAATGCATCATAAAAATCCTTATCACTGCGACACGAGAAAATATCAAGATAAACGACTTTCAGTTTATCAGATTGAACCAAACGACACACTTTCTGCACCAATGAGGTCTTACCCCAACGGCGAGGTGAAATCAATACGGTATTCACACCATGCTGAAAATTCAGCAACAGACGCTCTGTTTCTTTCTTCCGGTCGGTAAAATTATCTCCCGATGTAGCAACACCGAATATAAAAGGCTTCTTCTCCATGATCTTCAAGTTTTATTCAAGTGCAAAGGTATGAAATAATATTATTACTAACAATATTATTACTAATAATGTTATTACAAACATTACTTTTCTTCTGTTGACTGCCTTGAATATTTATAGTAAGTATTTACAGTAAAGGAGAATACAACCCGGCATATTCTCTACAAAACAAGCGAGAGATCGGAAGAGCACACGTCTGAACTCCAGTCACGCGATAGTATCTCG
>CASBHZ010000130.1 GCA_949123685.1 uncultured Bacteroidales bacterium | reverse complement strand
GACTGCGCTATATTGTGAATATATGCTTGAGGCTACGGACAAGATTGCCGAAACCACACGTCATCTTGTCACGTCCCCGGATGGCTATATACCTATCTCTTACAAATGTGAGATCGAAACAATTCGTGGAGGGATTGTCCGACTGTCTCAATTAGCTGACAGCATACTCAGTTCAAATGTTGATACAGTGAAGATTAATGGAGATGCGGGTTTGGAGAAAGATTTTATCGAACACAGCATCGCCATACATTCCAAAGGGATGACCCATGAAGATTTTGATGAAGGAGCCCCCTCATATTCCTATCTGATGCTCTTGTATTATCTTCATTCCTTTATCAGTTCCTTTCTACAGGCAATCAAAAACATTAAAACAAGCAATAAACCAATGACAGCATGAAACGGATTTTAATTAGGGATATTCAGTTAATGGCTTGATTTTTCAAGCTGAAAATGGAGCGTGGTCGCCCTATGGCTGGAGAAGATACCCTCCACCATCGACCAGTACAAGGCAAAGAACGAGGTGCTGGAAAAGGAGATTCCGCAGTTGCAGGAGATAGCGGGCAAGGTGTGGAAGAAGGAGGACGAGCTGAAACAGCTGAAGTCCGAACTTGCCGCGCTTGACCGCAAGATCCAGCTGGAACTTGCACCGCCCGCGCCGGAAGTCGCCGAAAAGGAAAACGACGGGCAGGAGGTCAGACCGGATGCGGAAGGTGTACGGAACTTGTCGTCACAGCATACCGAGGAAGCTCCCCGGATTCGCAACCCAATGAATGAGCGAAGTCCATCGGGCAATGAAATTGCCGACCGTGTCATCATCGGACATCCGGGTTTTCAGTTAAAGAATGAAAACCGCCCGAAAGGGATAAAGATATGACCCATGCCATTACAGACCGACCGCACTGTTATGCAGACGCGGTCGGTCTATCTATCTGAATATGGAAGATTCTTCAGCGTTTCTTACCTGTATCTCAAGATAATGTCCTATCTTTGGAAGATAAATATCAATCAATTTAATTTTATCATGATAACCAACCGTGAAGAAGTGCTTGAAAACGCACTGCGCGTTTTCGCCAAGATGAATTATGAGAAGGCAAGTCAGGTAGAGATCGGAAAAGCCTGCGGGCTGACGAAAGCCGGGCTGGTGTACTATTATCCGATAAAGCTGGATCTTTTTGTTGCGGTTATAGATAAATATGTTTTCGGTATGCAGTCGGTGGCAAATAAGTTTCGTTTCAAGGCTGCCACCCTGTCGGAATTTATCGAACAATATATAAAAGGTGTGGAACAGACCATGCGGAAACTCATATCGCTTCTTGATGACGGCAACAATCCAGCAGGATGCAGCTTCAATTTCTATTATTACCATCTTATGATGCAGGTACGGCTTTATTATCCGGATGTGGAGGAAAAGATAGCAGGCATGTTCCGGCAGGACTACGAGTTTTGGAGAGCCGCCATACAGTCGGCAAAGGACACAGGGGAGATACGGCAGGATGTGGACATCGAGGACACAGCCATGTTGTTCCGGCAGGTATTCTTCGGATTGTCGTTCGAGCAATCGTTTTTGAATGGGCTTGACATTAAGCGTCTTGCGAGAGAACTTTACTTTGTCTATTCACTACTAAAAGCCTGATTTATTGATGAATATGAGCGGTTTTGTGTTATCAACCGCTTTTTTTATGTATTAAAAACAAACCGATTGGTTTGTTTCTCGGAATATTTTTGTACCTTTGCAGCTACCACTCCATTATGCTTAAAAACTGAAAATAATATGAATTATAAACTATTTATTCCGCTTGTGGCTATTGTTTGTTTGCTTTTTACAGCTTGCAACAAGGATGACATTTCACCCGGTAATCCGATGCTCTTGACGCATGAAATTCTGACGCCGGGAAGTGTAAAGTATGAAGGTAGCTCTGTAGATTGGGCCCCAAAATACTATTTCAAAGCAAACGGTAATGAGGGATTTATCGTGATGACTTGTGAGAATTTCGATGTGCTCAATCCTTTTTCGGGCGGTTCTTATACATACGATTGTGGATGGGCAACGCTCAAGGTGGAAGCCAATCAGTTGAGGATTCACTTTCCCCGTCAGGTTTCGGAAACCCCTGATACATACGAGGAGATTACAATCTCGGCAAATGATGGAAAGAGAACAGCGAGGGCGATTATCTGTTTGTCCAGAATCTTTAAAGACGAAGGACAACCTGATTCCAAACCGGAAGATTTGCCTGAAGCAGCTAAGTTCAAGCTGATGGCAGAATTTACTCCTTTAATGCATATTGAAAGCCCGTTGCCAGCACCTCTTGATGTGATAACGTTCAGGATAACAGACATGAACGGCCAATACAAGCCTGCTGGTTTTCCGGAGTTTTCACACTATTATGATTCTATTGTGTGGAGTGCCGATAATTTCCCTCATACTTTCAAAGTGTATGATAATAAATTTACCGAAGGAAGTGCGGTAGAGCATCTTTCCACACAATGGAGTTCGCATTTCTTCAAAAGTGGCACAATAAAGAACCATCTTAAAGGTTATCGTCATGGAAAAGTGGAATATGAGACTTCACTCCATACAACGCTTTATAATCGCGATTTCTTAGGGCTTCAATGGGGTACAATCGTCTTACAAAAGCCTGAGAATCTAACAGCCTATTGTCGATTGGATAGAGACTATGAATATAAGGTATATGACATAGTTGCAAAGAATGGTGCTCCTTATTCTCAATTTATTCCGGTGAATCATAAATTGCTATCGGATGCAGACTTTCTGCCAACTACGAAAAAGGCCATCAAGTCACTGATGGAAAACAATGTTGGCGAGGGACAAGATGGCAAAGGGAAAGAAAACCTATTCAAATGTCTGCCAGAAAAAGGAGTGACAGCCGAATGGTACTGGGAAAACAAAACCACCCGCATGTTGATGTTGCATCGACTTTATGATGATACGGGTGAGTTGGCGCAAGAAATATACTATTTGCATGTAGAACCTAAATAACAATCCTATGAGTAGTGGTGATTATCTCATTCCCGCTTTTATCGGTACAGTTGTGTCATTTTGTATAACTTCAAAAATGTTGTATCGCAAAATGTTTATTTGTTAATATGTATATGACAGGCATCTGTTCCGCACAACATCTGCAAACTGCGAATCATTAAAGTACAATGAAAAAATATCTTCAAGGAATACAATGTCTTATAATAGCAATCTGTATCATTTTAATGATAGCTTGTGAAATGAGACCTATCTCAAGATTATTTTATCTGTGCCTGATAATAGTCATGGTAACTAATTTATTTTCAGATAATAAATCTATCAAACGAAGTGGGATAATCTTAGGTCTTGTCTGCATACTTATTCTTATAATGTATTATTAAAACCCGTTGGTAGCCTATTGCTACATTAAAATCATTGATATGTTGCATTTCTGGATATGGGTCTTCGTGTTATTGGCAGGAGTTCAGGTGTGCGCTTCGACTACAGCAGACTCCGTGTATTTCCACATAAAGGCTGACACGATGCGGGAGATCCGTGCGGGACAAGTGGTGGAACTGACGTATGCGCTGGTCAATGCACAATTCGATTCGGTTTCTCCTCCGGTGTTCAACAGCAGCATTGAAGTGATAGAAGGTCCGAAGTCACATGAAGGCAGCAGCTACGCCATTATAAACGGAGTGGGAAGAAAGAGCCGTGAAAGCGGATTCAGTTATATTGTGCAGTTCAGACAGAGCGGAGAGGTCGAACTCCCTTCCGCATCCGTAAAGGCAGGCAACCGGACATATACCACCCCGGAATGCCGTGTAACCGTACATCCTGCCGTAGTGGATATGAACAAACTGAAATGCAGTTTGAAGGTGGGGCGTATGGCCGGCGGTTACGCAAAATACTGTGCCACGCTGACCTGCAATGCCTGTCCCGACCAGAACCCGCCACTGCTGTCCATCAACGGGAAAATATTCCGACCTACCCGCAAGTCCTTTTCAATTTCCAACGGCAAGGAAGAATACGTTTACGAGTATTTCTTTAACGATGACAGTTATGAGGTGTCCTGCGAGGAACTGACCTTTGGTGGCAAACCATATTCCGTCAAACCGAAAAAAGGCAAATTAGCCGGTGCGGACTTCCTTATTGCCATCGTGGTTGCAGGCGCATTGTTCGAGTTGGCATGGTGGCTTGCTTGCAGACGTCGCTACCGAGAGGATAAGGATGCCCCTCTTGCCGAATTCGTGTTGGAAAAGAAGGCTCTGCCTCTGACTGTAAGCTGGGCGTATACCCATTATGGCGTATCGCACACGCTATTGCTTTTTTCCGTGCTGTTTCTTGCCACAACGGGAGTTGCGATCTATACAGACAGTCTGTTCATGTCTGTCTTTTTCTGGCTCGGCATTGCGTTTGTGCCGCTTGCTTATCTGTCATATCGCCACCAGCGGCGCAAGCTGGATTTCCAAAGCATACCGACCACGCTGGACGAGCAGGCGATTTACGACAAGATATATAATCTGGCGGCAACTTATGACTGGGATGTCGATCATTACGGTGAGGACTGCATCGTGGCGCATACCAATCCCGCCATCTGGCATCTGACATGGGGAGAGCAGATTTTCATCGTGTTCGACAAAGGGCAGGTATGGGTCAACAGTGTGAATGACCTGAACAAGCGTACTTCGCCATTCTCGTTCGGTTATGCCAAACGGAATGTTCGAAGAATAAGGGACGCACTGACACAGAGTGCAGCTATTAAAGATTAGGAAACACACCTGCCGGGTGTCGTTTACCAAAACAAACAACACCAACAGGTGATCTTATAAATACATTACCGATAATAATAAAACAAAAAAATATGAACGAACGATATGCCAAATGTAT
>CASBHZ010000129.1 GCA_949123685.1 uncultured Bacteroidales bacterium | reverse complement strand
CAATGACATCAAGATCAGCGAGACTACCACGGCTCTATTTGCCGAGACTGAACAGTCCTTCGGAGTTGTCATGGCAAGCTTTGGTCTTCGTTGGGAATACGCAGATTCCAGATACTGGCAGTTCGGACGGCTCAGTAAGGACCAAAGCCGCAGATACCACAACATATCTCCGTCAACTTCCTTGTCATTCCCGATAGGAACGGTAAACACATGCTTGACATATATGAGAAAAACATCCCGTCCTGCTTTTGAACAGCTTAGTTCCGCAGTAAAATATATTGACAGATATACCTATGAGTCCGGTAATCCCAGCCTAAAGCCGATATATCGTGATTATGTCACTGCATCCGCATCATGGAAAAACCTCGTCATAGAGTTGGAATATTATTCAACTAAAAATTACTTCATGTGGCAGACCTCTGAGTATCGGGGTAATAGCGATATAACCTTGCTGACTATGGTAAATATGCCCCGATTCAATTCTTATGGAGCATATCTTAACTGGTCACCCACTTTCTTTGGCTGTTGGCATCCGTCATTAATGGTCGGAGTCCAAGAACAGGATTTTAAGATTATACATGTGGGCAAGATAATGAAACTGAACCGACCTTTAGGAACTTTCAGATTCAACAACGCTATACATCTTCCTTGGGACATATGGTTTAATATTGATTTTTCGGCAAGAACATCGGGCAACAGTGATAATTTTTATGTGAAACCATATTGGCAATGTAATCTGGGGCTTTACAAATCCTTTGCCAACAACAGATGGAGCGTGAAGTTGCAACTAAACGATGTTTTCGATACATGGCGTCAGGAGATAATTTCCTACGATGCGCTGAGCAGTATATCTGCTAAAAAGATATACGACACACGTGACCTGTCAGTCACAATCAGGTATAATTTTAATTCCACCCGCTCCCGCTATAAAGGACGCGGCGCGGGAAATAGGGATAAGGACAGATTCTAAAACAGATCTTCATGCAAGGAAGGACCCCGGCAGTAATGTCCGCAGGTTCAATTTCTTTGCTACGTTCTTAATATATTATCTATTTGACATTTTAGTTTAATTGCAACCGATATTCTCTTGGTGTATTTCCGGTTTGTTTCTTGAAGAAGCGTATGAAATGCTGTGGGTGTTGAAAACCCAGTAATTCTGCGATTTGCTTTGTACTAAATTTCGGATCGAGGAGCGTGCTTTTGGCATAATTTATCATTTTTAGTTGGATATACTCCTGCGCCGTCTTACCTGTTTCGGATTTTACCAAATCTCCAAAATAATTGGGTGATAAACATACTTTATCCGCAAAATATTTCACAGTAGGTATCCCCTCAGTCAATCCTTTACCTGAATCAAGATAATCGTCTAAAAGCATTTCGAAACGGCTCATTGTGCTATTGTTTAGTTCTTCCCGCGTTATAAACTGCCTTTCATAGAATCTCATGCAATGATTGAGCAGCACCTCAATATTTGATATAATCAACGATTTTGAGAACTTATCAATCGGATGTTGCAATTCTCTTTTAATCTTGTCCATATAATCCTGTAATATGATCCTTTCCTCATAGGAAAGATGCAGAGCCTCATTCGAGGCATAGGAGAAGAATGAATATTGCTTTATTTTTTGTCCGAGCGGAGTGCGATGCAGAAAATCAGGATGGAACAACAGACCTGTGGCTACAGGAGCCGGACCGTCTTCTGTGCGCAGAATACCCACAGTCTGTCCGGGAGCAAAACTTACGACCGTCTCATCGTCGAAGTCGTAATTGGTCTTGCCATATTTAATCTTGCAGCCGGTGGTATTTTTCAAAAACAGTGCATAAAATCCAAAGTGCATACAGTGTGTAGGCTGATGCACTGTGTCATCAAAATGCACTATGCTCACCAGCGGATACCGTGTTTCAAAACCGAAATACCGGTTATATCTTTCTATGGTGTCTGCCTCGTATATTTCCATATCAAATTTTATTTTTGTAAAGTTAGCAAGAATCAATGGAAAGACAATCGCAGGAATAACAGAATATGTAATCTGGGTATTGCTTGCTGTAATCTGGGTATACAATCTATATGCCATATAAATAAGCTGATGTTATACTTCCGTAATCGGGGTATCTCCTTGCGTAAAATTGGTCGCTTTAGTAGGGATATTCCGTAGTAATTTTGCATCGATAAAAACACTGCGTCAAGAGGAAATATGTCCTGCAAACCTGTCACAAGACCAGAAACAACAGTCGCAGGAATACCGGCTAAAGAAATCAACAAGATGAACCGATGAATAAAATAATTCTCACAATGATGCTTGCCTCATTCATGATGGCTAATGTATCAGCAAATGAACCAACTACAATGAACAACAAGGACAACATTATCAATGCTGAAAAGCTGATTCTGACAATGGAATGGGACAAGACTTTCCCAAAAAACAATAAGGTGGCGCACGACAAAGTGACCTTCGTAAACCGCTATGGTATAACCCTTGCCACAGACCTGTATATTCCACTGAACGCAAGTGGCAAGTTGCCGGCAATCGCTGTCTGCGGACCATTTGGTGCGGTAAAAGAGCAGGTGTCCGGGCTATATGCACAGGAAATGGCTGAGAGAGGGTTTCTGACAATTGCTTTCGACCCTTCATATACCGGCGAGAGTGGCGGAACACCAAGATATGTCGCCTCGCCCGACATCAATACCGAGGATTTCAGCGCGGCTGTTGATTATCTGACCACACGTTCTGATGTGGATACGGAGAGAATAGGTGTAATCGGTATCTGTGGTTGGGGTGGCTTCGCAGTCAATGCTGCCGCCAATGACCCACGTATAAAGGCGACCGTCGCCTCCACTATGTACGACATGAGCCGTGTCAATGCCAACGGGTACTTTGATTCGGCTGATACAGCCCAAAGAATTGAACTCCGCAAACGGCTTTCACAGCAGCGCACGGAAGATGCCAGAAACGGATATTATGCACTCGGAGGCGGTGTCGTTGACCCTCTCCCTGAAGACGTTCCGCAGTTTGTGAAAGACTACTATGACTATTATAAGACTCCGAGAGGCTATCACAAACGGTCGCTCAATTCCAACGGTGGATTCAATGCCACATCTCCCCTGCCGTTCCTGAATATGCCTATTCTTACATATGCGGATGAAATCGAAAACGCAGTAATGCTCGTTCATGGAGAAAAGGCTCATTCGCTGTATTTCAGCAACGACACATACAAAAAGCTGACAGGCAAGTGGAAGCCCGGAACTCCCAACAACAAGATATTGCATATCGTACCGGGGGCGAACCACACTGACCTCTATGATAAGATGGAGGTAATACCTTTCAACGATATAGAACTCTTTTTCAAAGAATACCTGAAATGAAACTACAAATTTTATTAATGATTATGGTAATGGTGTCACTGACGGCTTGTGCATCCTGCTCAACGGAGAATGATAAACCATTCAAGGAAGAACCGGATATAGAAAATCTCGAACCTAATCCCGAACCATCTACAGGGAATGAAGGCAAGGTATTGATCGCATACTTCTCTTGTACCAATACAACAAAAGGCGTAGCTGAATCAATCGCGAATATCACTGGCGGGGATATGTTCAGAATTGAACCGGAAATACCATACACCACGGCAGACCTCGATTATAACAGCGATTGTCGTGCCAATCGTGAGCAGAATGATCCGTACGCTCGTCCGGCTATAAAGAACAAAATCTCTAATTTGAGTGATTACAAAATTGTTTTTATCGGCTATCCTGTATGGTGGGGTGAAGCTCCCCGCATAATAAGAACATTTCTTGAAAATGGTGATTTCAAAGGCAAAACCATCATACCTTTTTGCACCTCACATTCAAGTGGCATAGGCAACAGTGACCGTAACCTACATTCTCTTGCTCAAGATGCCGAATGGAAGTCAGGACACAGATTCGGTAGCAATGTCACAAGCGATATTGAGAGCTGGATTGCCGGGCTTGACATAACATTTAATAAAGACAACAATATGGATTACGCGAAATTTCCACTTTCAGAAGGCAAAAACGGACAGGCTCCCACAATACGCCTTAGCAGCGGTTACGATATGCCAATTGTAGGTCTTGGCACTTATAGTCTGACCGGCGATGTATGTGTCAATTCTGTAAAATCAGCTATAGCACTTGGTTTCCGAAAAATTGACACCGCCCATATGTATGGCAACGAGGTGGAGGTTGGCAGAGGTGTAAGAGAGTCGGGGGTACCACGCGAGGAAATCTTTGTAGCCACAAAGATTTACCCTACACAGTATTCCAACCCGGAAGCTGCCATAGAGGAATGTCTGCGTAAACTTGACATCGGATATGTGGATCTTATGCTCTTGCATCATCCCGGCTCGAATGATGTTAAAGCATACAAGGCTATGGAAAAATATGTCGCGAAGGGAAAGATTCGATCAATCGGAGTGTCGTGCTATTATATCGACGAGATAGATGAATTTATAAAAAAGATCAATATTAAGCCAGTATTGGTGCAAAACGAGGTGCGTCCATATTATCAAGATACCAAGATGGTACCCCACATTCAGAATCTCGGAATAGCAGTCGAGGCATGGTATCCGCTCGGAGGAAGAGGTCACCAAAAGGAATTGCTCAACGACACGGTTTTGAAAGAAATCGCCGACATCCACAGGAAATCCATAGCACAGGTTATCCTACGATGGGATTTGCAAAGAGGTATCGTGGTCATTCCCCGCTCAAGCAATCCTGCACACATAAAAGAAAACATCTCAATATTCGATTTTGAACTGAGCGATGAGGAAATGAACCGCATAGCAGCTCTCAACCTATGGGCGGAAAAACGAAACGTGCAATGTTGAGTGACGGCTATTGGCTCGGAAGCCTCGCAATGTCAGCGAGTTAACCCCGATATGGGCGTGACCC
>CASBHZ010000128.1 GCA_949123685.1 uncultured Bacteroidales bacterium | reverse complement strand
GTTCATAATTTTCTCCACGTTGACCAATGGCAGTATTTGTCCAAAGTGAGAGGTCTTCCATGTTCATATATGAGAGGATAACTCCGCTTGAGGCAAAAACAGGATTATCCTTATTACAGAAATGCATATACAGATATCCTTTAGGCCATGTGTAACGGTCATATGTCTCGCAACCCCATGGAGATGTGGATCTGAAACTATAAAAATTGGAATTGAGGTATGGGACGGTATTATTTTTGAATTTTAGATATACCGAGAATCCTCCGGTTGTGTTCCTTAATCTGGCGATGCGGTTGCGGAAAGCGGGACGTATCAGATTTGTGTCGAGCATTTCCATCACCCGTGCCGGGTGCATCCCTGCAATCACTATGTCGGCAGGCATGAAAACTTCGTTATTAATCTCCACACCTGTTGCTTTCGAACTGTCGCATATGATTTTTGTCGCTTTGCTGTTTGATATGACATTTCCTCCTGATTTTTTTATGGTTTCGGCTAAAGAGTGTGCTATCCTGTCGCTTCCACCTACAATCCTGAATGCACTCTGATTGTAGAAATCCATTATAAATGCATGTTGCGAGAATGGGGTGCGATCTTTTTCTGCGGCATATAGCGGCAGGTTGCCTACAAGTACATTGCGAAGCATCTCGTCATCAAAAATGCTTTCCATCACATCGTTGATACTTACTGTTTGGTAGTAAGTGTTGATCGCTGTGTCGTTTTCTGCATATCGCAACGAATGGAGGGTAGAGGCTTGGGCTATTTGTTCTATCAAGTCGAAATAGCGGGCGAGGTTATCTTTCTCTTTGGGAAAATACTCTCCCATCCCGCATATGAATGCCTCCCTGCCGTTGGCAAAACGGAATCGTGACCCTGCAAGGGAGACAATGTCATAGCCTGTTGGATCAAGGCGGCTAAGATTTATATTGTCAAGTTCAAGATAGCGCATCAGTTTGTTCAGGGTCTGTCCCGGTGCCGCGCTCCCAATGAAATGCATTCCGGTCTCGAATTTGGCATTTCCTCTGGAGAAACATTGCAGGCATCCCCCGATCTGTCTTCCTTGCTCCAGCACGGTTACATCAAATCCGTTGCGGGAGAGTATGACCCCGCAGGATAATCCTCCGAGTCCGCTTCCTATTATTATGCATTTCTTCCTACCCTTCATTGTTCTAATGTTAAAGTCAGGTCATAATCGCCATCTTCTCCCATGTCGCAGTCCCAGACAGCATGAATGAAATGTAGGTTTGAAGGGATAGACGGAGTTCCGGTGGCAATGGCATGATGGTTGATATTCCCTTCAAAGGCATATACATCAGTGTTTTTATTCACCAAGGCATATAGCAAAGGGATGACACCGATGCCACTATTTATTATCCTGACGCGTTTAAGAGCATCCCCGGAATTGATAATGCTCTCATATTTAATGGAATTTTTCAATTCTTTCTTACATCTCGCCACGGTTCGCCATCCTCTCCAAGCATATTTATATAGCACGAAACTGCTGAAATAATCGGCTTTTTCATTTTCTAAAACCATATTGTTATATTCTGCGCTGATCAGTTTGCGGAAATATGATGCCTGTTGACGCAGGAGAAGATCTGAAAAAGAAGACCTTTCTATGCGTTTTAAAGTTTTCAAGGTGATTCTCCCTTTACAGAATAGGAAACTCTTTTTTGGCAGGAAATGACCCGCACCATGAATCACCATAGGGACAATATCCATATCCAATTCCCGGGCGAGCAGGAATGCTCCTTGATGGAACCTTAGGATGGAACAATCTTCTGAACGCGTTCCTTCCGGGAATACCACAATTGAATATCCCTTAGCCTTAATGTCGCGCAGTTTGGGCATTATGGTTTCCATTCCTTTGGAAACCGGCAAGAAATCGGCTTTATGTATGATATTTCCGAATATAGGACTGTTCCAGACCCAGTCATTGGTCAGGAAGACAAGCTTGGGGCTTATGGCTATCAATGCAGGCAGATCGAGATGAGATTGGTGGTTGCATATGATAAGTGCCGGAATATTCAAGTTTTCACCTTCCTTGTTTTCATATACGGTCTTGGCACCCGGATAGTTGCGGGAGATAACAGAGCATCCCCATCTCACCATTTTGTGAAATCTGAACTTCTTTTTGTCTGAATTTTTTCCGGTGATGAAATATAATGAAGCGAAAGGGGAGAATACTGCAGTTGCAAAGAGTGTGAAGAAAGAGAAGCCGTAAGCAGACCTGAATATTCTTCCAAATGTCACGGCGGTAGACATTTTCTCACCCTTTCTTCGAGTAAAAGGCTTAAATTCCTGATTGAAGATTTTACGTTGATAGAACGTATTCCATATCATGGAGGGTAATCCATACGCAATGGCAGCTATGCACAGGAGTGTGTTGAGTATGCTTATACGGGTGAAATCGAGTGCCGGCTTGAAATGTGACACACGTTCCGATTGAGGCGGATAATATACGCGGATCGGAATCGATATTATTTTGACCCCGTTCCATGAAGCGAATACCAATAGTTCAAGTTCAGCTTCATAGCGGCTCGTAAGTATGGAAAGTCCATAAAGCTTTTTGAGCGGATAGGCGCGATATCCGGTTTGTGTGTCATTGAGTTTTTTGCCCGTCTGCACGCAGAACCAGAAGTTTGAGAACTTGTTGGCGAAAGAGCTTTTGCCATTTATGTCAACTTTTGTAAGGTCTCTTTCTCCCACGATCAAGGTTCCGGGATACTCCACTATGGCTTTAACAAATGCCGGAATGTCTTCCGGATAATGTTGTGCATCTGAATCTATCGTTATGGCATACTCATACCCCAACTCTAAGGCTTTCTTGAACCCTCTTTTCAGGGCGTGTCCTTTCCCCGCATTTTGGGAATAGCTCACTGTATATATTTCATTCCTGAAAGAATTTAGGATTTCCTCCGTATCGTCGGTGCTGCCGTCGTTGACCACTATTATGTCGGCAGAGTAATCCTTTATGCGAGACAATACGTTGCCAATGGTCCCTGCATTGTTATAGGTCGGAACCAGTACACATATTTTGTGCCTGCGCATAGTCCGTATCAGGTCATTCCTTTCAGGTTTTATCATTTCCTGTGATATACGAGAGATAGTTTTGTAAATGTGTTTTCGTTATTGCTCACTACTGCGGAAATCTTCATCAATCCGTTATCTCCGGGAATTATTTTGGTGAAAGTATATGTTATTTCTTTAGTTTCAAGAGGATTGATGACATTGAGAAATTTAGTGTTGGAAACTGTTGCCAGCTCAATGTCTTCAGTTAATAATTCTTTTAGCAATTCGGTTGCGGTCTGTATTATGCACACACCCGGAGTGATGGGTTTCTCCGGGAAATGTGCTTTATATATCATGGAATCCGGAATCAGTTCCAGCCGGAAAGACCTTGACTCCGGATCTGAGTACAATATATGGTATAGATTATTCTTCAGTATCATTATTACAATTTTTTTCTTCGATGGGGGTGAAAGAATATCTCATTTTACGCTTGGTGTTGAGTATGGTCACTTCATCTCCCGAGCGAGTCACCTCATAACATTTTTTTGTTTTATGGGGGATTCCGAATAGGATCTGAATACAGAAACCCATATCGTTTCTCAGCACCCTTTTTATATACCATTTGTTCAAGAAAGAAGTTACATTGATAAGCTTCAGTTCTCCCTTGTTCTTGGAATATGAAAAATCGATTGCCGAAATGCCAAATTCATTTATCATGCACCCGTTTATAACGTCTTCAGTCTCGTTTGTTATCAATACGCCTGATATATAAGCCTTTTGCATATCAATATGGAATGCATGTCGCCGGGTGGATGCTGCGAATGAGCAGAAGGCGAGTATGCTACTTAGGAATAGCAAAAAAAGTCTCATTTATCGTTATATTGTTTTTTATATTTTTGAACCGAATGTTCGTACGGTCATTATTCTTCTCGTATATGTCTATTTCCGAGATCATCAGGTCTGTTTTAGAAAAAGACAGGATTATCTTGGCAAACATTTTTTTAAGCTCTTTCTTTTTAGGCACAAGGGTTACACGCCATAGGTTCTTGCTATCTTCCACACTTGTTATGAAATCGGTGGTGTTTGATAGTGCGGTTCCTGTTACCGTGCTCATCATTATACGTGCCACTTCCTTGAAGAGTCTGTTGCTGCCTGTGTCTATCACGTCTTTACGCGATTTATTGCCCACATAAACTTTTGTACCATTGAAGACGAATATATATTGATAAGGTGAAGTGTATTCCCACCGTAACTTGTTAGGTTGCTTATAGTTCATCTTCCCTTCCGACACCATCTTGTCACTGAGTAGTGACAGGTGTTTGGTCTGTACGAAAGAACAGCTCATTGATTTTAGTCCGGCGGCAGCCTTGTTTATCCGGCTGACAACCTCTTTTTGTTTCGCCACGGAGAGTGGTGTCGCCATCCCGATGCCGGCAAAAACGAATATCGTTAAGAATATTATAATCAGTTTCTTCATATATGATATTTCATATTTATATTTACTTGCCCTTATTCATTTGGCTACGAAAATGCAGCCGATCATGATAAGTGCTACTCCGAGCCAGCGGTTCCAGGCAACTGTTTCGTGGAGGAATACTATTGCAAAAACCAAGGCGAAGACATAGCTAAGACTCGCCATTGGATATGCCATGTTGAGAGGAAAGTGTTTCAGTATATACATCCATAATACCGATGCTCCTCCGAAAAGGATTCCACAGACGAGAAACCACCAGTTGGTGAGCATATCTAACCAGAAACGTGTTGTCCATGCAAATGTGGGCATCTTTACTAACGCTAATTTTAGTGTCAGCTGCCCGAAGGATAGCATAATGCTCTGTATTATGGATAAACCTATCAACTGCCACATGATTCACCTGTGTCTTTAGGGTCGGTAACGAGATCGGAAGAGCGTCGTGTAGGGAAAGAGTGTGTCTCCTTGTGTAGA
>CASBHZ010000127.1 GCA_949123685.1 uncultured Bacteroidales bacterium | reverse complement strand
TTTATTCAAAAGAGAGCCGCCCCAAATTTCACAGTTATTTTTAAACAACTTCTTAAACAAAAGGTGTCTTCCTTTATGTGGTGCAAAGGTAGGATTATTATGTGTATTGAGCAAATATTTTGTTGTCTTTGTTGTGAAAAGTTTTCTGTTTTGGAAAACTTTTCTGGCTTGTATATTTTTTAAACTGTTGATATATAATTATATATAAAATATTTTGGAAAACTTTAGCTAAAATATATTGTGTTGGTATTTATTAAAACGTATTATTCGTGTTTATATGTTGCATAACATGTGCCTATTGTGGCGAATATTTTGTAATTTTGTGTTGGCGTTGATGTCGGAATTAAAATCATCACATGGTATAGTAATTTGTTATATATTAAAACTAATGATATTTGATCATGCCAGAAACAAATAAATTGAATATAAAAGATGATGCATTGAGGTATCATGAAGAGTGGACGCCCGGCAAAATAGAGGTGCTTCCAACCAAACCATATGCTAACCAGCACGACTTGTCGCTGGCTTATTCTCCCGGCGTGGCATATCCATGTAAGGAAATAGAGCGCGATCTTGCGTTGGCTTACAGATATACCGATAAGGGGAATATGGTGGCTGTGGTGTCAAACGGAACAGCAGTTCTTGGTTTAGGTGATATAGGAGCACTTGCGGGAAAGCCGGTAATGGAAGGCAAGTCGTTGCTGTTTAAAATTTTTGCAGGCATAGACTCTTTTGATATTGAAGTGGACGAGAAAGATCCGGATAAGCTGGTTGAAATAGTAAAGGCAATCAGTCCGACTTTCGGAGGGATAAATCTTGAGGATATAAAAGCACCCGAGTGCTTTAAGATAGAAGATCGTCTAAAACGAGAGTGCAGTATTCCTGTCATGCATGATGACCAGCATGGCACTGCGATTATTTCCGGCGCTGCGCTCATTAATGCCCTTGAAGTGCAGCATAAACAAATTGACAAAGTCAAGCTCGTTGTGAATGGCGCAGGTGCGGCTGCTATCAGTTGCGCAAGGCTTTATATTAAGCTTGGCGTGCTGCCGCAAAATGTGGTTATGTGTGATTCCAAGGGTGTTATCAGAGAAGATAGGACGGATATAAACTCTCAGAAGAGAGAGTTTGCGACTGTCCGGGATATTCGCACTTTGGAAGAAGCAATGGTTGGGGCGGATGTCTTTCTTGGACTCAGTGTGGCGAATGTCCTGACTCCGGAGATGCTAAAAAGTATGGCTCCCGACCCGATAGTCTTCGCTCTTGCCAACCCCGAACCTGAAATTGCCTATGAACTTGCCAAGGCAACGCGTGATGATCTTGTTATTGCCACGGGTAGAAGCGATTATCCTAATCAGGTGAATAATGTGCTCGGTTTCCCGTATATTTTTAGAGGCGCACTGGATAGCCGGGCGTCTGAAATCAACGAAGACATGAAACTTGAGGCATGTAGGGCTATTGCCGCTCTCGCCCGTGAGGAAGTGTCAGATTCTGTAAAAGAGGCATACGGCGGCATGGATTTTGTGTTCGGGAAAGATTATATTTTGCCTAAACCATTCGACAAGAGGCTTCTGTATCGGGTGGCACCCGCTGTGGCTAAAGCTGCGATGGAATCGGGAGTTTCGAATCGTCCGATAACTGATTGGGATGCCTATGAGGAGGAACTTAAGAAGCGTATGGAGTCCCTTTCAAGATAGTTCTGGGTATATCTGATATTGAATAATTTATTTATAAATCTATAAAACGGCATGAATTTCCCGATGAACAGGGAATATTTATGCCGTTTTACGTGTTTATATCGTGATAATTTTGTAACTTTGCGTGTAGAAGTGCCCATTTGACGGCTAAAATATGAAAACATATAAATAATTTTCCATAAGTCATGGCGAAAGAACTAAAGAATTTCATTAAACGATCAGATAATTACTCACAGTGGTATAACGAATTGGTGGTCAAGGCTGATCTTGCGGAACAGTCAGCTGTTCGCGGATGCATGGTCATCAAGCCTTATGGTTATGCAATCTGGGAAAAGATGCAACGTCAGCTTGATGATATGTTTAAAGAAACAGGTCATCAGAATGCATATTTCCCATTGCTTATTCCCAAATCGTTTTTGAGCCGAGAGGCTGATCATGTAGAGGGATTTGCAAAAGAGTGTGCTGTCGTGACGCATTACCGACTGAAAAATGATCCTGATGGTAACGGAGTGGTTGTTGATCCTGCCGCGAGACTTGAGGAAGAATTGATTATACGTCCCACATCCGAGACTATAATATGGAATACATATAAGAATTGGATACATTCTTACAGGGATCTTCCGATTCTTGTGAACCAGTGGGCGAATGTATTCCGTTGGGAAATGCGCACGCGTATGTTCTTGCGTACTGCAGAGTTCCTTTGGCAAGAAGGGCATACGGCTCATGCTACAAAAGAGGAGGCGGAGGCAGAAGCCATAAAGATGCTTAATGTCTACGGAGAATTTGCTGAGAATTACATGGCTGTCCCGGTGGTGAAAGGTGTCAAGTCACCGAATGAGCGTTTTGCCGGAGCGTTAGATACATATACTATTGAGGCTATGATGCAGGATGGCAAGGCTCTTCAGTCTGGAACATCGCACTTCCTCGGGCAGAATTTTGCAAAGGCTTTCGATGTGACATTCATGAACAAAGAAAATAAGCCTGAATACGTATGGGCTACTTCATGGGGCGTTTCAACCCGTTTGATGGGTGCGCTTATCATGACACATAGTGATGACAATGGTCTCGTGCTCCCTCCCAAACTTGCCCCAATACAGGTGGTTATTGTGCCTATCTATAAGAATGACGAGGGCTTGAAAGCTATTTCAGAGAAGGTGGAACCATTGTTGAAGGAATTGAGGTCAAAAGGGGTGAGCGTTAAATATGATGACGCTGACAATCGCCGTCCGGGTTTCAAATTTGCGGATTACGAGGTTAAGGGAGTTCCAGTGCGTCTTGCCATTGGTCAGCGAGACCTTGAAGAAGGTACCGTAGAGATTATGCGTCGAGACACGCTTGAAAAGGAAACTGTGAAATTTGACGGAATCGTTGATGAGATTGTCCGCCTGCTTGATGAAATACAGCGTAATCTTTTCGCTAAGGCATTGAAAATGCGTGAGGATAAGACAACAACTGCCGATACTTACGAAGAATTTAAAGAAAAGATTGAAAACGGAGGTTTCATTTTGGCACATTGGGATGGCACCCCCGAGACAGAAGAAAGAATCAAGGAAGAAACAAAAGCTACTATCCGTTGTATTCCTTTTGATGGGGATAAAACTCCGGGTGTATGTATGGTGACAGGCAAACCTTCTGCACAACGCGTTGTTTTTGCGAGATCTTATTAATTTTTGTGTCATTGAGTATGCAGACCATTGTTAAAAGACAAATGGTTGCATACTCAGTTCGCATATGTCAGACTACATAATCAAAGATTGTTGATATGAATTTCAAAAGTTTCATTGGATGTTCTGTTTTAGCATTGGGTTTGATTGCTACAGATGCCTCAGCTCTTACTATAGAGGATTATATAGCCCCCGGAAAAAATTCTCCGCAAAGCATAAAGGAAATGCGTCCGCTTGCCGATGGGCTTACATATTCGGCAATTAGTGAAGATGGACGTTCAATTGAGATTTTTGAGTATAAGACAGGGCGAAAAATAGGAACCTTGTTCAGTCTTGACGCAATAAAAGGTGATCTTAGGATTGATTCTTTCAATGGTTATCAAGTAAGTGGAAACGGGAAAAAGATTCTTCTTTGGAATGATGTGAGGAAGATATACCGCCATTCATTCACTGCCCAGTATTATGTTTACGACGTAATGCGTTCAACGTTGAAAAGGGTATCGTCTGCAGGTGCTCAGCGAGGGGCAGTCATGTCGCATGATGGAAGAATGGTTGCGTATACACGTGATAACAATATTTTTATATCGAATCTTGACTATGATACTGATAAGGCGATCACGGATGACGGGGAAATAAATAAAGTTATCAATGGTGTGTCGGATTGGAGTTATGAAGAGGAGTTTGGTGTTGTCAACACAATAAGATGGAGTGGTGATGACACTTCGCTTGCTTATATTCGTTTTGATGAATCCGAAGTGCCTACATATTCTTTTGATAGTTACAAGAGTTTTTGTGACTCGGAGCCATTATCTGACGTATATCCTTCTCAGTATACATATAAATATCCTCTTGCTGGATATCCAAATGTAAAAGTGAGCGTAAAGGTTTACAATATTGATAACAGGACAACCAAGACTATGGATATTCCAATTGAGTCTTATGTGCCCTCGATGGAGTATGACGGTTCCGGAACCCAACTCATGGTTATGACATTGAATAGGGATCAGAATCACCTATGTCTTTTTAAGGTTAATCCCGGATCAACCGTTGCCAAATTATTAATTGAAGAGCGAAGTCAAGCATGGTTGAGTCCCTCTGTATATCAGATGGTGGATTATGGAAATACATCGTTTGTTATTGGTAGCGAACGTTCCGGTTATTGTCATCTTTATGAGTATGACTATAACGGCAGTATGCTGCGCCAGATTACGAATGGTGAATGGAATGTAACGCAGTATTATGGGAAATCTTCAAAGACAGGTTTTCACTATGTCCAGTCTACTATGCGAGGTGCGATCAACCGTAACGTTGTCAGGATTGACTCCAAGGGTGTTGCAACGCCATTGAATGACATGGATGGGTTTGAATATGCTTCGTTCAGTTCTAACATGGATTATTATGTTAGGACCTATAGTAATGCATTGACCCCGACAAAATATACCATTTGCAATTCAAAGGGAGAGACAATTAAGGAACTCGAGGATAATGCAGCTTATGCATCGAAATACTCTTCTGCACCTAAGAAGGAATTTTTAAGAGTCAAGAATGCAGCTGGCGAAGAGATGAATGCTTATATTATCAAGCCGGTTAATTTTGATCCAAGCCGCAAGTATCCGTTACTTATGACTCAGTACAATGGCCCGGACTCACAAGAGGTGGCAGATCGGAAGAGCACACGTCTGAACTCCAGTGACGCGATAGTATCTCGTATGCC
>CASBHZ010000126.1 GCA_949123685.1 uncultured Bacteroidales bacterium | reverse complement strand
CGAGATACTATCGCGTGACTGGAGTTCAGACGTGTGCTCTTCCGATCTATGAACTAAAAATTCGTGGTTTCCAAGTCGATGTGGGTGTAGTGGAGCATCGGACAACGGATAAAAACGGCAAGAGGGTTCGCAAACAATATGAAGTGGATTTCGTTGCTAATCAGGGAAGTCAACGCTACTATATCCAATCCGCGTTCATAATGCCTACTGATGCCAAAGAACGTCAGGAATCCGCCTCCCTTCTTAACATTGATGATTCTTTCAAAAAAATCATCATCGTTAAAGACTACATTAAACCCAAAAGGAACGAGGAAGGAATCGTTACAATTGGTTTAATAGATTTCTTGTTGAATGTTGATAGTCTAACTTGGTAAAATTTTTTGTGAAGATGAAACAAGAATTAAAGAAAATATTAGAGTTAAATCATACTGCTAAGATCAAAGATTTTGTCCAAGTTAAGACATATGCAAGTTATATTAAACAAAATGATGATAGAGGTGAGGATATTCTTTTAATTAAAAAGAATATTTCAGCAGATAATAATATTATTGCATTAGTCGGTAAATCCGGAAAATCTGATTATATAATTACTGGTGATTTTAATACACTCTGCTATTTGTCATTTTTCTTAAATTCTATCTGGGGAAAAGTCTCAATCCTACCTAAACATAAATTTGAAGACGGACAAGGACAAACAAACGTATTATTAATAAAAAACACTGATATAATACGTAATACGGAAATTGAGCCATACTGTATCTTAGTAGAAAGGATTATATCATTTCTTGCTATATACTTAGAAAAGTATGGAATAAATGTGGATAATCATTCTGATACAATAAAAAGGTTCTTTGAGAATCTTAGAAATTTTATTGTTATGGAATTAATGATGCCACAATTATTTGAGAAGAACGATGTCTCAATTATATATCCGTGGATTAAAGAAGTTAATTTGATAACTAATCCAGATGATATTAGTGATAGTATTACTCAGATTTTCACATCGTTGTTTAAATCGGGCAATCCTTTAATGGAGAATATGAATAAGATGCGACTTTTTATTACGCAATTTACACAATACATGAGTGAACGCAATGGCTAATTGGAAGATAAAATCTATTGATGTCGAGAATTTTAAGTTTTTCAGAACCCATTTTTCGTTGAATATAGATTGTAAAAACCTATTATTATACGGAGAAAATGGGGCTGGTAAAAGTTCGTTGTATTGGAGTTTTTACACGCATTTCCAAGCGTATACGAAAACTCAAGATCAAGCTAAAAAATACTTTCTTCATGGGCACAATGAGAATCTAAGAAATCGTTATGCCTCAGCTGAGGATAATTCAGGAATATCAATTACGTTTGAAAACGAAAGTGGTAGTGCTTTAGTTATAAATGATTCTCTGTATAACTATTATTGTAATGATCCTTTGATGAGAGATTTCATGAGATTAACTATGATGTCTAGTGATTTTATGAACTATAAGTTTCTCTCATCTCTTTTTGATTTTTGTAATAGCGAGGATAATGAAGTATTTAATTTATTTGAAAAAGAGGTACTTCCTTTTATTGATTTAGATGCTGAATTCATCCCTATATTTGATGAGGGAATTGCCCCGTCATTAAACTCTGGAGCTTGGTGGGCTTATTTAAAGACAACATATTTAAAATTACCGCGGAATAAAAAGAATCATAATTTCAATCAACAAACGGTTGAGTATAAGCAGTTCATTAAATTAGTAAAGCAATTTAATGAATTAATGAAAGATGCATTGGTAATTATTGAAGGAGTAGCGAACTCTATGCTTGAAAATGCATTTAATGTGGATGCTCGTATCAAATTAGATTATAGAGATGCCACATTCAATTGTCCAAAAAGCAAAAGGTCAAGAGATGGACAATTACATGCTCCTAGTATTTTGATACATGCAAAAATGGACGACCAAAATATTCAAGACAAAAGTATCATAACTCATCCTAAATCATTTTTTTATGAAGCAAAAATTACATGCATGGCTCTAGCTTTGAGATTGTCTATTTTGGAGCGTAGGCCAGGCTCTTCTCAATCAGCCTCCGTATTATTTATTGATGACTTGCTTATAAGTCTGGATATGTCTTTCCGAAAGCATGTAATTCGTATATTGTTTGACAATTATGTGGGTCGGTATCAAATAATACTTTTCACACATGATCGTGCTTTTTTTCATCTTGTATGGTCTGAAATAGAACAACGTAAGGCAACAAAAGAATGGAGAAAATGTGAATTATATGCTACATATGCAAATGATTACCCAGAATCACATCTTATAATAAGCCCAACATACATAGAGCAAGCTAAGATTTACTTAAAAACATTCCATTTAGCGGCATGTGCAAATACATTAAGAAGATTGTGTGAGCAGCAGATGAAACGCATTCTCCCAATGAATCTTCAATTACAAATAAATGAACGAGAGCCTGAGAAGGTTGCGGTAGATTTGAATGGACTTATTACAAACTATAAAAGATTTATTGAGCAATGCCAAATGATTGATGTTGCGCCGTCATTACAAAATGATCGTCGACTAATTTTGAATCCATTTTCACATGATGATATTGAAACTCCATTTTATCGTCAAGAATTAGAGAATTTAATAATGGAGCTGGAGCGACTTTCTAGTATTGAAAAGATTACAATTATTGGGAATCAACAAATCAGGCACCCTGATTACCAGATAAAGGTAAGTAATGGAGACTACGTTCATTATGCGACGATCGGCTTTGTTGAAAGCTTCATTAAACTTGTATACGAGGGTAAGACGTACTTCTCAAATCCAAAAGTTAAAGTGTATTCTTCTTCTGACAATAAAAGAATCCCCAATAAAGAATGTAGCCTAAAAACTCTTTTTGGCTGGGTATATAATGCTGTATCCCTTAAAAAAGAAACCGCGCCACCTATGGAAAATTGTATATACCATAATGCCACTGGGGATATTTTAATAAATTAGTTTACAATCCTCCAAAAGCGGGTCAAAAACCATAGATTTGGGGGATTATAAGCATATTTTTAGAGGGCGAGGGGTACTAAGAAGGGAAAAGTAGGAACCCCAAATGGAAGAATGGGAACCATACCCGGAATAATTTGGAAAGACCGATAAGGTGGTATTATCTTTGCCTATGAAAAGAAGATTTTGCGTGGGTTGCCATGACCGCTCATGCACTACTTTTGACTATGGATGGTATTTTTCATCGAATCGTGAACTTTTTTGAACAAAGCTTTGTTAGGAAAGTTGCGGTGGCAAATTTCGCGACCATAGCAGAGCCTCAGATTGCTCTGCCGTGACGGTCGAGTCGTTATCCGCCGCAGACATACCCCGCAGTCCAAGAGTGGGCTGACTCTCTATGAGCCGACCCCGATGGGTCGGACTCCCCACGCACAACACCCGGAAGTGTGTGCCTGAATTTCGCAGCCGGATGCGCAATACCTTGCGAACAAATCGGTGTGCGGGTACAGACCCAAACCTTACACCGACACCGGTGCCCATGTTCAGGTGTGACACTTGTGGACGCTATTGACACATACCTACATCATACACATCCGATAGCCGACAATGTCAGCCGCCCACGGGAAATTGTGCAGATTTGGTAATCTCGAAAATTTTTGTTATCTTTATGTAACGATTGAAGGCAGCGCACGCCCGAAGCGACACGTTCAGCTTTATAGACTGGAACAGGAACGATGCTCCCTGACGGATGCCATGCCCGATATTGACACTGTAACAATAATAACGAGGTACCTGATCAGAAGACCGGACTCAGAATCCGGAACCACTATGAAAAGCCTGCCGTTGAATGCGGAACGAACCGCAACGGTTTAACCCGGCAACAACTCGCACTAAGGGAGCGATGCTCAACGGATTAAATGCATGGAACAACGGCAGAAGAAGAAAGAACGGCACAGCCATAAACTGCCATAGAGCCTATACGAGCTGAATTTTGCGACAGCCACAACTGTGCCCGTACAGAATCTGTACGTCAAAAAAAATCAATTAAAAAGAAGAAAAACGCGTATGCCTTACCTTATTGCAAAGTAAGACACAACCGCCCTTGTATCTGCCCTGTATAAGGAACAGATGCCCCTCATGTTGTTGCCTTTCGGCACGATGTGGGAAAGGGGGAGCTACGCCCTCTGCCGACCCTGACAAGCCGGCAGCAACAACCGTCGGCTTTAACAATACATAGCCGACAGCCCCTCCTATGTCCTTTCGGGGACACGTCACCGCAGCCTCTTTCGTCGCCGGGGCTGTAGGTGATGTAAGTTACTCGGCGATATAACTTTTCAAATTCATTTCTCTCAGATGAAATTGAATCTTTTCGACCTCCTTCAGGCGTCGGCACTCGACCCTGACTCTCCCGATATTATCCTCAACGTCCGCCTCTCTGACCTCAATCAGCTTGTGGTGGACACAATCGAAGCCACCCGCGAGCGTCTGCTCCCCCTCTACATGGAGGCCGAGAAGGACAAGTCAATCACCAAGAAAGAGGTTGCCGAGCGGCTCGGCATCTGCGAGACCACGGTCTATAACATGACCAAGGACGGCAGACTCCACCCCTTCAAGGTGAACGGCAGCACCCGCTACAGCCTGCGGGAGGTCAACTCCATTATCAACCCCTCTAACGATGACTGAGCCTATGGAAGACGTAACGGTTACACCTCCCGCCGACAACCGCTTCGAGCGCATCGGCACCACCTACTACAAGATTGTCCGCCAACCCAACGCCGCCGGACAGCTCATCGAGCGCAGCATACCGTGGACCATCGAGGCAATCCGTCAGGACTACGGCAAGGATTTTCTCGCCAACGTGCCCAAATACGACGGTTTCTGTTGTGTTCCCTCCCATCTGGACTATCAGCCGGTAGTGGGCAGTTTCAAGAACAAGTATTCGCCGCTAAGCCATATCCCCGCCGAGGGAGAATGGCCGTGCATCGAATCGCTCGTGCGCCACATCTTCGGCGAACAGTACGACCTCGGTCTTGACTACCTGCAAATCCTCTATACCATGCCGTTGCAGAAACTTCCGATTCTGCTCTTGGTGTCTGAGGAACGCAACACCGGAAAATCCACCTTTCTCAATTTCCTAAAACTGCTCTTTGAGGCTAATGTCACGTTCAACACCAACGAAAACTTCCGCAGTCAGTTCAACGACTGGAAAAACTCAGTGAATTTGCCCCCCGGTTGACCAGATAAATTGCCCCCCGG
>CASBHZ010000125.1 GCA_949123685.1 uncultured Bacteroidales bacterium | reverse complement strand
GTTAACGATGTTGTCGATCATCTGCTGGGGAAGGTTTGCAGCTTTCTTTTCTGCAGCCTCTGCCATGATTTCGCGAGCCTTGGCAGCATCCTCCTCTGTGATCCAGCCCTTGGTGATGTTGGATGCGATATGATCGTCGCTGTCGAAATGGTTAGGATTGAAACCTGCTTTCTTCAGGGCTGCTTCTACAGCCTTGTTAACTTGCTCAGTCTTGGTTTTTTCGATAGCTACATTTTTCTCTTCCTCGATAACGGCAGCGGGAACAGCCTCGCGGTTAACAGCAACAGGATTCATTGCGGCTACCTGCATTGCAACCTCTTTGCCAATCTCGGCAGATACGCCTTCGAGGTTGAAACCTACGATAGTTGCAAGCTTGTTGCCGAGGTGGTCATAAGCAGCCACGCTGGGAGCAACGATGCATTCGTAAGCACCGAGTTCCATCTTCTCACCGGTCTTGCCGATCTCGTCTGTGATATGCTCCTCAACAGTGCGGTCGTCAAGCTTGAGGGCTTTAACCTCGTCAAGAGTTTTTGCACCGGCAGCAACAGCTGCATCAAGGATCTGCTTGGTGAGGGCACGGAAAGACTCGTTCTTGGCAACGAAGTCAGTCTCGCATTTCAAAGCTACGATAGCTGCGAAATTCTCTTTAACAGCAGAGAGGACACATCCTTCTGAAGCCTGACGGTCTTCGCGTTTAGCGGCAACAGCCTGACCTTTCTTGCGGATGATCTCTATAGCTGCCTGGATATCGCCTTCTGTCTCTGCGAGGGCGTTCTTGCAGTCCATCATACCTGCGCCGGTCATATTGCGCAATTTTTTGATATCTTCTATACTAACTGCCATAGTAGTTTTATTTTTAGCTGGTTTATATTTAAAAAAACTTAAGGACCTTAAGGCCTTCAAGGTCTAAGGTCCTTAAAGACATTTAAGGATAAGGATTAAGCCTCTTCAGTTTCTTCTTTTACTTCTTCTGTAGCTTCTGCCTCGGCGGGAGCTGCAGCGCGCTCTTCATTGCGACGAACGCGACGGCGTTTGCCTGCTGATGAAGCTTCTCCTTCTTCTTTCTCCTCGGGAGTGTCGATCTTTTCAACTTTACGTTCTTCAAGACCTTCAGCCATCGCTCCGCACACAGCGTCAAGGATAACTTCGATGCTCTTTGATGCATCGTCATTTGCGGGGATTACGTAGTCAACATCCTCGGGATTTGAGTTTGTGTCAACGATAGCGAATACGGGTATGCCAAGGCGGTTTGCCTCTGCAACCGCGATGTGCTCCTTCAATACGTCAACCACGAAGAGGGCTGAGGGAAGGCGACCGAGGTCAGCGATAGAACCGAGGTTCTTTTCAAGTTTGGCACGCTGACGGGTGATCTGAAGTTTCTCGCGCTTTGAAAGGTTGTCGAAAGTGCCGTCTTTCTCCATCTTGTCGATGGTGGTCATTTTCTTCACAGCCTTGCGGATTGTGGGGAAGTTGGTGAGCATACCGCCGGGCCAGCGTTCGATAACATAAGGCATGTTAACTGATTTTGCTTTTTCAGCGATAGTCTCTTTGGCCTGTTTTTTTGTTGCTACGAAGAGAACTTTCTTGCCGCTTTTTGCAATCTGCTTGAGAGCTGCTGCAGCCTCTTCGATTTTAGCTGCCGTTTTATAGAGGTCTATGATGTGGATACCATTGCGCTCCATGAAGATATAAGGAGCCATTGCGGGATTCCATTTGCGTTTGAGGTGACCGAAATGACATCCTGCCTCGAGGAGTTGGTCAAATGTTGGTGTTGCCATTTGTTTTTTAAGTTTGTTTACGTTCTTTTTTAATACAATCCGGAAGTAGGGAACGTGTCCATCTTGCGAATTTAGATGCTAAACACAATAATATATTAACGTTTCGAGAACTGGAAGCGTTTGCGTGCTTTGGGACGTCCCGGTTTCTTACGCTCTACAGCGCGCGGGTCGCGTGTCATGAATCCTTCTGCGCGGAGTGCAGGCTTGTCTTCGGGGTTGATTTTCACCAATGCGCGGGCAATGGCGAGACGAAGAGCCTCTGACTGTCCTTTGTAACCGCCGCCGTCAATGTGAGCGTAGATATCATATTTCTCTGCGCAATCGAGAGTGTTGAGCGGCTGTTTTACGATATATTGAAGAATCGAAGAGGGGAAGTATACATCCAGAGGACGTTTGTCGATAATGATTTTACCTGTACCCTCGGTAAGATAAACTCGAGCTACGGCTGCTTTACGGCGGCCAAGTGCATTTACTTTTTCCATCTTCTTTCTTATTTCATTTTAGTGATGTCGATTACTGTCGGGTTCACATGGGCGAAAGGATGCTCTGCGCCGTTGTAAACGTGAAGGTTGTTGAGCTGAGCGGCACCAAGCTTAGTCTTGGGGAGCATGCCTTTAACAACTTTGATGAAGAGGGGGTGTTTCCCTGCCTTGATAGTAGTCTTCTTTGATTTCTCCATGAGGTCGGCGGGAGTGTAAACACGCTGTCCTCCCGGATAACCGGTGTAGCGAAGATACTCGCGTTTTGTCATTTTGTCACCATTGAGCACAATCTTGTCGGCGTTGATGATGATAACGTTGTCGCCACAGTCAAGGTTGGGCGTGAAGCTTGCTTTATGTTTGCCACGAAGAATCTTGGCAACTACTGAGCAGAGACGGCCGAGCACTTGGTCGGTAGCGTCAATAACCACCCAATTCTTGACGATTGTCTCGGGGGTGGCTGAAAGTGTCTTATAGCTTAAAGTATCCACTTTTAACTTTAATGTTTAAATTAATGTTTCTAAATGTCACAAAATTAAGCGGTTGGTCGGCCAAAACCAACGATGCTTCCTCTTGTAACGAGCTAATTTGGATAAAATCGGCTCGCAAAATTACAAAAAAAAATGCTAACCGCAAAGTTGTCAGCGTTTTTTATTACAATTTTTTTAATTTACCCTTCTCGAATTATCTGAATTAAACATTTCGAGTCATTACTTGCCGGAATGCTATAAAAATGTTATATTTGCAAATAAAGATTCTGCTTTCAAATGCGGAATGGTTATTTTAGCTAAACAATTTCCAATGTAGTATGTATGAATCTAAGGATATAAGATGGATTCAACGGTTGAATAATTACCGGAGTGCCTTGCGTAGGTTGGAAGAGGCGGGAGATATTATCATGGCGGCAATGTCGTCTCCGATGAGTCGCGAGTCATTGCAACTCTTGAAGGAGGGGCTGCTTCAGAGATTCGAGTTTACTCAGGAACTGGCGTGGAAGGTAATGAAGGATTATCTTGAATATCAAGGAATGGAGAACATTCTGGGTTCGCGAGATACTTTCAGGCAGGCTTTGAAGGTGGGGTTGATTTCTGATGAGAAATGGTTAAATTCCATTACTGACAGAAATATAACAAGTCATGCATATGATGAATCTGAGGCAGGAGTGATATATGATAATGTATGTAAGGTTTATCTTCCTCTTTTTCTTGAATTTGAACAGAAAATGATGATTGTTGTTGAAAATGAATCTTGAGATTGAAAGGATAACCGGTCTGTCGGGAGAAGTCCTGTCGATGATAGGGAACGTGATTTTTTCTATTCCTTCTGTTTCCGATGCAGTGATATATGGTTCGAGGGCAAAAGGGACGTGGAAAAAGTTTTCTGATATCGATATTTCCCTGAAAGGAAGTAATGTTACGCATGAAGATATGACGGACATCATGTTGCGTCTGGATGATCTTGATATACCTTATATTGTGGATATAAACCGGTTCTCGGCAATTTCTAATATTCACTTGATAGAACACATAAATAGAGTTGGCATATCTATTGCCGATTTTTCTAATAAATAAGAATAAGCTATGGAACTTTGGATTTTATGGTTGATAGTGGCGGGTCTGCTACTGATTTCGGAGATCGCGTTTCAATGGATATGGACGCTGTGTCTGGCTATAGGTTGCTTGGTGGCGATGATTGCAGCTATATGCGATGCATCTTTCCTGATGCAGATCGTCAGCATGTCGGCATCTGCGGTGGCGGCATATATACTTTTAATTCCGGTGCTTAACAAATGGCAGGATAAGGCACGAAGTAAAAAGAAAGCGCGCACCGGCATGGATGCGCTTCTTGGCAGGGTGGCTGTCGTGACAGATGAGATCAAGCCCGGAAAACTCGGCAGGGCTCGTATAGATGGCGATTATTGGCAGGTTCGTCTTCCCGGAGGTAAAGATGTTGTAAGCAGAGGGGAGGAAGTGGTCGTCACCGGATATGACAGCATTATTCTGGATGTTGAGAGGAATTAGGTTTAAGGCTTTAGGAGTTAGGCTTTAGGCGTTAGATTTGTTTGATGCAGCTTTGTTTGATATAAGTAAATAACTGAAAATGTCGCTGACAGGAATCTAAGACCTAATGCCTAACGCCTAACGCCTAACGCCTAAAAAATATCGCTGACAGGAATCTAAAGCCTAAAGCCTAACGCCTAAGGCCTAAAAAAATATTAACTAATAAAAATTAAACTTATGAGTATTGTGTCAATAGTATTGGCGATTGTTGTTATCGGCATCGCTGTGGCTATCATCGCGGCGGGCGTTAAAGTTGTGCCGCAGTCGGAAACGCGTGTTATCGAGCGTCTTGGACGCTTTCATGCTGTGCTTCCTCCAGGATTGAATTTTATTATTCCGTTTGTTGACCGTCCTAAGATGATATATACGAGGTCGGTGGCAATGTCCGGCGGACGCTATTTTGTTAGGATGTCAACGACCCCGGTCATTGACTTGCGTGAGCAGGTGTATGACTTCCCTTCGCAGCAGGTGATCACGCGTGATAATGTTACGACAGAGATTAACGCACTTCTTTATTTCCAGATCACGGATCCTAAGAAGGCGGTATATGAGATTGACAACCTTCCCAATGCGATAGAGAAGCTGACTCAGACATCTTTGCGTAACGTGATTGGCGAACTCGAACTTGACGAGACATTGACTTCGCGCGACACTATCAACACCAAACTTCAGTCAATCCTTGACGATGCCACAAACAAGTGGGGTGTAAAGGTAAATCGTGTAGAGCTACAAGACATCACTCCTCCCGAGAGTGTACGTGTGGCTATGGAGAAGCAGATGCAGGCAGAGCGTAACCGCCGTGCCGAGATACTGAATGCGGAGGGTGAGAAACAATCGCTTATACTTCGCTCCGAAGGTGAGAAAGCTTCACGTATCAACGAAGCGGAAGCTACGAAACAGGCGGAGATATTGCGTGCCGAAGGTGATGCGAGGTCAATTGTGCTTAACGCCCAGGCGGAGGCAGATGCTATCCGGAAGGTTGCAGAAGCAGTCGCTTCCACTAAAACAGATCCCGCAACTTACATGCTCGCAGTCAAATATATCGAAACCTTGAAAGAGATGACAATGGGTAAAGACAACAAGACTGTCTATATACCATACGAGGCATCCTCTGTTTTGTCATCTATTGGCTCTATAAAGAACCTCTTTAATAATTAATAATTAATAGTTAATGGTTAATAATTCTTGATTCAGGTTTGCAGACAACCTGGATAAGATTATTAACCATTAATTTTTGTATCAGGTAAAACTTCCATTTCGCATCAAGCAACCATTAACCATTAATTATTAACCATTAAGTATCTCGTAAGAATAAATTAATGTATTGACATGTTAGGCCGCAGGTCTACA
>CASBHZ010000124.1 GCA_949123685.1 uncultured Bacteroidales bacterium | reverse complement strand
AGAGTAGGTAATCGCCGCCTTGCGGAGCCTCAGGGAGACCTGAGGCTCTTTTTTTATATCATGTATAAGAAGATTGTAGGATTTATCACTATTTTTAGCTAATTTTGCAAATTAACATTGCTTTTGATAAGCTTATTTAATTATGCTGACAAAGAAATATAATTTGGTCAACAATATCACCGGATGGGTGGTTTTTGTAATCGCTCTTGCTACATATTGGCTGACCCTTGAGCCGACTGCCTCATATTGGGATTGCGGCGAGTTTATTATCCAGGCTGACAAGCTTGAAGTGGGTCACCCGCCGGGCAACCCTATTTTTATGCTTACCGCCCGTTTCTTTGCAAATTTTGCTCCGAATGATCAATATGTGTCGCTGATGGTGAATGCTATGAGCGGATTGCTTTCAGCTTTAACCATATTGTTGCTTTTCTGGACAATCACTCATCTTGTGGCGCGGCTTACGGTATCTGACCGCAGGCGCAAGGAGATTTCCTTGTCGCGCTATCTTGTGATAATGGGTAGCGGTGTAGTTGGTGCGCTGGCATATTGCTGGAGCGATACGTTCTGGTTTTCGGCAGTGGAAGGAGAGGTATATGCGTTTTCATCTTTCTGCACAGCTCTTGTCTTCTGGCTAATTCTCAAGTGGGAGAACCGTGCTGATGATCCGCACTCGGATAGATATCTTATATTGATTGCTTATGTGATTGGCATCAGCGTTGCTGTCCATTTGCTTAACCTTTTGTGTATTCCGGCAATCGTACTCGTTTTTGCTTACAGGAAGTGGAAAGACATGGACCTTGTGAAGTCGCTTATCGCCTTGGGTGTGTCTTTTGTTATCATCGCTCTGGTCCTTTTCGGTCTTGTGCCCGGTTTCATCAAGATGGCGCAGAGATTTGAACTGATGTTCGTGAACGGATTCGGCATGAGTTTCAATAGCGGTGCATTGTTCTATGCGTTATTGACGGCGTGTGTGTTCTGTTGGGCATTATATGCTCTGTGGAAGCAGTCGTCTGCAATCATGATCAAATGCTCGTTCCTTTTGGCTATTATGCTTTCAGGAACTTTATTCATGGGAAGTGGCTGGTGGCTCGGATGGATTCTTACAGCAGCTTTGGCGGCGTGGCTTTTCATACGTCCGGGAAGAGCTCTCCCCGTGAGGTTGATGAGCAATATTATGTGGAGCGTAGCAGTCATCTTTATCGGATATTCAAGCTATGCCCTTATTCTGATACGCTCCTGCGCTGATACACCAATGAATCAAAATTCTCCGGATAATGTGTTTGACCTTGCTTCTTATCTAAACCGTGAGCAGTATGGTGAGACGCCTCTTATCTATGGTGAAACACTATATTCCGGTCCCCAGAAAAAACTTATGGGGATTATGACTGATACGGTAACCTATCGTGAAGACGGGTCTCCGGTGTTGATAGACTATCCGGCTTACCAGCAGGTTGTGGAAAAAGGTAAGGCTATGTATGCAAAAGGTGTGCGCGGTGCCGAACCTACTTCTGAATATGGTTTCCTTACAACCAGTGACCAGGCTTCGAATGCTTCAAAGGCGCAATCCGGCAAAGATTATTACGTGAAGCGCGACTATAAATCCGAGGTGAAAATGAATCCTGAGCTTAATATGCTCTTCCCCCGTATCTATAGCCGCATGCATCGTGATCTCTATAAACAGTGGGTGACTCTCGACACTACACCTTCCAACCTTAAAGAACTCCATGCTGTTGACGCAACTACCGGAGAGAAAGTGCCTGAATGGGACATGCAGGGAGAGCCGTTCGTGAATCAGATGACAGGGAAGGTAACATATCCTCAAAAGATAGGATATCGACCCACGTATGCGCAGAATCTTGAATATTTCTTCAATTACCAGCTTATCCACATGTATATGCGTTATTTCATGTGGAACTTTGCAGGGCGTCAGAATGATGTGCTCAATCAGGCGGGAGAACTGGATGCCGGTAACTGGATTTCCGGTATTCCTTTCATCGATAATGCCCGCTTAGGTGACCAGTCTTTATTGCCGGATGATCTCGGCAAGGATAACCCCGGTCATAATGTCTACTTCATGCTTCCCTTGATTTTAGGACTTATCGGACTTATATGGCAGGCGTTTGCAGGGAAGAGGGGCATAGAGCAGTTCTGGGTGGTATTCTTCCTGTTTTTCATGACAGGTATCGCTATTGTCCTTTATCTTAACCAGTATCCCGGTCAGCCCCGTGAACGAGATTATGCTTTCGCCGGTTCGTTCTATGCTTATGCAATATGGATAGGCATGGGAGTGGTTGGCATGTGGCATATAATACGCTCGATCGTAGGCAACCGTAAAAAAGTTTCGGCATCTGTATATTGTGCCGTGGCTGCGTGTGCGCTCGGTGCTGTGGTGCCCATACAGATGGTCAGCCAGACATGGGACGATCATGACCGCAGCGGCAGGTATGCCGCACGTGACTTTGCGGTGAACTATCTCAATAGTCTTGAGCCTAATGCTATCGTGTTCTGTAACGGAGACAATGACACTTTCCCGCTGTGGTATGCACAGGAAGTGGAAGGGGTGCGTCCGGATGTCAAGATTATCAACCTGAGTTATCTTGCATCTGATTGGTATGCAAACCAGATGAGGCAGGAAAGCTATGAAGCGGCACCTGTCCATTTCACTGCAACCCCGGCGGATTATGCATATGGGAAGGTGGATGTCACTATTCCCGGCAGGGAGAGGGCTCCTGCGGATCTCCTGTCAAGCCTGAAGCTGATTTATTCGGGAAAGACTTATAATCCGGATTATCACTATCCGGAGTTCCCCTCGAGTGTTGTCACAATTCCGGTTGACAAGGAAACCGTGATCAAGCGCGGACTTGTAGCCGAGAAAGATTCAGCAGAGATCGTGAACGAGATAGTTATCGACCTCGCTGCAGCGCCTGCAGTTGCAAAGAAGGGTTATGTCGGGTTAGGAGAGCTTCTGATGCTTGACATAATAGCGACGAATGCGGCAGACGGGTGGAAGCGTCCTATATATTGGTGTTCTACCGTTGGCGATGAATATTATCTCGGCATGAGAGATTATCTCCGTTCAACAGGTATGACACATCAACTTGTGCCGACAATGCAGCCCGGCATTCCGGCGCGTGTCGACCGTGCGTATGATGTGGTTACTAATTATCGTTGGGGCGGAGCGGACAAAGCGACGGCAGACAGCAAGCCTTATTTTGATGAGACGGCGAGAAGGATGCTTGTCACCACCCGAAACTCAATGATCGATGTGGCATCCGAATTAATATATCAGGGAGACAAGCTGATGGCGGAAGGTGATAAAAAAGGGGCTGAGGCAGAATATAAGAAAGCCCTCAACACTGTTAGCCTGATGGAGAAGAATCTTTCGGAGAATGTTGCCCGCTACGATTTGACAGTTGCAATGACGTTGCCCGAGATTTATGGCGAGCTCGGCAAGAAGCTTGGAGACAAGAAGCTGACAGAGAAAGGCAGGAACCTGATCTGGAGTCAAATGGAACGCTATATTCAATATGTAGCATATCAGCAAAATATAGCAATGACGTTTGGCGGAGTTGCCTTGACTCATGAGTCTCGTCTTATGCCCTATCAGTATTGGCATTTGATCAAGGTTTATGAAGATCTCGGTGGCGATCCCAAGAAGACGGATTCGATGTTGAAAAAATACGGATTCAACCGGAATGACCTCAAGGCAGCATATGACCGTGCATATGGTTCGGGTTCGGCAGCCGGCGCTGATGCCGCTTTTACTGAGGCGGATTACGTAAAAGAACTTGGGGAAGTGGCACGTATCGTTAATGAACTTGCAGCACTTCCGGCAGGCGAATACGCATCGCGCAGTGCTGATGACCGTTATTATGACTCGGTTTATTATGATGCTTATCAGCAATATTTAAAGGCGGGAATCTCTAAAGAGGCGCTTGATGCCAATGCCGAGATAAAGAAGGTTGACATGGCACGCAGTAAGCGAATCAACAACGAATTTAATGCCAAGCACTAAATAGCTTAAACCCCAAGTTATGTTGATTGAGAGACCGCCCGAATGGATACGCAGGTTTGCGGGGGATGCCCTTTTCAGGGTTGCTCCTGAAAAGGACGGCGGTAAGAAAGTTTTTCTGACATTCGATGACGGTCCTATTCCCGAAGTGACTCCGCGATTGCTTGATCTACTTGACGGATATGGGATCAAGGCGACATTCTTCATGGTCGGTGACAATGTAAGGAAATATCCGGATGTTTTCGCAGAGGTGAAGCGGCGTGGACATAGGTTTGGGAATCATACGATGCATCATCTTCAGGGACTTCACAAGAGCACTGAGTGTTATCTGGAGGATGTTGCAGAGGCGGACCGTTATATCGGCAGTGATCTGTTCCGCCCACCGCACGGTTGGATGAAAGGGAGCCAGAGACGAATGTTGTCGAAGCGTTACAAGATTGTCATGTATGATCTTGTTACACGGGATTACAGCAAGCGGCTGACTGCCGATGATGTTTTCGAGAACGTAAAGAAATACGCAAGACCGGGTTCGATCATAGTGTTTCATGATTCGCTCAAAAGTTTGCCAAGACTTTTTGACGCGTTGCCGAGAAGCATCGAATGGCTTAAAGAGCAAGGCTATGAATTTGCTTTATTATAGTTGTAATGGAGAATGAGGTTAAGATAAATAGAGTGAAAAGGGTTCTTGTGGTTGGAGCCGGCGGTTTTGTCGGAGGCTTCATTGTGGAAGAAGGTTTGCGCCGAGGATATGAGGTGTGGGCGGGTGTTCGTGAAAGCACATCGCGACGTTGGCTTTCAGACGGAAGAATCCGCTTCCTGAATCTTGATTTCTCTCATCCGGAGAGCCTTTTGGCTTCTGTGTCTACAGCGTTGGCAGCAGGAGAGAAATGGGATTATATAGTTTACAATCTCGGTGCCACCAAGGTTATGAGCTATATGGACTTCTCCCGTATCAACTACGATTACCTGCGTCATTTCACTACAGCGTTGAAATCAGCAGACATGGTGCCCGAAAAGTTCCTTTACATGAGTTCTTTATCTGCTATGGGACCGGGTGACGAGAAGGGTTACACACCATTTGACGAAAGCATGATTCCGATGCCTAACACTAAGTATGGAGCTTCGAAACTTAAAGCGGAAATGTGGCTCGAAATGGACAGCATGCCTTATGTCATATTGCGTCCTACCGGCATTTACGGACCGAGGGATCATGATTATTTCTTGATGTTCAAGTCAATAAAGAGTGGATTTGATTTCTCTGTCGGGTTTCGCAGGCAGTTGCTTACATTCATTTATATTGAAGACCTCGCACGCTGTGTCTTCGACGCATTGGAAAAGGCACCGGTCAAGGAGACTTACGATATTTCCGAACCACGCGCCTATACACAGAAATCATTTCGTAAAATAGCGGCTAAAGCAATAGGCAAGAAACTTGTATTGCCGGTGAGGATGCCACTATGGGGAGTGAGAGCGGTTTCCGTAATCGCAGAGAAAATCGGAGTGGCACGGATGAAACCTTCCACCCTAAACCGTGACAAATATAAGATCATGAAGCAGCGCAACTGGAGCGTGGATATTTCCAAGGCGCGGCGCGATTTCGGCTTTGCCCCTCAAATCGATCTTGAAGATCGGAAGAGCACACGTCTGAACTCCAGTCACGCGATAGTATCT
>CASBHZ010000123.1 GCA_949123685.1 uncultured Bacteroidales bacterium | reverse complement strand
CTCCTGATAACGTTCGTAAGACAATTGCTGGAGAAGCATCACGGGATTCTCTCCAACCTGACGCCAAAGGTCATGGTCAAGGTCGCGGAAAAGATGTTTTCCTGCGCTGTTCCATACCCACCAGAGGTTTTTAGACATCTCCTCAAGCGACTTGAGTTCCGTTGGTATTTCGGCACTGACTGTTATCGTGCGCCATGCCGGTGAATTTGTATTGCTAACTTGAAGTTTCATATATATTATTTGGTTTTTATTTTTAGATTTTTATTCTCTCTGCAGCTCTTCTGATGGCGATAGAGAAAGCTTCGTCGTAATATTTTATGAAATATTGCCAGTCTGCTTTTTCTGCAGTCAGGAAAGCCGCGTGGCGAGCTTCCGAACGAGCCATGGAAGAGTCGTTGTAATAATCGGCGGCAGCCTTTGCTATGTTATCGCGAGACTCTAAATAGTTAAGGTCTTCACGCGACACGACATACACGCCACAATAGCGAAGCCCGTTTTTGAAGTTATCAAGAACCCATTGCCCGAATCCTGCCTTGTCTGTAGTCACCGTAGGCACACCGAAAGCTGTGCTTTCAAGGGGGGTGTATCCCCAAGGTTCATAATATGACGGGAAAAGGGTAAGGTCGAATGCCGGAAGAAGATCATAATAGTCTATATTTATTATGCTGTCGTTGCCGTCAAGGTAACTTGGAACGTAAATCACGCTGACCTTGTTCAGTTTGCCACTTGTTCTCAGTTCGCGTATGCGTACACAGACTTCATCCGTGTCTTCATTGAAAAGACGGTGAGTAAGGAAATCCGGAGTGGATTCGTTATCGCCTAAAATTGCCGATGAGTTGCTTGCAGGCTCTTTTACCCAACCGGGAACGAGAATGAAAGCAAGAGCCTCGGCATTGTCGGGAAGTTGCTCTTCCATCCTTATTATAGAATCAAGGAAGAGGTCAAGACCTTTGTTGCGATATTCATGACGTCCGGAAGTGGCAATCAGGAATGTGTTGTCATCATATTTTTTCTGTGTCAGATGTGACGCAACGTCCAATAAGCGCATACGTCCCTCTTTGCGCAATTTGTTGTATTTGGCGGTTTTGGGTACAAAATCCGGCTCAAAACCGTTGGGAGTGACAACTTGTGGGCGTATTGCAAGCAATTGTTCGCATTCTCTTGCCGTGACTTCGCTCACCGTGGTGAAGCAGTCTGCGGCGTGGGCTGCCGCCTTTTCAAGGGAATGTTTAGACAGCATATTAAGCTCTGCTGCCATCTGATCTCCATTGTAATTATGGAAATATTCATACAATGGTTTGCCGTTGCCGCATATGCTTCTGCCGATACTGGTTGCGTGTGTCGTGAATATCGTTGCAGCGTCTGGCATATTGATCTGGGTATATAAAAGCCCCATGCCGGTTGTCCATTCATCGAAATGAGCCACAACCTTTTTTTCTTCTATTTTTAAATGAGAGGCAAGTGCCTTGATCACAATTGCCGAGGCAACTGCAAATTCACAAGATTCACCATAGTCTCCATATGAATGCAGGGAATCGACTCCGTAACGTTCCCACATTTTCCCATAAACTTCATCAAGATGGGAAGATGTGTTTCCGGGATTCACTAAAATTACTTGTGGTGCTCCGGGGATATCCCATCGTCCTGTGCGGATGGTGATGCCCCATGGCAATTTAAGTTTCGAGGATGCGGATTTTAGAATCGTTTTCTTTTCCTTAAAATAGGGAGATGGATTGTCCTGACTCCAAACATCAGGACCGATGAAAACCAGGGCGTCGGAGAATTGCTCCTTCAACTGACGCGCTTTGGTTGAAAGGACAGCATATATGCCGCCGATTTTATTGCAAACCTCCCAGCTCGTTTCCGTTATCAGTCCGATTTCTTCGGTGATTATAGAATTGTTGACTGTAGATTTGCCGGTTTGACTTTTTGGGCGTGTCATTAAACTTGTTTTATAAATAGAATTTATTAAGAAGCCGAAGTTTTTTCAGAAAATAGTTAACTGCTTCAAATTTCAATGGTGCAAAATTAATAAAAAGATGGTAAAATACAATAAATTTATGTTTAAAAATATATGCTAAAGGAGTAATATAATGCACATAATTACATTTGGTGCACGGTTCTGCATCTATGAAAACAAACAAGGGCACGATAGTGCCCTTGAAATAGAAATGATATTTTATGATATGATTGTTTCTTAGAACGGAAGGTCGTCAGTGTCTCCTGATGCGAAAGGATCGGTTGCCGGTGCTGATGCTGCGAATGGATCTGCAGCAGCGGGTTGTGCGGGAGCTGCACTAAACTGCTGTGCGGGAGCTGCGGGCTGCATCTGGGGTGCGCCCATTTCCTGAGCGGCAAATGCACGAAGGTCGGTATACCAACGTCCGTTAAATTCACGGCTCTCTGCATCTACTGAAATCTTGTATGATTTTCCGGCTTCGATGTGCACTTGATCGATGCGGTCGCCAAATAAGTCAAATTTCACTTTTCGGGGATACTGACCGAATGTTTCGAGCACCCAGCTTTTTTTTCTCCAGATGTTGCCGGCTTTTGAAGTGCCGCCCTCTTCCGGGAGGTCAAGTATGATTTTGCCTTCGATTTCCATATTCTTATTGTATTTATATAATGGTTTTTATGTTTTGTCAGGGGTGGTATTATTGAGAAAATTTGACAAAAGGGAAGGATGCCACATTTCAGATAATGCCTAATATATTACAAAGGTAAGCATTAAATGGAAAAATAGCAAATTCCTTGTCTTTAATCATTCAAGTCTTTCCTTATCTAAGAATTTGAATTAGCACATAACTATCTGTTAAGTAAGTGATCACATTAAACACATATTATAAACGCAGCTATTTTTGAATTCGGCACGCCTGAAAATTAGTAGTGAATAGCAGCTACGACTTGAGACCTACACATATTACCTATAATTAATATAATAACCTTTTATACAACATCTTAAACACGGAGACACGGAGGGACAGAGTTTTGGATTAATGAGAAATGATTAATGTCTGATTTTAAAGGCGCAGAGGCATCTTGCGATGCTGAAAGAGTCACAGAGTTAGAAAAGCACCTATAATCAGTCCATTCAACATTGCACATTCAACATTGCTGAATCCGGCTCCGTGCAAGGAAAACCTCTGCCCCCAGTGTCTCTGCGTTATGCTTTTCGTGACAATTATCTAACTTGAATTTATAATGTCGGATATATAGCCGGATGTTTTGACGACTTGGCAGGAGCATTTCGATTGTTGAGAAATGCCGGTTTGAAAATGGGACATGAAACTGAACACTCTATAAAACAAATATAAAATAAATATGGTAACTCCAATTATATTTTCAACATTTGTTGAGCCTTTAATTCGAATTTTTAGTTAATTTTGCCATATAGCAACACTTAACATTCGGAAAGGTTATGATACAACGATTTATCACAATATTGGCTGTTATATGCTTAGCTTTCGGAGCATATGCTAAAAAGAAGTCCGAAGATTATCCGTGTGCTGAAATCAAGGTGGGGTATGATTATTACAATAAGTTTCTGCGAGGTAGCGACGGAGTGGTCAAGAAAAATACACCATTTATCTTGCTTGCCAATCAGAATCAAAGCAAATTTTATTGCCCAAGCACAGAGTATAAGGATTCTTTGCGCTCCACGCCTTCGGGGAGAGCAAAGGAAAGGCAGATATTTGACGCTGCCGCTGCAGCATACGTGAAAAATCGTGATCGCAGTGCCATGGACGGGGTGGTATATCACTCGCGTTTATACGTGACGAAAGATTTTGCAAAATCTGTTTCTACTACCTACGATGAAGCGGGAATGGGAGAATGTGGGTATTATGAGGAACCCTTCTCAGAAATAGATTGGGTAATAAATGAAGACAGCACAAAAACAATCTTAGGCTATCAATGTGTAATGGCTTCCACTGATTATCATGGAAGGGGATGGACTGTATGGTTCACTCCCGAGATTCCACTTCAAGACGGACCATGGAAATTATGCGGACTTCCGGGTCTCGTCATGGAAGCAAGCGAACCATCGGGACAACATCGTTTTTCTGTAACCGGAATAGAATCAAGTTCCCAGACAATTTATCCTATATTCAGTTCTGAGTATGAAAAGATGGATAGAAAAGACATGCTCCGTGCCGAAAGACACTACAGAGAAAACGGCAATGCGATGTTTAAGGCTGCAACGGGATTTGAACTCGGCGGAGGTGTCGATGCTCCGGTGACAGAAGAAAGCCTCAAATATGACTTCCTTGAAACAGACTATAGATTATGAGAGCGTTTATTACATATCTGTTTATGCTTATGGTAGTCGCGGTATATGCCGACGACTATGTAAAGGATCCTGAACCGGCAATCCTTGAGGTGCATTATACCCGTATTCAGATTACCGACACCACGCAACGACACACTCACTTCTTTAAAGATCCTGTGATGCTGCGCGTCGGGACAACTAAGTCTTTGTTCTGCGGAGTGAAAAGATTATGGAAAGATTCCCTTGCAGCGGTAAATCCGAGTCTCGAATTCGAAATATATATCGCCACAATGGAAGAGAATAGGAAAACCGGAAGTCATGATCTTCCAGACGGTTATTATTGGAGTTATATTTACAAAAATTATCCGGACGGTTGTCTGACGGAAAGAAATTATTTTGATGGAGAGCGGCGCATATATGAAGAAGAATGGGAGAAACCGCAATGGGAAGTGACCGATTCAGTAAAAAACATACTCGGATATGAGTGTTTTAAAGCGATTGCATCTTATCGTGGCCGAAGATGGATGGCATGGTTCGCACCTGAAATACCTATTCAAGATGGCCCGTGGAAACTCTGCGGATTGCCGGGGCTGATCCTCGAAGCATACGACACTCGTCATGAATACAGTTTTACAGCAACCGGGCTACGGCAGAATGGGGTTCCAGATGTCGGATATATGGCTTACGCTGATAAACGGGGCGTAAAAAAACAGCCTCGGAATAAATATTTCAATGATTGGTGGAGGTTTAAGAATTCTAATCTCAGTGCAAAAATGAATGCTCTATATGGGAATGGGAAAATGCCTGAGGAGAAAGACACTGCACCAAAATATGACTTGGAAGAGACCAACTATCCGCACGATTTATGAACCGAATTGTCATATATCTGCTATTTCTCGCTGTTGCGGTTAGTGCAGCCGCTCAGGTCAATGTAACCGGCAAGGTCATCGATAAGGAGAACGATGAGCCGCTTGTCGGGGCTTCGGTCATTGTCAAGGGTGCTGACGGCAAGATAAAGAAATTCGCCTCGTCAAAATCGGACGGAGGCTTCTCCATGACAATGCAGTCGGTGAATGGTTGCCGTCTGGAAGTTACCATGATGAGCTTCGCCAAGCAGTCCATTCCGCTTGATAGCGTGAATTTCCCGTTGACCGTCTATATGGAGCCGGGGACAACTTTGCTTAAAGAGGTGACTGTAAAGGCTGACCGCATACGGGAGCAGGGCGACACCATCACATATAATGTAGGTAGCTTCGCCCAGCAGCAGGACCGGTCTATCGGAGATGTGCTGAAGCGTATGCCGGGAATAGATGTAGCAAACAACGGCAAGATACAGTATCAGGGAGAGGACATCAACAAGTTCTATATCGAAGGCTCCGACCTTCTCGGCGGCAAATACGGCATAGCGACCAACGGCATAACTCATGACGATGTGGGCGCGGTCGAGGTAATGGAGAACCATCAACCTATGCAGGTGCTGTCGGGTATCTCATTTTCCGACAAGGCGGCAATCAACCTCAAATTGAAAAACAAGGCAGATCGGAAGAGCGTCGTGTAGGGAAAGAGTGTGTCTCCTTGT
>CASBHZ010000122.1 GCA_949123685.1 uncultured Bacteroidales bacterium | reverse complement strand
ACTATCGCGTGACTGGAGTTCAGACGTGTGCTCTTCCGATCTCGCGCCAATGCTTTTCCTTCGGCTGCAACTCCGGTAACTTCTATGTTTTTAAGAACGGGCAGTTCTTTGCGTTTTCTTCCCATTTTATAATATTTTTACTAAATTTCGATAAAACACACTTACTCAATCTGATATAAAGGTGGAAACTTTCGTTATGAAACAAAATCAGATCAAAAACAGCGTAGTTTTATATACACCTGATTCTTTGGCCAATTACTTAAATTATCTTTTTTCGGTGCAAAAATACTAAAAATTAACAACAAATTTGTATATTTGCAGTTGCTAAGTATGAAGACGTGGTATGATTTATGAGATTATACGGCGTATTTTGCATGTGGTTTAGGTTTTTTTAACTATTGATGGCTCATTGACCTTGTTAAGTTAAAATCCTGTAATCAACCATTAAAAACACAACTATACTTGGATATAGAAAAAAGAATTTTTTATTAAGACATAATTAATTTAATAACCTCTATGGCAAAAAAAGTCTATACGTTCGGTGACGGTAAAGCCGAAGGTAATGCGTCAATGAGAAATCTCCTTGGCGGCAAGGGTGCAAACCTTGCAGAGATGAACCTTTTAGGAATGCCGGTGCCTCCGGGATTCACAATTACCACAGAAGTCTGCACAGAATATACTCAATATGGACGTGACAAAGTTGTGGAAGACATCAAGAATGAGGTCGAGGAAGCAATAGCTCACGTAGAGAAACTCACTGGTAATAAATTTGACGACTCTTCAAATCCTCTTTTGGTTTCAGTGCGTTCAGGTGCCCGTGCCTCTATGCCCGGTATGATGGATACTGTCCTCAACCTCGGTATGAACGATGCAACCGTTGCAACAATGGCAGAAAAGAGCGGCAATCCTCGTTTCGCATGGGATAGCTACCGCCGTTTCGTGCAGATGTACGGTGACGTTGTGCTCGGCATGAAACCTAAGAGCAAAACAGATATCGATCCTTTCGAGGCTATCATGGATCAAGTAAAAGAGGAAAAGGGCATTAAATTCGATAATGAACTTGATGTTGAAGACCTCAAGGAACTTGTAAAACGTTTCAAGGCAGCAGTAAAAGAATATACAGGCAAAGATTTCCCTGAATCTGCATGGGAGCAGCTCTGGGGTGGTATTTGCGCAGTATTTGACAGCTGGATGAATGAGCGTGCCATTATTTATCGCCGCATGAACCAGATTCCCGAAGAATGGGGAACAGCCGTTAATGTTCAGGCTATGGTTTATGGCAATATGGGTAACAATTCCGCTACAGGTGTGGCATTTAGCCGTGATGCTGCTACAGGTGAGAATATTTTCAACGGTGAGTACCTTATCAATGCTCAAGGTGAAGATGTTGTTGCAGGTGTGCGCACTCCCCAGCAGATCACAATCGAAGGTTCACGCCGTTGGGCAAAACTTCAGGGCATATCTGAAGACGAGCGTCGCGATAAATATCCTTCTCTTGAAGAATCAATGCCTGTTTGTGCAGCCGAACTTATAGCAATCGCAAATCGTCTTGAAGACTATTATAAGGATATGCAGGATATGGAGTTCACAATCCAGGATGGCAAACTCTGGATGCTCCAGACCCGTAACGGTAAACGTACCGGTGCCGCTATGGTTAAGATCGCAATGGATCTTCTCCGTGCAGGTGAAATTGATGAGAAAACTGCGCTCCTTCGCATAGAGCCTCAGAAACTTGATGAGCTTCTCCACCCGGTATTTGACAAAGATGCTTTGAAGCGTGCAAAAGTTGTTGCTAAAGGTCTTCCTGCATCTCCCGGTGCTGCAACCGGTCAGATCGTATTCCAGGCTGACGATGCGGAGGAATGGGCAGAGAAGAAGAAGAAAGTTGTTCTCGTTCGTATCGAAACTTCCCCTGAAGATTTGCGCGGTATGGCAGTTGCCCAGGGTATCCTCACAATGCGTGGTGGTATGACATCACACGCTGCAGTGGTTGCTCGCGGTATGGGAAAATGCTGCGTTTCCGGTGCAGGAGAAATCCTCGTTGATTACAAGGCGAAGACCGTAGAAATGGGTGGAAAAGTTTACAAAGAGGGTGACTGGATCTCTCTTAACGGTTCTACCGGAGACGTTTACGATGGTCAGGTTCCAACAGCTGAGCCGGAACTTGATGGCGACTTTGGCGCAATAATGAATCTTTCTGACAAATTTGCAAAGACTCTTGTCCGTACTAACGCAGATTCGCCCCGTGATGCAAAACAGGCTCGTCGCTTCGGTGCTCAGGGTATCGGTCTTTGCCGCACAGAACATATGTTCTTCGAGGGAGACCGTATCAAGTCTGTTCGCGAGATGATTCTTGCTTCAGACGAAGAAGGACGCCGTGCGGCTCTTGCCAAATTGCTTCCTATGCAGCGTGGTGACTTCGAAGGTATTTTCGAGGCGATGGACGGCTTCGGTGTGACAGTGCGTCTGCTTGATCCTCCATTGCATGAGTTCGTTCCTCATCAGACTGCAACTCAGAAGGAGCTTGCTACAGAAATGGGTCTGACACTTGAGGAAGTTAAAGCAAAAGTTGATTCACTTGAAGAGTTCAACCCGATGCTTGGTCACCGTGGTTGCCGTCTCGGTATCACATATCCTGAGATTACAGAGATGCAGACACGTGCAATCATTGAGGCTGCCCTCAACTGTAAAGCTCGTGGCATCAAGGTTCTTCCTGAAATCATGGTTCCCCTTGTAGGTTCTATCAAGGAGCTTCAGAATCAGGCAAATGTTATTAACACCACTGCCGCAAAAGTATTCGAAGAGAAAGGAGACACCGTGATCTATAAGGTTGGTACAATGATCGAGGTTCCCCGCGCAGCATTGACAGCCAATGAGATCGCAGAGGTAGCTGAGTTCTTCTCATTCGGTACTAATGACCTTACACAGATGACATTCGGCTTCTCTCGTGACGACGCTCCCAAATTCTTGAAATTCTATAAAGAACATGGTATCATCAAAGTTGATCCGTTTGAAGTTCTTGATCAAGTAGGTGTAGGACAGCTTGTAGAGATGGGTGTTAAGAAAGGTCGTGCAACTCGTCCTGACTTGAAAGTCGGCATCTGTGGCGAACACGGAGGCGAACCCAGCTCAGTTAAATTCTGTGCAAACCTCGGCATGAATTATGTATCCTGCTCACCATTCCGCGTGCCAATCGCCCGCGTTGCTTCGGCGCAGGCTGCCATCGAAGAATAAGCGTAACTTAACGTAATCCAGCACTTAGGCTGCAACGACCTGTGAAAACGGGCGTTGCAGCCTAAGCTGTTCTTGGGAGGTTCGGTCATTTGGCATCGCTTTGTGAGTATAAATGCGCTGATTTGTGTACAGAAAGTGTCACACATTTTTGCAGGGTGCGTACAGCGTGTGTACAGAGGTGTGTACCGCGTTAACTTTCAGAAATTGTGCAGGATGTAAGGCCAACGAAATTTATCAACATCAAAATATTGAAACATAGAATAGACAATGGCAAACTTTAAGGCAGTTGTGCGCGGTGAGCGCAAGGACGGATTTATGCAGGTCTATATCCGTGTTACCCATCACAGGGTGCATGGATATATCAAGACTGACAAGATGATTACCAAAAATGAACTCTCCAAGACCAATGAGATAAATGACCCTTTTGTGCTTAACTGGTGTTCGGAGCGGATACTGGAGTTCAACCAGCGTCTGAACCAAAAGGACATCAGCAAGTGGACTATTGCAGAAGTTGTGGAGTATCTAAAGACTGGCGAGGATGATATATGTTTTAGCGATTTTGCGAGAGTGCATATCGATCGGATGATTGACAACGGGCAGGTGAGGAATGCCAAGAATTATAAGCTGGCTCTGCAACATATGGAACGGTTTGCCGGAACGACAAGGATTATGTTCGGCATGCTGACTTCCCCTTTTGTCAATAAATGGATCGTGGCACTTGGGACAACGCGGAGGGCGAAGGAGATGTATCCGGTGTGTATGAGGCAGGTGTTCAAGGCTGCTGTCATGGAGTATAATGATTATGACAGCGGCAATATCCGTATCAAGACCAATCCGTGGGGACGGGTGAAGATACCGCAGGCTGACAGGTCGGAGAAGATTGCCATCAGTCCGGAGGAGTGCAGGCTGTTTTTCGCGGCTCCTCTTCCTGAAACGCGTATGATTGATCCGTTGCCCGAACTGGGACGTGATGTGGCGAAGATGGTTCTTTGCCTTGCCGGGATGAATACTGTTGACCTTTACGGTTTGCGTAAAGGTGATTACCGCAACGGAAAGATATGCTATAAGCGTGCGAAGACCAGAAAATCACGGTCGGATGAAGCGTATATCGAGATGCGAGTGGAGCCTATAATCGAGCCGTTGATTGAAAAGTATCTTGCTGCCGGGGATGATCCCTATCTCTTCAATTTCCACAAGAGGTTTTCGTCTTCGGATTCTTTCTGCGCCAATGTAAATACCGGCATAAAGCAGGTGTGCAGGAGTATGGGGATAAAAAAGGAGGATTATTATTGCGTCTATACTTTCCGGCATACATGGGGAACGGTAGCCCAGAATGATTGTGGTGCTTCGGTGTCGGATGTGGCGTTCGGCATGAACCATTCCAATGGGCATGCTATAACGCGCGGCTATCTCAAGATTGATTTTTCACCGGCGTGGGAACTGAACTGAATTGTTAAACATCAATTAAATCAGCACGGAGAATGATTTAATCAGAAAAAATTCGTAATTTTGCTCTATGGATATGTCAGACAACCCGATAATACTCAAAAAGCGCAAGTCCCGCAAGTGTCAATGCCGTGGTGGTCAAGCGCTTCTGATTCTCTACGGTTATCCGTCGCATGAATCTTTTGAGGCCGCTGCCCGTGGGGAAATTATCTTGGGCGGATGTTGCATACCTGATGACTTCGATAAACTCAAGGATTGGGTATGTAAGGATTGCGGACAGCGTTATAAGAAAGAAGAATATCACAATGGATAGTATTCTTTGGGTAATATTCAGTTGGATAATGAAGATTATCGTCTTATTGATGATAGTCTCCATCATCGTATTCTTCTGCAATTTTATATGGTCGATGGCAACGAATGGTGGTCGAAAGTGGTATTACTATGACCCAAGTAAGCCGTGGAAGGGAGGATACTGGACTCCACCCTTACCTCGGACTCCACCTTACAATGAATATGAATGGAATCCTGGAACATGCAGGTTCGAGCATAAAGAGACCGGAGAGCCGTTATACCCATGGCAAAAGCCGGTAACACGGCACGAAGTCTCAAAACCTCATGCAAATAAGAAACGCCCAGAATGGTTGCGGTTCTTATTTGAGGAAACTCCAGCAACACTGTTAGAAAAGCGCAGACGGAAGAAATGGAGCAACGAGAGAGAATAAAAATCCGCGGATCCGCCGTATAGGTGGTTTCGAGGTTTTCTTTGCGATAGGGATATAAGCCTTCCGGTCGAGACCTAAGGCTCGATTCACGATAGCCCAGCGGCGGTGCCGCATAGCCATCATCCTAATAGCGAATTTGAAGTAAATGTTAGCGCTAAAGCGATAAGAATCCAAACGGTGGAGATTATAAGCTACGTTTACGAAAGCGCAGTGGGAGTGCCGCAACTCTATGAACAATTACTACTTATTTTTGAAGAATTTACCAATCCAAGCTGCTAATATAGGACCAAAGATACCTGCCATTGCACCAGCAAAACCTATTATAACATATTCTTGCCAACTATTAGTAAACCAATTTCGGTCCAATATGAGGTTTAACAGATAGCACATAACAGCTGTGAACGCCCATACAATGCAAAAAGCCAATAAAAGAATGAGATTTCTTTTCAAGATCGGAAGAGCGTCGTGTAGGGAAAGAGTGTGTCGCCTTGTGTAGAT
>CASBHZ010000121.1 GCA_949123685.1 uncultured Bacteroidales bacterium | reverse complement strand
CAACTATAATAATAAATTGGCATCATATTTAAATATGATGCCAATTTATTATTATTCAACAGGATAGAGAATATTATCATATTGAAATTGACTAAATTTTAGACCACGATGTAAGACGTTGATTTCCAAAGCCGTACAGATTATAGAAATTTTGCAAATAAATACCCATTTTTTTTTGTGAAATTTTTGTTATTATTTTGTAGTCCAATCAAAAAAAATGGAGATGGACTTTCAAAATAAATGGAACAAATGTCTTGAACTGATAAAAGACAATATTGGTTCGGATCGCTTTAACACATGGTTCGCATGTGCTAAGCCTATTGCATTTGTAGAAAACCGTCTCACACTCCGTCTGCCCTCATATTTTTATTACGAAAAATATGAAGATGACTTCTACGAAATACTTTCCAAGGCGTTAAAACGCGTTTTCGGACAGCAAATAAGACTCGAATATGAAGTTGACGTTGTATCGAACGATAACAATGCCAAAGTCAAATTGGAAAGTCCTCAGCAGTCTCATGTATTAAAGAATAAACTTGTCGGATCTTATCATAAAGCCCCCATCGAAAAGAGGGAAGTAGATTTTGACCCGCAACTTAATTTTTCCTTAAATTTTGAGAATTATTGTGTAGGAGACAGCAATAAGCTTCCTGTCACTATAGCGGAATATATTGCTGACAATCCCGGCAAACCTGAGTTTAATCCATTTTTCTTATATGGGAATGTAGGTGTCGGCAAAACACACCTTATCCAAGCAATAGGTATACGCATAAAAGAGCGCAATCCGAATGCAAAAGTATTGTTTGTGCCAATGAAGCATTTCCAGACGCTTTATGCTCAGGCAACGATCAACAAGGATGTTCCAGGATTTATCAATTGGTTTCAGATGATGGACGTCATATTGTTTGACGACCTTCAGGAATTGTCAAACAAGACAGGTACGGCAGAAGCTCTTTTCCCGATATTCAATCACCTGCAACGTAACCGCAAGAATATAATATTCACCTGCGACCGTCCTCCTATGGAGCTTGACGGAATAGCCGACAGGCTAATTGACCGATTCAAATGGGGCGTAGTCGAGCCGTTGCCAAATCCGGATTATCAACTCCGTAGAAAAATTCTTGATTTCAAGTCAAAGAAAAATGGTTTAGGCATTCCCTCAGAAGTCATTGACGTTATTGCATCTGAGATTGACGGATCGGTTCGCGAACTTGAAACCATTGTAAATGGACTCTTGACACGTTCAATCGTAAAGAATGCCCCATTATCTGTTGAATTAGCGAAAGAAGTAATGAGCCATGTCGTGAAGAAAACGGAGCGCAAACCCGTAAACTTTGACATGATAGTTGAGTCTACAGCCGAATACTTCAACCTAAATCCAGACGCAATATTCTCCCAAAGCCGTTTGAGAGACATAGCTGACGCCCGCCAGATGATAATGTATCTTACACATAAGCATACACAATTGTCATCACCCGCTATTGGTGGAAAATTAAATAGGAAACACGCTACTGTGCTTCATGGCATATCATCAATCAAGGATAGGCTAACATACTCTAAAGAATTATCTGATGCATTAGAAGCAATAGAACGAGACTTGTTAAAATAAGCTTGTTTAAAAATTAGCTCAATAGTATAAAATTACCAAAGCGATGTTTGTAGCTGCTACAAACATCGCTTTGGTAATTTCTCTATATACTTTATTATAACTGTACCGACATCTTTATTGAATCAATTATTAAATCCTGAGTAAGTTTATCGACTCCAGACTTTTCCAAAGTATCCGCATCAGCCCTGAATGCAGTCTCGAAATCTTTCAACCCATACTCAGAAGATTTCTTATATAGCATTATAGCTTCCTTAAAATTTTTTAAAGCCAACTTCACATGCCCTGCATTCAGATAATCAACGGAATCGGGAGATAATGCAAGAATTTTGGCATAATAAGATGAACTCTTGTCTAAATTCCCCATTACAAATTCAGTCCATCCAATAGCCCGCCATATCTTTACATTTTCAGGATCAAGATAATTGGCATGATAATAAGACCGCACTGCCGCCTGGATATCACCTGATTCGAATAGGGTATAACCGGCGTTCATTATTAATGACACATTATCAGGATCATTAACTAAAGCTTTTGAATAATATTCAGCTGCAACAGCATAATTACCTAACTTCTTATTCACAAAGGCAAGCTTTTTCAAAAGCCAGGAACCTGGCTCTGCAATCAACTCAGAGCGATGATAGGCAGAAAGAGCCTTATCATAAGATTTAAGCGACTGGTAGGCAAAACCCACCTTTTCCCAATATGACGGGGTGTTATACTTGGATTCCTCAACTGCCTTAAAAAGATTTAGAGCCTCTTTATAATACCCTCGTTTGAAATAAAACTCACCAATTAACTCTATGATATCTTCATCAGCCATCATATCACCGATTATTGGCAAATTTAAAAAATCAAATGGTTCCAAAAATGGGTCTGTAAACTCTTCTTTCTTTCTAAAAAGACGGAAAAAACGATATAACTCCCGAATAAAGACTACCGTCTCCATATTAAACTCGGGATTGGAACGCTTCTCAAGACGCTCCATAAATTCCTCCGTCATCTGAGATAACTGCTGGTCAAATTGTCCGACCATCATTTGTCTCTGCTGCTCCGGCATTGCTGAAAATGCAAAGAGCAGTGAATACTTATCAGAATCACACATGTTATTGCCCATCGAAAGCATAGTTTCAAGAGACTTGACGTTACTGCGTTCAATCCGTATGGACGGATTGTTTATATCGAATGGCATAAACCAGGAACTGACATTATTGAAAAACGGGAAACCTTTCAAATTAGAGAAGGTTACCATCATCAGGTCTGCGCCTTCACTTTGCATCTCCGTCAACTCCCTCATCTTATCAGCAATTCCATTCTCTTCAAGCATTTCCTCCCATTGAGGATTGTTCTCAAGCATGCCGGATTCAAAATCCATTGCAGAATCCCTCATCTTTTTCAACATGTCAGGTCGCATCTTCATCAATTCCGGAATAACTTCGTCCCTCATTTTGGCGGTTACCCGATCTGTATCTCGAGTGCGTATGATTTCTTTAACAACCCCTTGAAGACGGCTATATGTTACAAGTGAATCCTGCCATAACTCCAGTCTGCCCAAAATTTTTTTATCATTTTCCACCCAGCTTCCATGTTTCCGCAATGCCATCACTATTCCCACAAGAGCGCGCGCAGCAATCTCCTCCGAAATCGAATTGTCATATATGTCTATAAGGGCAATCATTTTCTCTCTATCATAACATACCAATAGAGACAATACGAGGGCAGAGATAAGATAAAGTGATATTTTTTTGTCTACAGAGGAAGAGAGAACCTTTTCAACTAATTTCACACATAAATCTTTACTATTTCGCTCAGTCCAGACCAAATCGAATATGCTGCGCATAGTCCTGTCCTTCTCAGAGAATAATGATGTCGAATCTGCCTCAACCGACAAAGCGAGCTGTAGTTTTGACTCTATATCCATGAGACTCGTCCATAAGGGTAGGAATGACAATTTTTGATGTTTGCAGATTCTGGTTGTAGAAAAATATATTTCCGGACTATCCGATGTCAATTTATCCGTTAAAAGACAGTCTCCGATCTCACGAAGAGTGCTGACCGTATTGTCATAAACTTCGGGACGTGTAGCATCTTCCATTCCCTCAATCAGATAATGGATCATGTATCCATAAGTCTGCTTTAAACTTTTTAAATTATCCAAAACAAGATAATTTCCCTCATCTTGAGCCATTTCCTCAAGTATCACGAATGCATCTGCAACCTGATTTGAGTCAAGTAACCGATTGGCTTCCGATACTTTATCCTTTAAAGATTCTAATGTCATGTTAAACTGATATGTTTCAATAATAGAAGCAATTCAACAACTCTTCTTGCTTTCATTATAGTAACAAATTTCACGCCAAAAAGAATTATATTCATGATACATTATTGCCGTATAGCTAAAATGTATTAATTTTGTAAGTAAGTGATCAGGTTAAACACATGACATATTATAGTTTTAATTTGTTTACTTTCTATAATTCATTCTATAAATCAATAAAACAAAAATAATATGGTTATTCAACGTTGGCAATCTATTTTGCTGTTCATTGCATTTGTGGCTATGACCACATTCTCATTTTTATCTCTCGGTCAGGTTCAGCTTCAAGATTACACCCTTAATTTTACAACAATAGGTTTCAGCATTGAGGGTGTTTCCACAAATGAAGCCCCTTCCGGTTATTACATTCACACATGGATATTTTTCATCATTTCCATTATGTGCGCAATTATTCCATTGATTAATATATTCCTATTCAAGAATCTGAAATTACAAAAAACTCTATGCCTAATCGGCATTCTATTTATTCTTGCAGCTGTTTCAATTGGCTGTGGATATGGTTATTGCACTTTTGAAGACGCGTCGGTAAGCTGGTCTTCTTTAATTATCGCACCGCTTTTGGCATTAGTGGCAACGATTATGGCGTATGCAAGAATCAACTCAGACCAACGCATGCTCAGATCAGTTGACAGAATCCGATAAATAATGTTTAAGCGCTTTTTGATGTCTTAAAGAGTGATGATCAACGTTAAGTTTCCGCATATCTTTTAGATACAAATCTTCTTTTTTGCGTCTTACAGATGAGTGAATCACCACTTTCGTAGGCTTGAAAGCATTATAGACACTTTCAATATCGCCTTTATAGCCTCCCGCGATTATCAGATAATCACAATCGCGGGAGGTTATTTTTTCAGGTAATTCACAATCGACGGCTATAATCCTCTGATTCCCTATCAACATTGTTGAGATACAGTGCCTATCAATTTTTAAATTTCGCTCTGCATTCCCATCTTTAACATTAACTGAAATGTAATGATAACTATCAGTAATTATGAAGCTACCATCAGGAACACTCTGTGAATAAATAGGGACCATTACCAATGACACGCAAAGCAAAACAATTCCGGCATACAACATAGGCTTCCAACGTTTCACATTTAGGAATAATGCAAGCAGAATCATACCTGAAATCCACACTGTTACCATCTCGGTAGTTACGTCTATATCACAAACATTTCCATTGCCAATCCATGATAAAAAATCTTTTGTAATATCAAAACCGTAATCCAGAATATTATTTAACACCTTCAAATGAATCCCCATCATTGATAAGCTCAAAGCGAGTATTGCTAACAGAATATAAAATGGAAGAAAGGGTAGTAGTAATATGTTTGCAGGAATAAACGCCAAGGGAAACGACTTGAAGTAATATGCCGTAATTATCCAACTTCCGAATGTTGCAACAATAGTGGCAGAAAGTAATGAAGTAATTTTATATAACCATGGAGTATATCTTTGCTCAAACGGGTTCATATGAGAAGCAAATGCAGCTAAAGATGCAACGCACATGAAACTTAATTGAAAACCTACATCATATATTGTTGAAGGAGATACAAGTAAAATTATTAATGAAGCTGCAAAAAGAGCATTAAAGGCATAACGTTTACGTTCAAGAACTATTGCAATGGAAGCAAACGAAACCATAACGCACGCCCGGACTGTTGATGGCGACATGCCTGTAATAAACGCATAACCCCAAAGCAATATAGCTGCAATAATAAAGCGAGTTTTAAATCTTCCGGCAAAATTGAAAGGATATAAGATAAAAAGGAGCACACCGCCTATTATTCCCATATGCATGCCACTCAACGCAAGTATGTGTGCGACACCTGCATCTGCAAATACCTTACGTGTATCTGAATCAAGATATGCCCGGTCGCCCAACAGCACCGTTATCAGGAAATTTTGGGTAGCTTTTGAAAGATGTGTGTTCTCAATCTGCTTTTCCAGTAAGATCGGAAGAGCGTCGTGTAGGGAAAGAGTGTGTCTCCTTGTGTAGA
>CASBHZ010000120.1 GCA_949123685.1 uncultured Bacteroidales bacterium | reverse complement strand
ACTGAAAGGGAATATAAATATTTCGTAACATTCGAGAAATCTCCGTTCCTTGCGCCATTCTCCTGGCACTCCCCTTCCAATCTTGATATGTCGGCAATGAACCGGGCTGCCATGCTACTGAAAAAGACAAAAGATTTCACATCTTTCGCGAAACTACATTCTGACGCAAAAACCAATATATGTGACCTTCGGCATGCATTATGGGAAATCTGGGAAAATTGTTATGGTGTCTCCGGAATAGTGTTCACCATCAAAGCAGACAGGTTCCTTCGCAATATGGTCAGGGCTGTTGTCGGAACATTGGTCGATGTCGGACGTGGCAAAATATCCCTGACTGAATTTCAAAGTATCATAGAGGCACGTGACAGATGCTCGGCAGGGACATCCATGCCTCCGCAGGCTCTTTTCCTCTGGGACATTAAATATCCTTTTATCAATGAATCCGAAAGATAGAATAGATCTGCTTCGTGCAGAAATAAACCGCCATAATCACAATTATTATGTGCTGAACTCTCCGGAAATCTCCGATAAAGATTTCGACATGCTCCTCAAAGAGCTGGAAATGCTTGAAAAGGAACATCCCGAATTTGCGGATCCGGATTCTCCTACACAACGTGTAGGCTCAGACCTCACAAAGGGATTCGAGCATGTGATTCACGCTCGTCCCATGATGTCGCTGTCAAATACTTATTCCATAGGGGAAGTAGATGACTGGTTCAACCGCATGAATAAAGCTCTCGACGGGGAAGATTTCAGCATCGTAGGTGAAATGAAATTCGATGGCACGTCAATATCAATCACTTATCGTAACGGAAGGCTCGTGCGTGCCGTAACACGCGGCGACGGCACTCAAGGTGACGACGTGACTGCAAACGTACGCACGATACGAAGCATACCCCTGCAGCTCCTGCCGGGAGACTGGCCTGAAGAATTTGAGATACGTGGCGAGATATTGATGCCATGGGATGTATTCGAGAAACTGAACGCCGAACGTTCATATAATGAAGAACCACTTTTCGCCAATCCGAGGAACGCAGCATCAGGAACATTGAAGATGCAAGATCCGAAGGAGGTTGCACGCCGTCATCTCGATGCCCGATTCTATTATCTTCTCAGCGACAACTTGCCCTCGGATAACCATTACGACAATATGATTGCCGCCGAGCGTTGGGGATTCAAGGTGTCAAAGGCTATGACGAAGTTACATACCCTCGAGGAGATTGACGAATATATCGCATATTGGGATGAGCACCGCAAAGAATTACCTGTCGCCACTGACGGACTCGTTTTCAAGATTAACTCCCAACGCCAGCAGCTGAATCTCGGATTCACGGCAAAATCTCCTCGCTGGGCGGTTGCTTTTAAGTTCAATCCGGAGAAAGCATGCACGCCCTTGCGTTTCGTATCGTTCGAGACAGGGCGTATGGGCATAGTGACTCCTGTAGCAAACCTTGAGCCTGTCCAGTTATCGGGCACGATAGTCAAGCGCGCTTCGCTCCATAACGATGACATAATGCAGGAGCTCGACATACATGAAGGCGACAGTCTATATGTAGAGAAGGCTGGCGAAATAATACCGCAGATCACGGGAGTTGAGAAATCCTTACGTCAACCAGATGCAAAGAAGATAGTTTTCGTAAAGGAATGTCCCGAATGCGGCACACCGCTGCAACGCATCTTTGGCGAATCGGCATGGTGCTGCCCCAATAAATACGGATGCCGCCCTCAAATCACAGGACGTATCGAGCATTTCTGTGCGCGCCGCATGATGAATATCGACGGCATTGGCGAGGAAACGGCAGAACTACTTTACGATAGCGGGCTCGTAGACAACATCGGAGACATCTATGACCTCTCGGTTGAAAAGATATCGGGCATGGAACGTATCGGTCCCAAAACCGCACGCCGGATAATGCAAGGTATAGAAGACTCGAAAAAGGTGCCGTTCGAAAGGGTAATTTATGCCCTGTCAATACCCAATGTGGGAGAGACAACAGCAAAACGTCTCGCCCATGCAGCAGTAAGCATGGAAAATATGCGCAATATGGAACTGGAGCAACTGAGTGCAATACCGGACATAGGTCCCATAATCGCCAAGAACATTTACGACTTTCTGCACGAACCAATAAACGAAATTATTGTTTCCAAACTGACAGAATCCGGAGTGCAGATGCAGGTGGAAGAAGATAAACTTAGACCGTCGGGATCAAGCCTGGAAGGTAAGACCATTGTAATTTCAGGAACATTCGCACATCACAGCCGTGACGAATATAAGGAAATAATAATGCGTGAAGGGGGTAAAAACTCCGGCAGCATCTCGAAAAAGACATCGTTCGTGCTCGCCGGAGAAAACATGGGACCTGCAAAACTCGAGAAATGTCAGACCCTAAACATACCCCTCGTCTCTGAAGATGAATTTCTTTCAATGCTCAATAATACCGAGTCTTGATCATCCCAACCTAAACCATTAATTATTAACCATTAATTATTAATTATCAACCCTCCCATGCTCGTATCCCCTTCTCTTTTAGCAGCAGATTTTACCAATCTCGGCAAAGACATAGAAATGATAAACAGGTCTGATGCCGACATGCTTCATCTTGATGTTATGGATGGAGTGTTCGTGCCCAATATATCCTTCGGATTTCCGGTGCTTGAGCCGATCGCGAAGATATGCGAAAAGCCTCTCGACGTGCACTTGATGATCGTGGAACCGGAGAAATGGATCTCGCAGGTACGCGACCTCGGTGCCGACATCATGAACGTGCACCAGGAAGCTTGCCTTCACCTTTACAGCACAGTTTCCAACATCCACCAAGCCGGCATGAAAGCCGGGGTTACATTATGTCCGGCAACTCCAATATCTGTGCTGGAAGACATAATTGGAGAACTTGACATGGTATTGCTAATGTCGGTAGAACCTGGATTCGGAGGGCAGAAATTTATACCGCATACAATTGAAAAAGTAAAACAGCTCAAAAAACTGATCGAAAGGACCGGTTCCAAGGCTAAGATAGAAATTGACGGAGGAGTAAACGGGAATACGGGTGCCGAACTTGCCAAAGCAAGCGCCGACATCCTCGTAGCAGGCAGCTATGTCTTCAATGCCCCTGACCCCGCCTCCGCAATCGCCACCCTCAGGTCACTTTAGAAACCTTGTTCTTTCCTCAACCTCAATGGCTATTTGCATGCCCTGAAATAGGACACCGTCCTCATCAACAACTGAGTGATTGGCGACAGCAAATAATTTCCCAATAATCTCCCAAATAGTGGTTTCATACCATTTGGGGAGATTATTGTTTTTAACATCTTTGCTAAAATTAATCCCGCTAATAAACCTACAAATTCACATATTGGTCTAATCAATAGTTTAATCGCAGCTAAAACCTTTGCTATATGCTTGATTTCTATTACTACAAAGTTGTAATCTTCCTTGCCGATTTCCCACATTCATCCAGAAATTATTGGCAGTTATTTAACTAAATTTTAAACTTTTTTCTTTTGAGTTGTAAGAATGAAATTAAATGACTATTTTTGCAGCGTTAACCATCTCGCAGAGGTCCAAAGGGCAATGTGGGAGGGTTGGCAGACATAGTTATATTTAGCGTATACTCAACGCTCTTTCTTGGCGACTTGAAATCTGGTAAATTTCTTATGATTAGTCAGGATAGACGCAATGATGTAGATGCGTGTGGATATGTATACTTTGACGGCACAGGGCGTGAGTCCTGTATCGTTTTAACATATACATATTTGCGTGAGGCCTCTGCGTTATTGCTCGTTCTTCTAATCAGGGCATACCAGAGCCTCAAGTCGGGAACGGGCAATTGGTATTGACTCTCACGCTTGAGCTGAATACAATTCTTTAACAGAGTGGTATTCAACGTTTATTTAGATAGTGACAGATTGTTTTGTTCCCAAATAGTTCCCAATCTTTGAATTTTCGGTATATCTCTTTATGTGTTGATTTCAGACTTACTTATGGAATGGAAGAGTAAGTTTTCATAATAAGGACACGAATGCGATAGCCGATACTTGTAGTCGCTCTGGTTTCTGCGCTGTTGACAGAATAGGCGCACGATAAACAAAATCTTCTGAATTTTGCTCGGTGAAGATTTCACGGAGTAAAACCCAGACAATTCTAATCCGTTGATTTCTATGGTTTCAATCTCATAACCTTCTGACATACAGACATTCTAATTTCCATAATTTAGAAATTTTTAGTAACTTTGCACCCTGAAATGGAACAGCTTAACTCATATCTGAAGAATCTTGACCTTGATGCTCTGCGAACATATTTCGTGGAGCATGGACGGTTGTGCAGGTAAGAGATGGAGGAACGGTTTGCACAGCAGGGCTTAGTATGCAAGTATATCGGCCTTATATGCAAAGGATATTTCAAATTCACAACCCTTAACTCCGAGGGGGAAGAATCTACCATGAACTTCGCCTTTCAAAATGAGTTCGTTGCTGATTTCAATGGCTCTTATTGTGGAAGTCCGTCAGAAGTTTCTATTATAGTAGGAATGGACTCTGAAATCTACTTGTTACCCGTGACAATTTTCAAGGACAATTTCATGCAGTAGGATTCCGTATTATCTAACACCCTTTATAAATCATTATATCAGATAGTCTCCGACCGGTCCTAAAGGAAGTGAACCGGACTCAGAGTCGGGGATTTAGACGATAATAATTAATAGCACTTATACTTCCTATCTTTCTAAACCTATAAGTTGGAGAAATATTATCAAATAAACCAAACAAAATGTAAAGTTTATTTGTCTATATGAAAAATATTATTTACCTTTGCGCTCAATAACAGAACTCACCAATACCAATGCTTATGAAAAATTTCCTTTTCCCTCACATCTTCCAACTGATAGGTTGGATTATGTTTGTCCTGTCGCTGATTACAGGCCTAATTATCTATTACAAATTGCCCGTATTTGGAACAGGTATTTCTGAAACCATCGCAATTGACTCTTCAATTATAGGCATAGCCCTCGGTGCATTGTTTATCGTCTGTTCCAAAGAACGGATAGAGGACGAAATGACAAAGTCAATTCGCCTCGCTTCTCTGCTTAACTCTATTTATGCATATGTAATATTGCTCGTTTGCTGTACCATTTTGATAAATGGTGCAAACTTTCTGCTGTTTACTGTTTTTAATCTGGTGCTTTTCCCAATAATTTTCGTATGCAACTTCAGATTGGAAATGCACCGTTATAATAAGATGTACGATGAAGAACAGGATTAAGGTGGAGCGCGCCGAGTTAGATATTACCCAACAACAGCTTGCCGAAGCTGTCGGAGTAAGCCGTCAGACTATTGTGGCTATTGAGAAAAATCGCTTTCTTCCATCAACTCCATTAGCCCTTAAAATAAGCCGATATTTTGGCAAGCCGGTCGAGAGCATTTTTATTCTTGAAGAAACCGATTAAACGATACCGATATGAAACAAAAAGTCAAATTCAGCGCGTATTCCCTGATTGTAACCGCAGTAGTGCTTATACTCTGCGTGGTGGGGATATTCTCTCTAATTGGGAATTCGGAGAAGCTAACTATTTTCTGCATCCTCACGGGAGGGGCAACAATCGCCGGGCTATACTATTGCCCGAAATCCATACAAGCAAACGAGTCAAATGTTACGCTTCATCGTCTGCTTTCTTCTCCCAAAGTATTTAACTATAATTCAATCCAGGCAGTTGATACTTGTTATCCCTCCGCAGGAGGACTTAGGTTGTGTGGTAGTGGAGGATTTTTCGGATATTGGGGTTATTTCAGCGACATTATGATCGGAACCTATTTTGGATACTACGGTAGCCGGAGCTGCTGCTTACTCTTAAAAATGAAAGATAACAAACAATATGTTCTTGGCTGTCGCAATCCTGTCGAAATGGTTGCGTACATAAAGCAGCAAATGAACAAATAAGCGTATCCTTACAACTGCAAATCATCTAACAAATAAGACACAAAAGCTGATTTTGTGTCTTATTTGTATCATGTATTGTAATTACTCACTGAAAAGTAGGCCAGGGCACTCATTAAAAAATGGGCCACC
>CASBHZ010000119.1 GCA_949123685.1 uncultured Bacteroidales bacterium | reverse complement strand
AGATACTATCGCGTGACTGGAGTTCAGACGTGTGCTCTTCCGATCTCATCGGTTTTGAACTGAGCTGTATAACCGGCGAGATTAATCTCATATTTGGAATATCCGGCTTCAATAGTATCGCATACTTGCTTCCACATCATCCGCTTTTGTTCGATAGGGACTTCCCGGAATTGAGCAATCATTGCCAGTTCTTTCATCGCTTCAAGTTGCATTGCACGGAACTGTTCCAGCAACGCTGTGAAGAATGAAATCAAATCCTCTTTGAGGACTTCAACCCATGTAGGGTCAGAACTGTCAATCTGGGGATTACTGTCAATGACATCCCGCATGTATCCGGCGAGACAATCATCTTCAGGCATTGAATGAGGCATCTCGCCACACTCAATGTATAAATCAAAAGCCTCACTATATTCTTCAAGCTTGGCATCAATATTGGTATAGTCTATCATTTCATCATCATTACAACATTGTTGAGCTTTACTTCGGTTACCTTGATCAGTTCACTTACTTCCTTAATCATTCTATTAACCAAGGCAAGGTCGGCAGACGAAAGGAAAATATTGTCGCAATTTGAGAAATTATTGGTAACAATCTCTTCCCATTCTGACACACATATTTTGAACATATTTTGAATTTCGGAAATGCGTTGGTAGAGTGGGGTTGTCTGCAATACTTCTGAAGTATTAAGCTGATTTGTCCTTTTTTTACGGAAAGCATATGGAGTGCCATCGATTATTGCGCCATTCTGACATTTCTGTATCTTGACTTTTATAAGATTAGATGCATTCTGAGATGTTGTATCAAATGGACGTCCTGCAATTAGGGAGTGAATGATAATTTTCTTTCGTTTGGTGTCATAATATCTCACACCATCACGTGGCTGATTTGTAAGTGACGCATAATCCCATTTTGAGAAGAAAGTATCTCCGTCAGGATAGTTTTCAACGAGATAATAAAAATAGTCATATTCGGCAAAATCAGTAGAATCTGAACTGAGACGCCCAGGAACACTCTGCTGTGGCTTCTGCTTATCAGGAATCATCATCTGTCGCAACGACTTGTCAATCTTGTTCATACTTTTTACTACGGTGTCGGAAATACTCGATGTGATGGCATTGAGCACATTGGGTATGCACTCTTCATCATTCCAGAAACAATGAGTGAGAAGTAGATAGTCTGAAAGATTTATCTCCTGTCTGCCATTAAGATACGCCGAAGTTTGCATGAGCCTATATGCTTTGCGCCAGCGCCGGTCCGAGACATAATAGCGGAGCTGATTCCCATCTTCCTTTTCCAATACCGAAAGACTTTTGCGTAAAGCTTTTATAGCGCTGATAACGGAATCAGGAAGTTCGACAGCGCAAGACTCTTTTTGCCACTCGGAATATATGCCATCAGTAATATAAAGTGAATCCGGTAAATCCTTTAGCCCGGACCCCGATGCTTTTATCATCTTGAAAAATGAAGCATCACTTTCTATACAGTTTGATACCATGCGAACAAGAAAGCGATCCCAAAGAGCCTCCAATCCTTCATCTTTCGCCGGGAGTTCGTTACTGGCTGCAATCAGCACTTTCATCGGTGTGGGCATAATCTTACCGCCATTATGGAAAATATGCTCGTTGATTACAGTAAGTAAAGTGTTCTGGATAGAGGGCCCTGCCTTCCATATTTCATCAAGGAAAATCACATCTGCCTCCGGCAGATAACCGGTCGTAAGCCTTTCGTATCTGTCATCATTTTTCAGACGTGAGATGGATATAGGACCGAAAATCTCATCGGGGGTGCTGAATCGGGACATCAGATAGTCAAAGGATTTGCCATCCTTAAACACCTTTTTCAATCGGCTTGCGACCATTGATTTTGCCGTTCCGGGAGGTCCCAGAAGAAATATATTCTCTCTCGCTACAGCGCACAGTAGAGCCACAGCTATTATTTGCTCTTTTTCATATACGTCTTGTGACATCCAAGCTATCAGTTGACGGATATGCTCCCTCGGTGTCGATGGGAAAAGTGATCTTGACTTTACCTTTTTTGCCATGTCCTATGAAATGAAGCTAAGAATGTCTGGCACAAAATAACTCTAACTCTGAATCAGTCATCGTCTTCATCATTGATTGGTTTACTTAATATGACTATAAACTGGAGAGCAATGTCGGCTTTTGCTTCATTGTCAACTCCTTTGATAAATGTAACTGATATTTTTGGCTCAAATAATTGTATTATAGACCGTAGGTGTCGTTCCTCTTCGTTGGTTAAGGGTGACGTCTCCGATGTATAAGCGACTATCAGCAATTCCTCTGCGCCTACGCATATATCGCGGAACGTAGGGAAATAATTTGTCAGCAAATCTTCAAGATAGTTTGTTCGAGAAGCTAATTCGTTAACATGTGAGTCACGCCATGTCTCATAGACGCTTCCGGCTGTCATTATCCGACATTCAAGCTGAGGGTCATAAAAACCACATTTCTGGTGAATTGTATCAATCAAATGCTGCCGCTTATCGAGATGCCTAAGTTCGACAATGCGCTTTTTGAGACGATAAAACCTCTTGCGCTTTGAACGATTCTGATGCTTTTCTCCATGATGAATCTGATTCCACACCTCCATAGAGAATGCGATTCCGTAAGGCATTGCCTCCTTGCTCTTCAATTTACGTTTTTCACGTTTATCCCGGATATAGGGCAGATACAATCTGCGTTCAAGGCGGGCAGCCCTTTCACCAAATGAGGTGAAACGTTCTTCACGCGGAGACCATCCTGCATGTCTGGTAAAGCCGTAGAAAGTCATACCCCAAAGGATTGCTCCGGCGAGTTCGGCATCTGTAAAAGGATTATCATCGGGCTTTACTACGGTCTTGCCAACGGTGTTTTTCCAGTAATCCCCTTCAACATTGTTGGCAATTAAAGGTAACGCACGCGGCTCTGACCATTTCTCACTGGGAGTCACGTCAAATGACACTTCGCCACCATCGCCTTCAAATTTCGTCAGACAGATAATATCGAACGCTTCTTTATAAGCGACAACACTTTCTATCGACCGATCATTGCGATGTGTATTCCGCAATGCTTCGAGGACATTATCGAATCCTACGGAGAGAAATAATTCTTTTACTGTCATACTATTAGCTTTAGAAACTGTTGGGGACATCATTTTAGTGACAGATGCCACAAAATCAATATAGGTCGAAAACACGCTTCCTTTCCTCATCAGATATCCACGATAACAATCATTTCGAATCCAAACTATGGTGAGGTCATATCAAACGGTCAGTCGTTTTTATAGAGTTCACTCATGTCTGAAATCCATCCCTTCATTGTCTTGCGCAATGATGCCGGACTTATTACCTCTATCATTGGGCCATACTGTAGCAGCTTCATGACAAAGTCGTAAGTCGGAGAAAGATACAACTCAAAATCTGCATACTCATCACAGTCCTCAATCATGCGTTGACTGAAGTGGAGTGGAAGTGATTTCAGGTAATGTTTGTGATTCTCATTAGCTCGTATCACTATGCGCTCCGGTTTTACATCATATCCGATGACTACTCCGTAAGCTGTGGCGAAATAACTGTCGGGATCAAAGTTCTTCGGAAGCTTATATGTGCCATCTGTAGTCTCGACATCCTCCAGACGGTCAAGACCATAAACCTTGACCTCATCTCGATTATTGCGAGCAAGCACATACCATCGGTTTTCAAACAGTTTCACGCAATACGGTTCAATCGGGAAGGTATATCCTTGCGATCTCTTGAAAGGACGATAGGTGATATTGACAATCCTATTCTCTTTCATAGCTTCGAGTATAGTTGTCAAGTGATCGCGTCCCGATGGTATCTCATCAACTAAGATACGACCCTTCAGAGAAAGGTTCTTCCCGATAAGATTGCCCACAGCAAAGGAATCGAGCATCCATTTCTTCAGCTTATCCTCATCTATGTCTTCGGGGTTGGCTATATAATAAAGATAGCCGCCCACCTTATGACAGTCGATAATGATGCTGAACTGTTCAAAGATAGCGTCGCGCCAGCGGTTGAACGTGGCACGATGGAGCGGCTTACTGTCGCTCAAATCTTTGTTTCGTTCCCATTTATCAGACAAATCCTTATGTGAGATTTTTCCGGCACGGCGTATTGTGTCGATCAGCCAAGTGTATTTTTGCAGTTGGTTCATATCGCATTGAGCTTTTAAGTATGACAACGCAAATTTAATCATTTCCTGTATCATTCTGCGATACAGGATGATAATAATCACGTATTAAGGTTAAAGAAACTCCTTCCGGAGAGTGTAACGTTTTCATTATGATGCCTTGAAGTTAAAGATTGGACGTATAATTGTGTCGATAGTGACTGTGTCACCTATGTTAGCGATTATCTCCGAAGCGGGTTTATATACCATCGGTGATTCATCTCTGGTGAAGTCGTTGACCGACTCCGAGTAGATGCCCTGCATAGATGCCTCGAAGTCTTCCATAGTGATTTTCTCATATGCCTGTGTGCGGCTCAACACTCGTCCTGCTCCGTGTGGTGCTGAACAGTTCCAATCTGGATTGCCTTTACCCATGCATAGCAATGAACCGTCCCGCATATTCAAAGGAATAATACAACGCTCCCCAATGGCAGCGGAGATAGACCCTTTGCGGATGATGTTGTCATCGCTGATGTAGTTGTGGACGGATTCAAACTCCTCCAAAACCGGCACCTCCGGAAAGAACCGCATGAGCAGTATTGATATTAGCTTGCGGTTGAGCACCGCCCAACGTTGACAAAGGCGCATGTCGTGGAGATACTGCTCGCGTGCTTTTCCCTCTACATAGCAAAGCGGAGAGGGGAGTGATGGCTCTGCCTCTTGGTGCTCCCTGTGCATCTTTTTGATGACAGACTGCAACTCGGAGCGACGACCAGCAGCCTTGTATTCCTCAATGGTGCGTTTAATGAAGTCCTCAAACTCATCGGCACCATCAGTCAGATGTTTCACGGCCTTTGCCTGATAAATTTCGGCTACCTGCTTGCCGAGATTACGTGAGCCGGTATGGATGACAAGATAAACGTTTCCTTCATCGTCTTTATCAAGCTCAATGAAGTGATTGCCGCCACCAAGAGAGCCTATTGCCTTGTTGATGCGTCCGGAATCCTTGAGTTCACGATAACAGTAGAGTTCCGTGACAAACTTTTTCGCCTCGCGATAGATTTCCATTTCCTCACCGACAAGGGGCTTGAATCCAAAACGGTCTTCGCGGACAATCATTCCCGAGGGCACATTGCCACGAATATGCTTATGAAAGGCATGGTAATCTATATCCAAGAGTTTGCCGAGTTTCAGCACCCGCATGCCACACCCGATGTCAACGCCCACGATATTGGGAATAACCTTGTCTCCGAGATCGCCGGTGAAGCCAATTACGCACCCTGCACCGGCATGAACGTCGGGCATAATTCGTATCTTCTTATCGGAGAATACATCTATCGATAGCAGCTCCTTTATCTGCTCCAATGCTGATTCCTCGATATTATCCGTGAATATCTTCACGTCATAACCTTCTATTGCGACGGGTATCGATGGCTTCGCCACCACGCACCAGCTTTCAGCCGACATGCGGTTCGATCCCATACGCGAATTATCATTTGTCTTCATATCGTGTTGCTTTATGGTATACACTGCAAAGTTATATCAACGATGCGCAACCATTTTACGCAGCAAAAGTAAAAGTCATCGAGATCGTCAATTATCATATAAGTAAGTAGGGTGTTCAGTTTGATGTTCCCAATTCCATCCGATAAATCACCATTTATCAAACCTGGTTTGATAAGGTAAAAAGTATAAGGTAAGAAGTATGATTCGACACGCCTTAAAATTGGCAGTGAATAGCAGCTACGACTTGACACCCTCATATATTACCACATAATTAAATATAACAACCTTTTATACAACATCTTAAACACAGAGGCACAGAGAGACAGAGTTTTGGATTAATGTGAAATGATTGATGTCTTATTTTAAAGGCACAGAGGCATCTTGCGATGCTGAAAGAGTAACAGAGTTGAGATCGGAAGAGCACACGTCTGAACTCCAGTCACG
>CASBHZ010000118.1 GCA_949123685.1 uncultured Bacteroidales bacterium | reverse complement strand
TTCTCCAGATGATGCACGTCAGCGGCCACAAGACGCAAAAGACCTTCATGGACTACATCAAGCTATCCTCCGAGGAGATAGCCGACGAAATCGCCGCCATGTCCAAGAAAGAGAGTGATATGTGGTAAATAAAAACACTTACAGTTTGTGTAATCAAAAATAATTTTATAATTTTGCACATGAAATGACTTACAGCATGTGTGAACCAATTAAACAAAGAGAGTGAATATTTCGTTTCAAAATAAAAAGCTCGAAAAATTGCTGGACAACCCTTCCAAGCTGACAAGAGAACTCGGACCGTTAAGAACAAAGCTATTCCTTACGAGATTAGGAGCTTTGATTGACGCCACGACTCTTGAAGATGTGAGAAATCTACCCGGTAATTTTCATGAATTGAAGGCAGACAGGAAAGGTCAGTGGTCATGCGACCTTGACCAACCCTACCGTCTGATATTCGAGCCACACGAAGACCCTATACCTACCGACGCCTCGGGTAGATATGTCTGGCTGGAAATCAAAGGCGTCGAAGTTATTGAGATTACAAACTATCATGGCAAATAAAGATATGGCACAGACAAGACCGTTTTTCGACCCTGCAAAGTTGCCGGTCGTTTATCATCCCGGCGAGACTCTTGATGAAAAACTGCAAGAGATGGGAATGGGAGTGAAGGAATTTGCCACGAGGGTTTCCAAACCCGAAAAGACTATTATTGCAGTCTTAAAAGGCAAAAGTTCTATAACACCTGATATGGCAGTCGCATTTGAGATGGTGACCAAAATACCGGCACACATGTGGCTCCGCCATCAAAAGAGCTATGATGAATTCATTGCCCGCAAGAAAAGAGAAAAAACTCTTAAAGATGGACTGCGTTGGGCTAAGAAGTTCCCATACGCTGAAATCTCAAGTCTCGGCTGGTTTTCGGGTATAAATGACGCTCATGGTGACGAGAAGAATATTGTCGACACCTTGTGTACATTCTTTGCTGTAAGCTCGCCCAAGGGATGGGAAGATTTCTATCTCAATCAGCGACTTCGCGTAGCGTTCAGTATCACTCTTGCCGAAGCTTGTGATCCATACGCTCTTTCCGCTTGGCTGCGACAGGGCGAAATACAGGCTGGAGAAATATCCATTGAGGCAAAATATACAGCCAAACTTCTCCGAAGCATTCTTAATGATGTTGTTGAAATCCGAAAATCCGAAGTTTCTAACCATCAAGAGGTATTGGCTTCTCTACTTGGCAACGCCGGAGTCAAGATGATTTTCACTGAAACGCTTTCATCCGCACCCGTAAAAGGATGTGCAAGATACATCTATGGAGTTCCTTGTATACAACTTGCCAAGAAGTTTGAAAATGAAGATGATTTCTGGAATACACTCTTCCATGAGATAGGCCATATCTTGCTGCATGGCAAGAAAGACATCTTTATGGAGAATGTCAATTACGGAGACAAAGATCCGGAAAAAGAAAAGGAAGCGGATGAATTTGCCGCTTTGTGGATGAACAAGTGACATAATAAATGACGAGTCACGACCGTAAGAAACTCTCAGAGTTAGTTCTGTTTATTATTGACAAGACTGGTGGTGTTGATTTCTACCATGCTTTCAAGATTCTCTATTTCGCGGAGATGAAGCATCTGGCGAAATGGGGCAGCGGCTTTGTACCTGATGAGTTTTGCGCATTAAAATATGGTCCGGTTCCCACTCACCTGTATGATGCGGTAAAGGAACTAAATCACCCGCAGATGATTCTTTCGGAAGAATTGTCCGAGGTTATCCAGTATGCTGGAGAGGATGCTCCTGATGTCCTTCTTCCTAAACGCGAGGCAGATTTGAAGTATCTCGCCAAGTCAGAGATTGAGGCATTGGAACAGTCAATTGAGGAAAATAAATCATTGACCTTCGGACAGCTCATGAGAAAGTCTCATGATGAAGCTTGGGAAGAAGCAAACCGTCGCACTAATGGAACAAATGTCATTTCTCCTGTCTCAATGGCAAGAGTTCTAAATGCCGACGATGCCATGCTTGAATATATTGAAGAGCAAATGCAAATTGAATCAGCTTTGAAATGATGAGCTAAGGGCAAAGGAAAGGGCAAAAGAATTGTAAAACCTCGTTATAATCCGCCAAAAGTGGGTCAAAAGACATAGATTTGGCGGATTATAAACATATTTTAGGATACAAAGGGTACTCAGAAGGGAAAAGAAAACACCCAAAACGGAATAATGGGAACGGAACAATGTCCGGAATAATTTGGAATGTCTGGTGAGACGGTGTTATCTTTGCCGGCGATTGAGAGGCAATCATCGCTATACCTGTTGTATATCCCGAGATACATGTACAACCTTGAGCTATATCCGGCGGAAAATATTTGGTGGGATTGAAAATTACACTTTATCTTTGCCTCCGAAAAGAAGTCCGAAGCGAGCGGGGCGTAATGCTCGCTCATGCACTACTTTTGGCTACGGATGATATTTTTCGCTGAATCGTGAACTTTTTTGAACAAAGCTTTGTTAGGAAAGTTGCGGTGGCAAATTTCGCGACCATAGCGGAGCGTCAGAATGCTCTGCCATGACGGTTACGATCATATCCGCCGCAGACATAACCCGCAGTCCAAGAGTGGGCTGCCCCTCTATGAGCCGACCCCGAAGGGTCGGACCCGATGCACAACACCCGGAGGTGTGTGCCTGAATTTCGCAGCCGGATGCGCAAGCATTGCGAACAAATCGGTGTGCGGGTACTTGCCCGAGCCTTACACCGACACCGGTGCTCATATTCAGGTGTGACACTTGTGGACACTATCGACACACACATACGCCATACACACACGATAGCCGACAATGTCAGCCGCTGACGGGAGATTGTGCCGATTTGGTAATCTCGAAAATTTTTGTTATCTTTATGTAACGATTGACGGCAGCGCAAGCCCGAAGCGACAAGTTCAGCTTTATAGACCGGAACAGGAACGATGCCCCCGACGGATGCCATGCCCGATATAGACACGATAACAATTATAAAGAGGTACCCTTATAAGAAGGCCGGACTCAGGATCCGGAATCACTATGAAGAGCCTGCTGTTGAATGCGGAACGCTCCGCAACGGCTTAATCCGGCAACAACTCGCCCTAAGGAAGCGATGGTCAACGGATTGAATACGTGGCACAACGGCAGAAGAAGAAAGAGAGGCACTCCGGAAGTGCTATCATCAGGCCATTGCAGGCTGAATTTTGCGACACCCGTAACTCACCGAAAAACATAGATTTTGGAGCGGTGCAGCATGACGTGTGTCCTTCTGAAACCCTGCCAATGCCACAAGAATTTATGATACCGAGAAGATGACGGCCTCAACTGTGCCCAGACGTCAACAAAAATCAAATATAAATGATGAAGTTTACGACGATTTACCACAATGGGAATGAGCGAACCACCTATGAACTAATGAAAATACATCCTGTATAAGATATTAACTTGTTGCCTAACTTGTCGCCTAAGACATAAGTCAGGCAACAAGTTAAATTTCTGTATCCTTCAAATAATATTTTTGATTCCGACTATTAGGTTTATCTGGATTAGTCATTGCCAAGACATTATTAAGCAGGGGGTTTATATATGAACTTTTGAATTTTCCTCTGTCTTTATATCCTAAATAAGCCATTATTTCTGCTAATGAACGTGGCTCATTACAGAACTCAATGATTTTTTCCTCAATTGTTTTGGCTGTTTGACTTGTGCCCTTCGAAAAATCAGACTCGTTTGTGGCATGGATATTGACTCGAAATGCCGTCATGGTATTCACATCAAATTCGGCGGGAGGATTGCCGTTATCTTTCAACATCTCTTGCACACGGGTAACTCCTCGGTTGAATTTGTTGACATACTTCATCACTCTCATGGCTTCTGCCACAAGAGGATTACGATAGTCATTGACCGATGGAAAGTTCTCCGGACGAGCTTCGCCATAAAGACCTCCGGCATTCATAACTTCGATATAGTCATCAAACTGATACAACCGAATTGGCATATTGGCTTGATAGTCCCTATGCATACAGGCGTTCATCAGCAATTCGCGGATTGCTCCTTCCGGATAATTCCAGACAGTCCTTTCCCGGAACAGAGTTTCCGGTATAGGTCGCTGGGTTATTATGCCGTCACGAACAAAGGATTCCAGCGACGGCAACATCTTATATAGAGGGCCTGCAAACTGACGTTCATTGAGAATGTCTCCACCTTTGTCTTTTCCTGCAAAACGCACGAATTGCACATAATTACCCAGAAGAAAATACTTGGGATTTTTACCGAAAAGAATTATTCCGGCGTATGTAGGACAGTCATTGTCTCGATCATATAAATGGATAGAGGCAAGTTGTTCCTTTATGTCGCGCTTGTCGTTCGCAAGAGTCTCCTCATCAAATGCCATCGGGAGATAGTTGATCTTGATGTATGCGAGATCTAAATCTTCCAGTTTGGCACTGAGACAAGGTGTAGCATCAAAGGTCGCCATGAATGAGCAACGACGTTCAGCAAGTATTCTTTCCTCAGCTTCGGTAGCGATGTCGCGTCTCGGACCGATTCGGATAAATACTCTGCCTCGATAGCGAACAGGTGGTAAGTCAGATGGATGAACCTCAGCAACCAACAAATCACCTTCGGGATAAGAGAACCGTTCAACGGACATTGTCGGCAAAGGAAGTATATTGCCGTCAGAACGTATTCCGGCAATCTTTTTCAGCAGAGCATCATCCACCTTCATTCCCGCGATAGATCCGTCATCTTTCGCTCCAATAATCAGATAGCCATTTTTTCTGGAAGCAGGCATATCATTGGCAAACGCACAAATGGCCTCACAGAACTTGTCCATGTTGCCTGTACTCGTCGTGCGTTCCACTCGATATGATTCTGTGGACTTCAACAAGTCCAACACATCTTCTTTAGCTATCATACTGATTTGTTGGGTTTCAGACTGCAAATTTACGAAAAATCCGTGAGATATGGAAGGATTGACTATGAATTAACAATAACCTGATGAAAAAGCAAAACGGAAAAAAATACCCAGCCTACTTACATCAATATGCCAAATGTGGTATAGAATTATGAGATTTGGCCGTCTGATGTAAGTAAATAACGAACATTGTAGAGTCTCTTAAGTCTGGTTTTGTCGCAAATTTAAGCAATATTTGCGACAGAATTATAAAAGAATTATAATGGATAGCTTTGCAAAATAGTTAGTTATACTCATTGTCAATTGCAACATGTAATTATGTTAGAGATCTGATTATGATTTTATTTTCATCAGCCCATATATGGTTGGTTTAGTTCATCGGGCGTATATATAGCCCGAACCAAACCAATCTTACTCCTATTATCCACTACGGTGCCAAATGTGTGTAAAAAACATGCGATTTGGCACTCTCGTGCACCTCATATACAGTCTATAAAGAGATGGATAATCACGATTGCCGCTATCCAAATCTGCCATCACGTTTCCAAAAGTGGTGTAAAAAAAGTAGATTTGGAAGTGTGATGTATCTGTCTTAGATGTGATTTATAGGTTGGTGTAATGCGTCATGCTTCCAAATCTCAAAAAAACAGAGATTTGGAAATGGTATGGGCACAGCGCGCAGGTGCAGCTCGAATTCGTTGAGATTCTGCGTTCCGGCCAGCGTCACCATGCCCGTATCGTGCGGCCGGGGCGACAACTCGGAGAAATAGACGCCGTTTTCGTGGCTGAGGAAGAATTCCACGCCCCAGATGCCGGCGCCCGTCAGCGCTTCGGTGACGGCGGCAGCCATGCGCTGCGCCTCGGCGAGATGCTCGGGAGCAATCTGCGGCGCCTGGAAACTCTCGCGATAGTCGCCGCCTTTCTGCACGTGGCCGATAGGCGGGCAGAAAAGCGTAGGGCCGTTCTTCTGCGTGACGGTCAGCAGCGTGATTTCGCTGTCGAACGCGATGAATTCCTCGACGATCAGCTCGCGGATGTCCCCGCGCGAACCCTCGCACCCGTAGTTCCACGCGTGCTCCAACTCCTCGGGCCCTTTGACCACCGACTGCCCTTTGCCCGACGAGGACATAAGCGGCTTGACCACGCACGGGAATCCGATTCGGGCCGCGGCGCTGCACAACTCATCGTAGGACTTGGCGTAGAAATAGCGGGCGGTCTTGAGCCCC
>CASBHZ010000117.1 GCA_949123685.1 uncultured Bacteroidales bacterium | reverse complement strand
GAGATACTATCGCGTGACTGGAGTTCAGACGTGTGCTCTTCCGATCTCATTCCGACACACCTATCTACCTCGCCACGGCTCGTGTCATGGACGATGAATTCCGTAAGCGTGTAAGTATACATCAAGAGAGGCGCGGACCCAATTGGAGCACGATCGAAGAAGAAATCAGATTAAGCGACCATAACCTCTCCGGCAAAACGGTATTGATAGATTGTGTCACAATGTGGGTCACCAATGTATTTTTCAACAATGGTGAAGATGCTGAAAGCACCCTAAAAATACTCAAGGATGAATTTGACAGATTCACAAGCAATGAAGCTGTCTATATTTTTGTTTCCAACGAGATCGGATCTGGAGGAGTAGCGCCCAACGCATTGACGCGCAAATTCACTGACATCCAAGGATGGTTCAATCAATTCATCGCCTCCAAATCCGATGAAGTCTACCTGACGGTAGCGGGCATACCGATAAAAATCAAATAACATACCCCTCCCATCTCCATCCCCTCACCCCTCACCCCACCCAACTTCTCCTCACCCCACCCCATAATACCCCATTACACCCCATTACCCCCCATAAAATTACACCCCATAAACACAAACTCATGAAAACCTTCTCAATCAAATCCCCTTCCCTCGAAATCCAAAAAGAGCTCCTCACTAAAATTGATTTCCTCACCAAGCCCAAAGGCTCGCTTGGCAAACTCGAAACGCTTGCCGCAAGAATAGGACTTATCCAGCAAACCTTAAGCCCCAAACTTTCCAAGCCGCACAATATCCTGTTCGCAGCCGATCACGGCATCATCGAAGAAGGAGTGACAGTCTCTCCCAAAGAAGTGACATGGCAACAGCTTTCGCATTTCTCCCATGGGGGAGCGGGAATTAATTTCCTTTGTGATCAGCATGGTTTCAAACTTGTGCTCGTAGATGCCGGCGTTGACTATGATATTCCCGAAGGTAAAGGAATAATTGATTGTAAGATACGTAAATCCACCCGTAATTTCCTGCATGAAGCGGCAATGACAGATGAAGAGCGCGACCTTGCCATAGAACGCGGTGCCGGAGTCGTAGACATGGTTTATGCAGACGGTTGCAATGTTGTAAGTTTCGGAGAGATGGGAAGTGGCAACACCTCTTCATCATCCATGTGGATGCATGCGTTTACCGGAATACCTTTAGCAGACTGCATCGGTGCCGGCGCCGGACTTGACAAACCCGGTATCAACCATAAGCTGGACGTTTTGACACGCGCCTGGGAAAACTATGACGGTGACAGATCGGCGGAAAGTTATATTGCATGGTTCGGAGGTTACGAGATGGTAATGGCAGTGGGAGGAATGCTTCGTGCCGCCGAATTGGGAATGATAATAATTATAGACGGATTCATAATGACCGCCTGTATTCTCGCTGCATCAAAACTGAATCCCCAAGTGCTCGATTACGCAATCTTCGGACATCAAGGAGATGAATCGGGACATAAACTAATGTTGCAGGCACTTGACGCGGATCCGATACTTCATCTCGACCTGCGTCTCGGCGAAGGGAGCGGAGCCGTGTGTGCATACCCAATCATTGACTCCGCAGTGCGCATGATTAACGAAATGGATAATTTCCAATCTGTTGGCGTCACCAAGTATTTCTGATTTAGAAGCTGTTTAAACAATTAATCATTTACTTATTTCACCGGAACCCGTTTAATGAAAAAATTTCTTGCTGCCATAGGTTTCTTCACCAGAATACCGGCATGGAGAATTGCCGACATTCCGGCAGAAAAATATAAACGTGTAGTAGACTTGTGGCCAGTCGCAGGATGGCTGACTGGAGGCGTGACTGCTTTGACCCTTTTGGGAGCACTTCATGTGCTCCCCCCTTACGTCGCTGTTATAATTGCGTTCACAATGCGCCTGCTGCTTACAGGAGCCCTGCATGAAGACGGACTTGCAGATTTTATAGATGGAACCGGGGGAGGCACAAACCGAGAACGCATCCTTGAAATCATGAAAGATTCCAGGATAGGATCTTACGGAGTAATCGGACTTATCATATATTTCTTGTTGCTTATGTCGTGTTTGGCATCACTGCCTCCCGATATTGCTCCTATGATAGTTTTCGCGGCAGATCCTTGGAGCAAATTCTGTGGTTCATTCCTGATCAATACTCTCCCATATGCCAGGAAACAGGAAGAAGCAAAAAACAAACTCGTGTATGACCGGATGTCTATTACAGCATTCATAATCTGCATGATCTCCGGGATACTCCCTTCCGTACTGATTCCGGCACAATACTGGCTATCTCTTATTCTGCCTATGATTGTAGCGGCATTGATGATCCTCTACCTCCGACATAAGATCGGTGGCTACACAGGCGATTGCTGCGGAGCCACCGCCCTACTCTGCGAAATCTCCTTCTATTTTTCAGCGGTGATAATATCTAAAACACTATAAAATGGCAAGAATTACATTTGTACGCCACACTGCCGTAGATGTTGAACCTGGAATCTGCTACGGCAGGAGCGATGTCCCCGTGAGATCTTCATTCCCCGAAGAAGCGTCAAGGGTTAGAAAAAATATAGAAGGGACTATAATGGAAAACGGGATAGTGTTTGACGCAGTTTACCGGAGTCCGTTAAGCCGTTGCCGTTTGCTTGCAGAAGCCTGCGGCTATCCGGAAGCAATACCGGATGATAGATTACTCGAAATGAATTTCGGAGAATGGGAGATGCAACGATATGACGACATAAAAGATCCCCGGCTTCAGGAATGGTTCGATGACTGGCTGAATGTCACCCCTCCCGGCGGTGAATCCTTCCACGACCAACACCTGCGCGTAGCCTCCTTCATCAAAGAGATGAAAGAATCCGGCAAAGAGAACATCCTCGTGTTCACACATGCCGGAATAATGATGAATGCGCTCCTCTACCTCAACATCGTACCTCTTGAGCGGCTCTTCTCCTCCCAACCATCCTACGGAGACCTACTCGAACTGACAATTTAAGAAACTGTTTAAAAATTTCCATACATGATAATCTGTACCTAAAAATTTCTTTCCACACAGGTTGTTGAAAACATCGGCATTGGAAAGAAATGCGGTTTGGCTATTATGCGCTGCGTCCTAAATTCGCCTACAAAAAGAGAAAGCATACCTGCCGGAGAGAGATACGCATATAAAAGTGACAGCTTATGAATAGAACCGAAAATACATTGCCCCGTCTCGGATAAATTTATTATATTTGCATTGCGTAAAAATCATCAGCGTACTGCGTAAAATGTAACAATATGTATAAAAGAGCGGAATATCAAACGATTATAAACAGGCTGAAAGAGCAAAGAAAGTTCATTCAGGTAGTAATGGGGGCACGACAGATAGGTAAATCCACCGTTGTGAAGCAAGTGCTAAAAGATTTGGACGCACCATACCAATTCTATTCTGCCGACAATGTTCCGGCAACGAACAGCGCATGGATCTCGAACTGCTGGGCGGCAGTCCGTAGCCTAAAAGAAAGCAACAGATGGGACAGTGTTATCCTCGTCATCGATGAGATACAGAAAATATCCAACTGGAGCGAAGTGGTAAAAAAAGAGTGGGACGACGACACATTCCACGACAGGGACATCAAAGTCCTGCTTTTAGGAAGTAGCCGTGTCCTGTTGGAAAAAGGACTGTCAGAATCGCTTGCCGGACGGTTCGAGGAAATACGCATGAGCCATTGGAGCTATCAGGAAATGAGAGACTGCTTCGGATTCTCGTTTGACCAATACCTGTTCTATGGCGGTTATCCCGGCGCGGCATCTTTAATTGACGAAACCGACCGTTTCCAACAATATATCCAGTCATCGATTATTGAGGCAACCATAAACAGGGATATATTAATGGATACACCCATCAGCAAACCGGCTTTGTTGCGTCAGACATTCGAACTGGGTGCAGCGTATTCGGGAAATCTTCTGTCGTTGAACAAGATGCTCGGTGCATTGCAGGACGCAGGCAATACAGCGACCTTGGCAGGATACATCAATCTGCTGAATGACAGCGGTCTGCTCGGCGGACTTCAGAAGTTCAGCATAGACACGGCACGGCGGAAAGCGAGCATACCAAAATTGCAGGTTTACAACAACGCCCTGAAAATGGTATACAGTCCGCTCACGTTCGAGCAAGCTATTACCGACCGCAAGGCGTGGGGACATATCTTTGAATCGGGTATTGGTGCTTATCTGGTAAGTCAGGCGTTCGTGCATCGTTTCGAGGTCTTCTATTGGCGTGAGCGCAATGACGAAGTGGATTTCATTATCCGCAAGAAGGGTTCGGTGGTAGCCATCGAGGTCAAGAGCAATGCCGAAAAGCGGACTGAGGGACTTGAAAAGTTTAGAGAACTTTTCAAACCGCAAACATCGTTCATTATCGGTGACGGCGGTATCGGGGCAGAGGAATTTTTCTCTATGGATATAAAAGAACTGTTTTAAGGGGAATGAACGAGAGGATTATATTCCTCCCAACCCTCCTATGGTGACCTACTCGAACTGACAATTTAGAAGCTGTTTAAAAGTTGGCTATTATGCGCCACGTCCTAAATTCGCCTACGAAAAAACTCCACCATCTAATGTTTGGAAAATATAGAAAAGGGACACTCTATAAAATAGTGCATCCCTATTTCCTGACTTCGTCACTCAAAAATTGAGTAATTTATAATTTGATATTATTCAGACATTTGCTAAATTTGCGTACCCTGGATTGGGGTACGCAAATAAATTTTTGGCATGTTTGTGAAGAAAAAGAAGAACCATTCAGGGACGATCAGTGTGGTGGTTGCAGAAAAAATCTCAGGCAGATATTCCGAACTGACCACCGTAGGCGTGTCTTCGGATGAATCCGTTATCGAGAAACTGGTGTTGAAAGGCAAGGAATGGATTGACCGGGAGCAGCAACGCCGTCATCCACGGCATTACCCATCGAGGTAAACGAGCCGTCGTCGTTAACCTTATAAATATCACCGTTGTCCGTGATGTGGTATTTCTTGGGCGTATCTCCCATGATAATTTCAGTATCTATTAAAAGTCAACCCATTAAATCGGAATGAGTCATCGTCATCAAGATATACGGGTTCGTTAGGCCAATTATCAAAATAACTGAAAGTCATTACTCTTCCATCTATTTCATATATGCCAGAATCTATCATGTTCGAACCATCAAAAATATCACATTGACCATTGTCATAGAAATTTATTCCGAAATAGCCGCCATTATTTGAGTAATAACGATATACTCGGTTTTCAAATCCATGAAAACCAATATTATCATACGCAGCCGTGGCAGGAGCTTCTTCAGCGGCAACTTCGACAGGGGCTTCTTCTATGGTTTCCACATATTCTTCAACCGGTACTGGTACTGTATCAGAATAGTTATAGTCATTTTTGTAATCATACGATTGATTAGATTCACTGTAAATCACACCGGCTATGATTGCCATGCCAATTATAGCAAAGACTATCAACCAACCTATCCATTTCTTTGATTTTGGTTTCTCGGGTAGCGATTCTAGCTCAAAGCTTGGTGGAGGTGGAGGTGGAGGCGGTGTCTGTTGACGTTCTTCGGCATTACCGAGGTATGTAACGGAGCCGTCGGATTCTACACGATAGATTTTCCCATCGGGTGTAATTTGATATTTGGATGGAGGTTCGGTGGATTGAATGCGACTATTCTTGATTTTTGTTATCGAGCCGTCGTCTTCTACTCGATAAACCGACCCATCAGGTGCGGTATAAGTTTTATTTGGTATTTGTCCCATATTTAACCAATTAGTTGTCCAACTTTGATTGTATAATCATTCTTCCTCCTTACTCCCCGCATCTCAACATCGCGGAAACGCTTTGGCGAGTTCTGAAAGGCAAGTGGATACAGCCGCATCACTATGGAGATAAACATGGACTGTTCGCCGTCGTGGAAGACATTCTCTCCTGCGTTGGCAAACAATACACGATTAAATTCTGTAGACCTGCGGCTTGACATGCCAATACATTAATTTATTTATACGATATACTTAACAACGAGAATTATTCCTATAAAAATTACTTCCATAAGATAGTATACCAAATTTATCTACATCTGACAAATGAATATTCACAAATGTTTTTAGGAAAAATTTATAAGTAAGTGATCACATTAAACACATATTATAAACGCAGCTATTTTTGAAAGAT
>CASBHZ010000116.1 GCA_949123685.1 uncultured Bacteroidales bacterium | reverse complement strand
GTGACTGGAGTTCAGACGTGGCTCTTCCGATCTCGATAAATTAATGCTCACCGGCATCGCCGGTATCTTCTCGTCATCTATTGAATTGCATCCCGAAAGACAGAAGATAACAGGCAGGGATATGGCAGCCAATACTGCCTTAAATATTCTCAAAACAGATTATTAATTGAATGGTATAGCCCTCAGCATGTTGGCAAACTCCGATGTCATCTTGTTAAGAGGTCCGCTAACCATAGGTTTAAGCATCGCCGGAATCTGAATATCAATCTCTACCGATGCCGTGCTTGCAACCTCACCCATTGGAACAATATGAAGACTCAGCGACATAGGAACCGGAGTCCCCTCCCCCTCCAGACGTATAAGAGACGGATTGACACTCTCCGTCTTGCGCAGAGTAATCGCACCCATAGGACCAGCAGGGAAAGATATGGTATCCTGCGACACCTCTATCTTCTCAAGCATATCACGCTTGTCTGCCGGTATTTGATCGGCAGGAGCATTCTTGATCATGTCTCCAAGCCCCTGAAGGTTATTCAGTTTAAGGAAAACAGCCTCGGCAGGAGCACCGAGAGTAACATCTTCACTTCTGTATGTTGCCATAATTATTAATTCATTCTTTTACACCGGGGACCCAATTAGCAGGATCCTTACGCCATTCCTGAAGTGTATCTATGTCCTCAGGACGGATATATTCCGTTTCAAGCGCCACCTCAAGCATGGATGAATAATTCACCAATGATATCAACGTGATATTTTCATCACGCAGACGCTTCACGGCAATCGGGAACTCATAGTTGAAAACAGCAGTTAGTCCCAACACGTCTCCACCTGCAAGACGGATAACCTCCGATGCCTTCACAGAACTTGCCCCGGTGGAAATCAAGTCATCTATAAGCACCACTTTCTGACCGGGCTTGAGATTACCCTCGATAAGGTTTTCCAAGCCATGGTCTTTGGGAGTGGAACGCACGAAAAGGAACGGAACGCCCAACGCATCAGCCACAATCGCACCCATAGGTATAGCACCCGTCGACACGCTCGCTATCGCATCTAAATCCGGGAAGTGCTCTATAACCTCTTTCGCCATCTCTATCTTGATAAGATTCCGGATATCCGGATATGAAAGTAGACGTGGATTCTCGGTGTATATTGGCGAATTCCAGCCCGAACCCCACATGAAAGGGCTTTCCGGCTGTAACTTGATTGCACTTATCTGCAGCAGTTTCTCTGCGAGTAAACGATCCGGCTTTTTCATAACATCTAAAATTACAGATTCAAAAAAAGACAATCTTGTCCGTAAATGCAAAATTACCAATATAAACGTAATTTTGCAAATAATTTTCCACTAATTTTCCGACATATCCCACGCGAGAGCCGACGCGCCGAGAAGAGCCGCCTCTGCATCACTAAGCGATGAGAATAGGATTTCAACCCTGTCTTTATAAAGATGCAACATGTTTTCTTCCATCGCCTCCCGCATCGGTTTAGTGATAAGGTCTCCCGCCTTTGCAACACCTCCAAACAAGATAAACGCTTCCGGATCCGTATAGGCGGCAAAATTGGCACAAGCCTCACCGAGCATCCTGCCGGTAAAATCATAAACCTCCTTGGCGATCTTGTCACCACGGCGTGCCGCATCGCAAATAACCTTGGCTGTCAACGACCCGTCGGGTATATCTCGGAGTTCAGAAGCTTCATTACTCATTTCAAGCATTTCACGGGCAGTTCGCACAACTCCCTTTGCCGAACAATAAGTTTCCAGACAGTCATATCTCCCACATCCGCACAACCGGTTTCCACGCCCCTTAACCAGGACATGTCCAAGCTCTCCTGCAAATCCGCGTGTGCCGGAAAGTAAATGTCCGTCACACACGATACCGCTACCCACACCCGTACCCAAGGTGATCATTATAAAATTCTTCAGACCGCGGGCACGACCGTAAGCCATTTCGCCGGCAGCCGCAGCATTTGCATCATTGGTGATTGAAGCCGGTAAACTGAAAGCCTGTTCGAGCAGAGAGGCGAGAGGGATTGGAGAAGGCCAAGGAAGGTCTGTTGCCGCCTCGATACATCCCGTATAACGGTTTGCGCACGGTGCCCCCACACCGATAGCACGCAGGCATCCCCTCGTACCAGTACGCTTGACGAGGGCATCGACACCGATCTTCAGACGCGAAATATATTCGTATATATCACTATGACCGACCGTAGGAATTGAATCGCGATCCACGATCTCACCCCTGGCGTTAACCACGGCAAACTCCGTGTTTGTTCCACCTAAATCAATCCCTATCACATAGTTTTTTTCTTTTAAATCTTTCATGGTAAATCCTGTTTTCGCCAATAATTAAGCGATTTTCAGACAACAAAATTAAAAATGTAATATTAAAATTCCAAAAAAATTTGGAAAATTGAGATAAAGAGATTAATTTTGCAACCGCAAAGCGATAAGAACGCCATCCGGCACACTCATCGCAGAAGCGGTCCGGTCCCATAGCTCAGTTGGTTAGAGCACCTGACTCATAATCAGGGAGTCCTTGGTTCAAGCCCGAGTGGGACCACTTATTTTAATGTTAAATTAAGGCAAAACGCTGATTATCAACATAATCGGCGTTTTGCTTTTTATATGCCCTATGCCCGCCGATGAAGAACGATGAGGAATGAAGGTTCCCCGTTGGAGCCAAAGGCTTGTGAGAGCCTGCCGGATGGGGGTGCATGGCTGAACTTTATACTCATTTCATTATTCTTCAACGATTTGCATAGCAAGAGTCGGAAGCGTCTTTATTATCTTCGCGTAGAAATTTCAGTATGGTCTGAAAGAAATATGAGGCCTTGCGGAGGAAAAAAATGTCTTTGGCGGAATTTCAGCAAAAATCATTTTGGTGCCAAATCGGTGCCAAAAACAGTGCCAGAAATTTTTGGCACCAATTCCTCTAAAAACCGTGGCACTAAAACGCATATAACACACTGATATATCAGTTGTTGCAGCGACAAAAAATCACCTCCGAAAAGGCTTCATTTCTTGACGATTTAACCCCTCTTTACTCATAGAAGAAATGAAGAAAGACCGATTGACGGTGCTGTTCTATCGAAGAAGCACCGTGACAAAAACAGGAGAATGTGCGATTCGCATGAGAATTTCTGTGAACGGCACAAGAATTGATTCCAATACTGGGAAGTATATCGACCCTGCTCTCTGGAATCAGTCAAAGGAACGCGCCAAAGGCACGTCCAAGAATGCAATAGATGTGAACGACTATATTGACGAGACAAACATCAAGCTGTTCAAGCTGTTTCAGGAAATGCAGTCGGAAGGAGTTGTCGCAACCGCTCAGGAACTTCACAACCGATTTTTCAATATCGGTGTCCATAAGGTTGTGGAACGTATGATAATAACGACATTTCAGGAACATAATCAGGAATGTCGTGCGTTGATGGGGCGCGATTTCGAGCTTGGCACCATCAAGAAATACGAGACCATTACCCGACTGCTACAGCGTTACATCAAGAAGAAATATGAAGTCGATGACCTGCCCCTGACAAGTCTTGACCGCGATTTCGTACATGGGTTTGAGATGTATCTCAAAATAGACCGCAACCAGCAGCAGAACACAGTGGCCAGATATATGAAAGGTCTGAAGAAAATCACTAACCGGGCTCTTGCAAACGATTGGATTACCAAAGATCCGTTTGCCGGAATAAAGGTCAGAACAGTACAGACAAATCCCACATTCCTCACCCTCGATGAACTCCATATAATATATAGGAGACACTTTGACGGTGTACTTGATGTGGTCAGAGATATGTTTGTAATGGCCGCTTTCACCGGGCTGGCGTTTATCGACATCTCCAATCTGAAAAGAGAACACGTTGTCGAGGACAACGACGGCAACATGTGGATTCGCAAGCCACGTCAGAAAACGGATATTGTCCAGAACATACCGTTGCTTGACATCCCCAAAGCAATACTCAAAAAATATGAGGACAACCAGAAGGCGGCTGAAAAAGGAACACTTCTGCCAGTACCCTGCAATCAGGTAATGAACCGCTACCTGAAAGAGATAGGAAACATCTGCGAGATAGACAAGGTGCTGACCACTCACGTTGCCCGCCACACCTATGCGACAGTATGCCTGTCACAGGGAGTACGTATCGAGAATGTCTCGAAGATGCTCGGACACACAAGCATCAAGATGACCCAGCACTACGCCCGGGTACTCGATTCCTCAATCATGGAGGATATGCAGAATATCCGTGAGGTTATGGCCGGAGACCTCTTCTCCAAAAAGAAACGGGAACGGAAGATAAAACAGTAACCACCAAACGACAACAGAGGCAAGAGTCCGGTTAAGGATTCTTGCCTCTGTCATATTCAAGGATTGTAAATTACATTACGATAATTGCTCATCAAGAGATTATCTACATCTTTTTCAGAATAGAGGTACTTGCCGCCTATTTCATAGTAAGGCAATATACCACTATTCCGGTAATCGTGAAGAGTGCGTCTGCTTACTCTGAGCCGTTGCGCCAGCTCCGCGTCCGTGAGAAAAGCATCGTTATTAAGAATCGGACGACAGTTCTCGCAGATATGATTCAGAGCGTCTTTAAGTTCCTTGCAACGGCTGAAAAACATTCTCACCCTTTCATTACGTTTGGTAAATACAATATCAATCATAATTTAGCCTTCTGCATGATTATATATTTCGCAATATCGTTTGCGAGATACATCACCCTGCCATCGATCTGTATGAAAGGAATCTTTCCAGCCGCCTTGAGATTATTTAGATGACGTGTGCTCATTCGTAATATTGCAGCGGCTTCATTGGTTGTAATGAGGTCATCCGGTTTCTTTGAGACGAGGAGTCTTGAAATTGTCCTGACTAAAGAATGAAGATATTCCACCTGCTCGAACATTGATTCCAGAATATCCTCATCAATCTCTACTGTTCTCATCCGTATATCTTGGCGGCTTTGGCGGAGAATGTCACGCCGAAACGGTTGTCGATTACCAACGATTCGCAGAACTTGCGGCCTTTGCGGTCGATGAAGCCGTAGATGGGCGATGTGTATTTGTATCGTACAAGCTGCTCGATGTCCTTGTCGGTCAGGTCGTAGCCGTGGAAGTGGCGCGGGATTGAGAATCCGCAACATTCACAGGCTATTGTAGCCGGGAACACGGTCAGCCCGTGGTTGCCGCATTTCGGGCAGGTGTAGCCCGAAACCTTGCTGGCAAAGGATTTCTTGTCGGTGATGAGCGAGAGAATAAGGGGATGAATCCAGTTTTCATACTCCCGCATTACCGGCTTGGTGGGCTTGCGGTTCTCCGCGAGTGCGTCAACCTCGTCAATCTGGCTGATGAACTTGCCGATGTCGGCAAGTTCGAGGTGGCCGGCGTGTGAAAGAAGCACACGCGCCTTCTCCGTCGGCTCGATGTCGCCAAGCAGATATTTCACGAATCCGTTGTCGATTAGACGCTGGAGGCAGGCTCCGCAGTCGCGGTAACTGCCCATTGGTAGAAGCGAGGGTGTATCACATCCCGTGTTGACCAGTTCATTGAGGTCGTGCAGGAAGGCTGCGGCTGTCAGGGTTTCGGGCGAGTGATCCGAGAACGAGAATATGCTCACTCCCGATACTGTAAACTCGACGCTACCCGGAACACATTCCGCGTTGTCGGGCAGTTCGGCGGTGCCGAAGATATCGATGCCATCGATGTTTGCCGCGATGCCGACCTCGATACATCTGGCAGAGTCAAATGCCATTTCGGTATGTGTGCTGATGAGTTCATACACCCGCTGCTCGTCGTCGCTGAGAAAGAGAGGTGTGCGCTCGGTAGTGATGATTCCGTGGCAGTAAGGTATCTGCTCTTCCGGACGGAACGGGAACGCCTTTGCCTCAGGGAAGCGACGCTCGATGTGACGCTTCAGATGATGAGGCAAAGAGGACACCGAGGTGCGGGGCGACGATATAAGCCCTTTCTCAAACAGGAGGTCTGCGGCCGCCATTGTACGGGCGGGCAGGAATCCCAGTTCCTCGATGGCAAACTCCTGAAGGGTCGCCATGTTGAGCAACTCGTGGCGCCACTCCACTTTCGGATTGACCTCCACAACCTCAGCCGTTACGGTCTTGCCGTTCATTTTCATGAATTTCTCATAAACTCTCTGCGCGTCCGATTCCTTGACCCAGATTTCCGTGGGAGCTAACTGCGCATCCTTTCCATCCAACTTGCCGGAGATACCGACACTGTAGCGGGTCTTCTTGGGGAATTTGACTTTCATGTTGTCGTAGCTGTTGCAAAGGAGCCAGAGCGCGGCGATGTCCATACGCTGTAAATACTCACTGAAAAGTGGGCCGTTCGCTCATTAAAAAATGGGCCACCG
>CASBHZ010000115.1 GCA_949123685.1 uncultured Bacteroidales bacterium | reverse complement strand
TCATCAGCACGCCCATATAGAGGTGCAGTAGAATCAAGGAACAACCCATACATCATATTTTGTGATGAACCGCAAAGCACAAGGTTATACTTCAACTGCTTCTCATCAACAAGTTTCTGCAATACAGACGGTAACTCTGGTGATTGCTCTACAAGATACGGAAATTCATCCAAACATAGAGTAAAACGTTTGTCTGTCCGATAATTGACCGCACGAAACATAGATTCCCAATCCGGATATGTCAATTTGTCGAAATCCGGAAACACTTGTGCAAGCACTTTTGCAAGCAATATCCTCTGGTGTTGGCCTTCAGAACGATCGGCAAGGAAATAAACATCCGTGTCCGACAACACCCTTTTGATAAGCGTTGACTTACCCAACCGTCTACGACCATACATCACGACTAACGAGGACTTCTCTCTTGCAAGAGCATCCTTTAATCGTGCAGCTTCATCTATTCTATCAACGAATTTCATACATCTTATTTATTATGCAATACAAACATAATGTTTTTATAACATAACACAAAATTTTGAGCCATATTTTTTATTCCCACAGAGCAAATTGCAACTTATGTATAGAAGAACAAGTGCTCTATTCCTTTTTTGAAGCTCTTTTCCTTGTTTTCAAACTCAAATCTTGCAAAGCTTTTCCCAACTTGTCTTCTTTGGCCAGCCACAGAATATCATCGTCAAGTTGCAAAGCATACAGCACACGCAAGTAGATTCCGATGGCTACTGTTGATGCACCTTTCTCTATTCGGGACACAGTCAACGGAGAGCAAGTAGCACGTTCTGCAATCTGAGCCACACTCAAATTCCTTCGCAAGCGAGCCAGTTTAATCTGATCTCCCACAACAGACATCTTCTGCTCCAATTTTCGAGGAAGTTTGGTTCCCATTGTATTCTTTGTTATATTAACTCATCATATAATATGCAAAGATATTGCTTTTTATCTACTTAATGATATATTGTAGGTAAAAATCGCAAGATTATATGATATGGTATTTAAGTGGTTCCACACTTTTTCCAACGAATAATCTCCATTACACGACATTTTTTCAAGCGAATCACAGCATAAATCACCGAAACCAACTTTACTTTATCTCCGTATTCATATATACGTGCATTAAAGTAAACCTAACAAAGGGAGGAAAAGAAATGGCTTCGCCAGAGCCGATCCGAACTATACCTGCGCCTTCTCTTTTGGCTGCAAAAGGATTCGAAATCCTAACCCAAAAGCAAAGCAAGATTTTCTCCTCATCAAGCCACCAAAAGCCCACCAGAAAATCCGTAAAATTACCCTCTATTTTACAGCCATAATCGGCGAAATAATCACCAATATGCCTTATCTTTGCGAAACGGAGATTTAAGAGCAAAAGAGAGCCATTTTTCTCTTTTCCCCTTCGTTTGAAGATAAACTAAGGTTAAAAACGTTAAATCATCGATTTTTGACGAAAAACAAGTGAATTTTCGAGCAGTCTATCTTTTAATCCATAAACTATTGATAGTCAACTGGCATAATATGCTGCATCGGAAAATGAACGGCAGTTAAAGACAGGCAACTATAAGTATAGATAAGTATTAAGGCGTTCAGTTTGAGCGCCTTTTCTTGTGTCCGGCTGTCGGCTGTTTAATCGGTAGAACTCGTTTCTACCTGTTTTTCACTCCATTTTTGAACCACATTTGTTGCTCGTCTACTATCCGAGTCAAGTCGCTCTACTCGGTAGTGGATGATGTTCATACTCGTTCACGCTCATTCAGGCATGTTCATACGGGTTCAACGAATTAGCTCAATGAGTGACACAATTTTAACTCAAAGTTATGGCAACTTCAAACATTAGAATCAAGAAGGTCTGTCAGTGGTGTGGAAATGAGTTTGAGGCTCAAAAGGCCACAACCCAGTATTGTTGTAAGCGATGTGCCGAGCACGCTTACAAAGAGCGTAAACGACAAGAGAAGAAGAAAATCACTGAAACTCTTGATTCGCTTACTGCTCATGAAAATAAGATAAACCAACTCTCCGGCCGAGACTATCTATCGGTTGCTGAAGTGGCGCAAATCCTTAATGTAACACCAAGAGCAGTTTATAATCTCATTTACAGGGGTACCATCAAAGCCTATCGCCTCACCTCACAATGGGCAGTAATCAAGAGAGCAGATATTGACGCAATGATCGAAGCTCGTCCTTATGAACGAAAACCGAAAGCAACGACAATCGCAAAAGATGAGAACGGCGAGGCAATAGCAGAGTTTTATACAACGAAGGAGATTATCGAGAAGTTCGGGGTGAGCAATTCGTGGGTGTTTGCTCAGGGTAAGGCTCACAATATTCCGAAGGTCTACCACCGGGGAAAGACGCTTTGGAGCAAGGCGCACTGCGATCGGGTGTTTGCAGCGAAGCCCGAACCGCCGAAAGAGGATGACTGGATTTCATACTCTAATGTGCGGGCTGAGTACAATCTGACCCATGATCAGCTTCACAACTATGTGAAGTACCATGGTCTGCGCCGTAAGAAAGTCGGCAAGTATACCTATATATTGAAGTCGGAAATCGATGCGATTCTCCGTCCTCCAACGCTGAAATGAGGCAGGTTATCGGTTATCCTCAGGTTAACAGTCTAATAACTTGATAACCGGGAGATAACCAGTGAACTTCGCCGAAACAAATCATTCAAAAACAAAACTCGTATGGATATATGCACTAAAGTCGCCTTGCGGCAGCGTCTTCTTGAATCGGGTAAGATCACGTTGTACTTCGACTACTATCCACCAATCCGAAACCCGAAAACAAACAAGATGCAGCGCCATGAGTATCTTGGAATCTACCTGTATGGCAACCCGACCAACAAGGTGCAGCGCGACTTCAACCAGGCGATGCTTGAGAAAGGGGAACTTCTGCGCTGTCGCCGTCAGGAACAGGTGATTAACCGCCAGTTCGGTTTCATCGACCATAGCCAGCAGAAGGAGGATTTTCTCGCTTATTATGAGGAATATGCCAAAAGGCAAAGTAATACCAAATGGCGAATCAGCTACAAACATTTCCAAATCTTCACAGGTGGAAAATGCACCTTCGGAGAGATAACTCTTGACCTCTGCAACAAGTTCCGCGATTATCTCCTGAACGCCAAGCAGCTCAAACACACGAAAAAGAAATTGTCCAAAAATGCCGCTTCCGGGTATTTTTCGACATTCCGCGCTCTGCTCAAAAAGGCTTACAAGGAGAAACTTCTGACCGAGAACGTCAACGACTTTCTTGAATACATCGAATGGGATGATGTTGTGAAAGAGTTTCTCAATCAGGACGAGCTTATCCGACTGGCCCAGACTCCCTGCGACAGCGACGTGCTTCGCAGGGCATCGCTCTTCTCCTGTCTCACAGGTCTGCGTTTCAGTGACATTCTCAACCTCGACTGGAAGAATATTCAGGAGATTGCCGGAATCGGACTATGCGTTGTAATCAAGACACAGAAGACAAAGACGGCTGCAACCCTACCGCTTTGCGAGGATGCTATAGAGCTAATCGGAGAGCGTAAGACAGGCAAAGTATTTCCCGGATTCAAGAAAACACTTACGGCAAAACCTCTGGCAGACTGGATAAAGGCAGCGAACATCGACAAGCACATCACGTTCCATTGCTTCCGCCATACCTACGCCACCCTTCAGATGGCAATGAGCAGCAATCCCTACGTGGTCAGCCAGGCTCTCACCCATAAGAATCTTGAGACAACTCTACGCTACACGCATGAGGTTCCGACCGCACTGCTTGAGACTCTCGGCAAGATTAAAATCAAGCCCAAATAGAATGCACCTGATTTCCTCCTGAAATGACAGTGGGACGTTCTCACGTTTCACAAATAGGCAGATAATGGTCCGTTACCGCCCGGTAACGGACTATTTTGTGCTAAAAATACAGGAAGTTGCTAAAAGTGAACCGATATGGCTAAGAAAAGTGTCCAACATTTCGTTTTTAGCAATCAATCCTCTGTAATTTTGTCGGACAATTTCAAAATCTCACAATTATATGAAAAGCGACAACACATTGAAAACCATGACCGTATTAATCACCATTGTCTTCCTGATTATGGCAATGAAGACAGCTTATGCGGGAACTAACGGGTCATCCTCAAATCCAGGCACAGCGTTGTTCTGGCTTGATGCCGCTTGGATATTCACTCTCTATGAAGCACCGTTTCTTTTGGCTGTCTTTGTGGCGGGACCGATGGTAAATGATGCAATGCCCGCAATTTTTGCAACCGGAAGAAAGTGCGCTGCGGTATTAAAACAAAACCTAAGTAAAACAGTTGACTCCGGCAACGCCCCAGAATCACTTAAAGCAGACGATATTGCCGTCACTTGTGATAGCCAGGGCGAAGAAGGCGAAGTATCAGTCGTTGAGAATGATAAAACTGCGGAGCTATCGGAAGAAATCATCGGCTATATCTCCGGAACTTTCGGCAATCTACTGTCGGACGAACAGATTCAAAAACGGCTCGACAATTTCAGGAAACTCAATACCTGCGGACCGTTCGAGGTTGTAGAGAAGCGAAAATTGCAGGGAGTCTTTGAATTTGACCTGATCCATTTCGCATGGAACGTGTGTCGTCGTATCCATAATCCTGATACTTGTCCGAAAATTTTTGGTTTTGCCACAGCCGAAATGATTAAAGCCTCATTCCCGCTGACGCTTCAGAACTATGCGGTCAGTACTATAAAAAGCCGACTCAAGGATTCCGACGCTACTACAAAGTTCCGACTTCAGATAATCGAAGTCAACCGACCGCTGGTGCCATATATATTTCCTATGCCAGAAGAAGCCGGATAATATTCAGGTTATCGGTTATCCATTGGTTATCCTGATGATAACTGGATTGGAGGAATATAACCGATGAACTTTGCGGCACGATGTTCAAATCCCCCATCGTACCGCATTATGATTGAAAAACCAACATTCGAGGCAATGCCTCAGATTATGGCACGGCTTGAAGAAAAAGTCGATGCCCTGACCGAAACTGTCGGTAAACTACTGCAAGGCGCTATGGCTCCAATGGTCGTTACCGCTCCGGAAGAGATGGTAACAGTCAAAGATGCCGCCAGTATTCTTAGTCTGTCTGTGTCAAGGGTCTATGCACTCGTTCAGGAGGGTCGTATACCATGCTATAAGCCAGGGCGCAACCTGCTTTTTCTCCCCTCCGAGTTAAGGAAGTGGATGGCCGAGGGGCTTCGGAAAGGCCAGCCTTCCATCGAAGAACAGATGGAGCAGATGACCAAAGGCATGCGCAATAGTGCCAAAGACAGGAGGTTCATATGAGCGCAGATTATAAACTTTCGTCCGAAAGGAAGGATATGGAAGGTACATTCTGCCGTGCATATTCCTGCCGTGCCGCTATTGAGAAATTCCTGGCTGACCTGTTCCTCTTTGATGCAGCTACTGGATTGTATGTCGCGTCATACAATCCGAAACTCACACTTGAAACAGATGATGTTCAGCAGATTGTCTGGATCAGTGGAGTCAACGCGCCCTGCAATGCATTTGAAATTGTAAGATTATTCAGGTTCGGAGACCTTGACAAATATGTAAAAAAGGAAGAAACCGCAACGAAACGTCGCCCCTCATATAAAGCCATGCTGCAACTCTGCGCCGAGGACACAGCGGTAAAGCTCACACTGATAAAAGACAAGAATAAATCTGTCAACGTAAATTCGGACGAATGGGAGGCGGCACTATCGCTCAACGACAAGAATCAGATTGAAAAAACAGGTCAGAATATCAAACTGATTCTACTCAACGACCCACAGCTCAAAAAAGTGCGTTTCGACCGCTTTACCAAGCAGGACATTACCGACTGTCCAGACTTCTGCAATGAGCGAGACAACCGTATTGACGATGAATCGATAGGCAAGATTGCCATTTATATTGAGAATGTTTACGGACTACAGCTCTCTCAGCCGCGTATTCTCGAAATGCTCAAAACCACATCAAAGGAGCGTGGCTTCAATCCCGTGCATGAATTTATACAGAGTGCGACATGGGATAATGTGGAGCGCATCGATACAGTTGTAATCCGGTACCTTGGTGCCGATGACACTCCTCTTACACGGATGCAGACACGCAAGTGGATGGTCGGCGCGGTGGCCCGCGCTTTCAGTCCCGGATGCAAATTCGACCATATACTCACGTTTACAGGGCCGCAGGGTGTTGGCAAAAGCACATTTCTGAATATCATCGCCGGGAACTGGTTTTCCGATTCATTCTCATTCGCTCACGATGATAAGTCGAAGATTGAGGATATTACCGGCGCATGGATTGTGGAAATATCGGAACTCAACGGCATGAAACGCGCCCATGACGCCGAGGCTGCCAAGGCGTTCCTGAGTCGTGTCCGTGATGACGTGCGTCCGGCATACGCCAGAAAAAGCGAGTCCATACCCCGAAGCAACGTGTTTGCCGCCACTACCAACGAGACGGAGTTCCTGCAGAGCTGCAACGGCAACCGACGCTGGTGGATTATCCCTATAAAGGGCGCAGGAGAAGTTCGGGAATGGATTGATGAACTGAAATACGAGGTTCCCCAGTTGTGGGCTGAGGCTTATCACTATTACACTGCCGGAGAGACGCTGTTTCTCCCTCCCGAATTGGAATCGGAGGCCAATCGGCGACAAGCTGAATATACCACTGCCGCCGGAGATGAATTGCTTGATGAAATAGAGGCGTTCCTGAACAGACCGGTTCCGAAAGCATACTTCTCATGGCCGCTCGGCAAGAGGAGATCGGAAGAGCGTCGTGTAGGGAAAGAGTGT
>CASBHZ010000114.1 GCA_949123685.1 uncultured Bacteroidales bacterium | reverse complement strand
TATGCTTATATGCGACTGAATTACAATGTAAGAACAGCCAAAAAGAACAAGTTTTATAGTGCAAGATCTCATTACTTACATATATAAATTAATTTTTGGTGAGTATTTACGACAATACCCTAATAGGCTTGTATGATTTATAATAACTGATAAAACAGTAACGGGAATAACTTTGATGGCTATTCCCGTTATTTCGTTTCTTAAACCTCGTTTTCAAGGTCAAGTTCACTAATATCCAAACTTGTTGGTTCGGATATTCCTACCAAATTCCAATGTGTACCAATCCATTCAAATGAATAACCATTTACTGATAAGTATGGCATGCCGCATGGGAAAATACTGTTAACATAAAGCATTAATCTTTCCATAATCAATTCATATTAAAATTTGACACAAAATTAGAACAAGTTTTTAGGCTGCACAATAGAATAATCATTTTACTAATGCTACTATAAATCATTTACTTATACTTCCAAAGTTTTCAGATATAGAATAAGGAAAATTTGTAAATATGAACAGGACAATTATTTCAATCGAAGTTCAAGACCACGGTGGTAAAGAGGCTAATATCATAGTCAAAGGAGAACGAAACAATCAAATTATGTTTGAAGAACAGTTTGATTACAAGGAGGAAGAAAAACATTCTTTGCGTCTTCACCTTCTAAAAGGACGGTTTATGGAGAAGTTTCCGAAACTTGGTGATAGTTTAGGCATTCTTTGTCTTCGTAAGCTATTCAATGATATTACGATACGGAGTAAAATGAAAGCTAATCCCGATTATAGAGACAAAAGGATTATAAAAAAATCAATACAACTACATGGATACAATGAAATAGCAAATTTCTTCAAAGAGGAATTTGCAGGGAAAGAAGAAGAACTAAATGAATATGTTACTCAACTTCTTCAATATCCTGACGGTACTTCATTTGGTCTTCCTTCTCATTACTCGATTGATGGGAATCAGATAGTTGTAAATCGTAAATCACAGGAAGTAGTAATTTTTCACAGCTGATGCATTGAATACCTGGAATCTCAGTAGTTTTTGGAGGATAAAAGTGGTTTTTGGCTCCGCAATATGGACATGTAACAATAACTTCTTTCATCTTTAAACAGCTTAAACTAAATATATCTATGCAAAGATAGAAATTTTCTCGCTATCTTTGTAATGTCTTTCGGGACAAAGTTTTGGAATATAATAAGGAAAGTGCCTTATACTCGTTGAAATCGCCAAATTATCAAGAGGTATATACGAGGCACAGAGGACAGCTCATACTTGTGGATTGCCCTACTGCGCGTATATACAGGTGTTTGGCGATACCTAACGAGTATGCACAGGGGCAGCCCACTTTCTTTAACAACTAACATTGTTAAACTTCTCCTATGGCTGTCGTGGAGAACTCGTTAAAATTCGCCACCATGGAACTTATAGTAGGTTTCTTTTGTATTCTGTTTGCATTGGGTATTTCTATTGCCACCGCTGTATTAGCTTCCCGAAAAGGACGTAATTCTGTAAACCGGTTCTTTTTATCCCTATTCTGGGGTATTGTATGATTGATCGTATTAGCATGTTCCAAGCATTTAGAGCGTGAAAAAGGAGAAAGTGATACACTCGTTAAGGTATTATGGAGTATCGTGCTTATACCGCTTGTATTATTTGCCGTATTTTTCTACAATCGTACAGTAGAAAAAAGGGAACTCAGAAAGAGCTATCAAATTGAAGAAGTAGCTCCCAAATTAGAACTTTCAGACAACTATATTGAACGGGCAGTAGATTTGAATGATTATTTCAATTCAAGTACTGGCTGGAATGATGAAACGGATTGGAACTATGCAGGACTTGAAGATGAAGAAATCCAAAAGGCTTTTGATAAAGTTCTCAAAAGGAACGGCATATATTGGAGTGACCAAAAGCAATGCTGGGTTAAGAAGGTAAAGAAAACCGCAGAGCAAGCTCCCAAGGTCAAATTTAGATGAAGGTAGGATTATTTCTTGCCCTTCTTTTTAGGTTTAATACCGTATTTCAGAGCCTTCTGCATAAGAGCAGAAAAATCCACTGGAACTTCTGCTTGCTTCTTTAATTCTTTTGCAGGTAGAAGTTCGATAGCCATTGCCTTTTCCATGTCTTCTATTGTTGCTTGTTTCTTTTTACTCATTTTGTCAGACTTTTAAAAGTTATACGATAATTTGAATTGCAAAGTAACAAATTAAATCATGAAACGTCATCAAAATCTCTCGTATTATAGCGGAAGCAGAACTCATTAACATATCGTTGAAGGTGTTTCTTGCTTGTATGGTTATATATTCCTGTCAAGCCACGTTTCAGAATACTCCAAAAACCTTCGATATTGTTAGTATAAGCATCTTCATCAACGTATTGTCCGTGACCGTGGTCAACCACGTAATGCTCGTATAACTTGCTAACGGTTTTGTATCCGCACCACTCATCAGAGAATAACGTTGCCGTTCTTTTTACCGTTCTCAAAATAGGAACTGTCAATGATTTATAGGAAGTGTCACGGACTACTTTACAAACCACTTTACCACCACGCTGAAGCATACCCATAACGGGGACTTTATCTTTGAAGCTCCTACCTTGACACTTCTTTACTTTCTTGTTATAGTGCCGATTTTTATTCTTATCCCCCACAAAAGTTTCGTCAAGCTCGACTTCTCCCTCAAGTTTCTCTTCCATTACAATACCGAAGCATTCACGAATACGCTGATTCATGAACCACGCAGTTTCATTAGTGTCCACTAAAAAATTATAAGAGCTCTTTGAAATTATTGAAATTCAATTTGTTGTAAGAGATTTTGGAGTCAACGGACTTGAAATTAATTTTGCAGTCCAAATCAGACTGTTATGTTCAAAGACAGGTACGTTTTCGCCCAATTAGTCGAATTCATGGACCGGAACCACTTCAACTATCTTGTAAGGAAGCATGATGGCGACAAATATGTAAAGAGTTATACTTATTGGAATCAACTACTTACGATGATGTTCGGACAACTGTCAAACCGCGAGAGCCTGCGGGATCTCATCGTAGCACTGGGAGCACATGCCGGCAAGGTCTATCATCTTGGAATAGGAAAGTCCGTGTCCCGGAGCAATCTTAGCAAGGCTAACGAGCAGCGCGACTACCGCATCTTCGAGGAGTTCGCTTTCTTCATGATAGCTGAGGCCCGCAGGCGACGGATTCAGAAAATCTTCGAACTTGACGGTCATGTCTACGCTTTCGATTCGACCACCATCGACCTGTGTCTGTCGGTATTCGAGTGGGCGAAGTTCCGCAAGCACAAGGGCGGTATCAAGATGCACACGCTTTATGATGTGGAAGCTCAAGTCCCTGCTTTCGTGCACATTACCGAGACAAAGGTCCATGATTCGAAGGCTATGCCTGAGATTCCGTATGAGAAGGGAGCCCACTATATTTTTGATCGTGGATATAACGATTTTGGAAATCTTTACACGATAAACCGCATAGAGGCGTTCTTTGTCGTCAGGGCGAAAACCAATGTCAGGTTCAAGCCTGTGACTTGGAAACGGAGGCTTCCTGAGAACGTGGTTTCTGATGCAGTCGGTTACTTCACGGTTTATAAAAGCGCGAAGGACTACCCGGAGAAACTGCGGAAGGTGGTCTGCATCGATCCGGAGGACGGTACCAGATACATCTTCCTGACCAACAACCTGACTGCCTCTGCCGAGACTGTCACCGAGCTTTACCGCAACCGGTGGAGCGTGGAACTGTTCTTCAAATGGATCAAACAGCACCTGCGCATCAAGAAGTTCTGGGGAACTTCAGAGAATGCAGTCCGCATCCAAATCTACTGTGCCATAGTCACTTATTGTCTTGCAGCAATAGTGCAGCACGATATGAGACTGGAGCGAAGCATCTACGAGGTCCTTCAGATTCTTGGTATCTCGCTTACGGACAAAACCAGTCTCCGAGACCTCTTCGACAAATCGAATTTCAAAAATGTCAATGTCCTCTGTGATTCAAGTGAACCGAATTTATTTAATTTTTAACGCCGTCCATTTTTAGTGGACAGTAGTGACGCAGTTTTATAGGTCACGGATATTCTCTTGGATAATTCGATTGATGAAATATCTTTCTTGCGGGATGTTATTTCATAGATAGCCACGAACCATTTTCTCAATGGTAATTTAGAGCCTTCAAACATAGTTCCTATTCTGACATTGAAGTTCTTGCCCGTATTCTTACAACGGTACATTCCATCGCCACGGTTATATACTTTGGACGTAGGGTCATAAGGAGAAACAGGAATACCATTTGCACAGCGTTGTTGTTCCAAATACTTGATGCAGCTTTACTCCGTAGGAAATGCTTCCAAGAGGTCATATAAAGAAGTGAATTTACCGATATTCATCTTACCAAAGTTTATAGCTCTTGCTATATATAACTCTGGTGAGAAAAGTTGCTTGGGAAAACAGTTATCTGTATATAGAAATACCGCCCAAAACTCTTGTTCTGAACGGTATTATTAGCAAAGTTAGTTAGGGTATTGTCGTAAATACTCACCTAATTTTTATTACTTACTATGTAATATGTCTTTTCCACGGAAGCACCGTCTCCACATTTTTGCGGCATACTTAACAGACCTCAAAAGTCTGGCGGCTCGTTTATTATTGTATAGGATTATTGTCGTTTCTCACTTGGTTTATCATCGACCGTTCAAACTTATACAACGGGAATTTACCCGTTTCATATTCATAAGCAATGCGCTTTGTATATGTCAGATCAGAATTATGCTCCCAAACACATAGCCCTACAACATATAATTTATCCTCTATAATCTGTATAACAATATTCCACCCTACTTTATAATCTTGACCTCCAATATAGACAAGTTCAAAATCGCAAGGTCGGTTAAACGTTCCATTATTTTCATCTTCAGATGGAATAAAGAACTTTTCACAAGGAACAATAATCTCGTCGTCTATTGTCGGTTTATATGGGTCTTTATTGACTTCTATTATCGGCTCATTTGAAATTATATTATCATAAATAAAAGTGCTTTCTCCTTTTTTTATCAATAATACCCTGTCGCTGTATAAATCCCACTTCTTCCCATAATAATAGTCTGGAGATAAGATAGCGAGGTGATATATATTGACACCTTTCGCATCGCCAATTTCCATATAACAGCTATCAACAATATTATATGTATCCGATATTTTACAGCCGTGATAATCGTAATATCCCAATACTTCAACTGCCGAACAATTTAGTGTATTGCCTACGAGATTTGCGTGATGTTCAAACTTTGATATTGTTTCTTGTGCAACAACAGATATGCTGAACATCATAATACCTGTAGCTATTGCTAATGCTTTATACATAAATTTATCGAATATGGTTATCTAATGCAAATTTAGCAATTCCTTTCGTATTCTCTGATATGTCATATGTTTAGTGCTAATTTTAGACGGTTGTCAATGAGGGTATTATTATTCCAATCCCAACCGTTGCATGGTGGCGGTTCCAAGTTCCGTGGACTCTTTCGTAGACTGGGGAGGCGAGAGCCTCAACTACTTCAAGGACTGCTACTGCGGCGAGTGCCAGGACTAAGAGCTCGGCATATCGTTGACGAGTGCTACGACCTCGACCGTATGATGGGAAATCTCGCAAACTACTTCGACTATGCCGCCTATAGCCGCGAATTGTTTATGTACGACTGCTATATGGAAACGGTTATGTGTTCCGCCATTGGTAAGACGTAAGCCTTCTCTCCTTCGGTGAGTCGTCGAAAGCCGGCTTTTTTACTTGATTAACAAACGCGGAATAATTACCACCAATATTAAAAATATAATCAAATACGTTTGCCATATAGAATTTTTTTCGTATATTTATCGCAAATCCAACAGATAACAATTATGAGCGCTTTCCTACATACTATTTTTGTTATTGTAGTCAACATTGTTGGCTGGGGAATGCTTATTGCCGGTGTTATCGGATTTGCAGCAGTGTTATGGGCTGTTATTACGGGAAAAGGGAATCACCGGGGTAATATTCCTGGACAGCCTTGGCTCTAACCCTTGCCGTCACCGAACAGCGACGCGATAAGTTACGCCACCGTTCCAGCCATAGGGCTTCACAGTATAGCCGAGCCCATTCCTCTTCCGTTTCAATCCTGCCAATATCGACGTGCAGGTTCGCACGGATAAGGGCGCACCCGGCCGTCCTCATCGTCCGACTCCGCCAGCGCGTGCGCCTCTACAAGTTTTTTATTAAGCCCTGAAAGCCGTTGAGGACTTCTCCCAACTTCTTTTGCACCGCCATGAAGAGCAGCGCATCCGTGCGCAATTCCTGACTGCCTCCGAGCCAACAGTTGTCGAACATCACTTTACCCGCTTCCACTTCATCGCTCTTTGCAACTTTGGTCACCGCTTTCAGCGTCTCCAGGGTGGGTCGCTTGAAATAACCGACATGAACCTCATCGCCGTCCTTAATTTCAACTGCGAAGCTCTTACGGTGCTGGGGGTTGAAGGCTTCACCCTGTGCGTCTGTCAAATCGCTGTTAAATACTTTAGTGGCGTTGTTTACTGTTTCCATGCTTTTTAACCAACGAGCGCGTCAACGCGGAACTTCGCCTGCAGGAGTTCCACACACACCGAAGATTAAAACTGTTGAGGTGGACATAGACGTTCACAGCTCAGTCATCACGATCGAGGACCGGTTGCGTGAACTCTGCGGAGAAACGGACGATGATGACAGACAGCATCCCCGGTCATAGTGTCTATTCAATTGCTGTACCTGGGTCCCTTTTCAAATGTTAGATGCACCCGTGATTTTCACTTTTCTATCCCATAATTTATTCGTAATTTTGTAATTACAATGGAAATGAATCTCGCCCAATCAAATTATAGTGAAATTCTTGAAGCTGTTAAAGCTATCAAGAATGCCGTGCTTGTCAGCAGATATAATGCTGCAAAACTCGCAAACCGCGAGCAGTTATCTTTATATTATAATGTGGGCGAGTATATCTCCTTTCACAGCCGTAACGCAAAATGGGGAAGCGGTGCGATTGCGCAAATATCCCAACTTCTTCAAAAAGAGTTACCGGGAATCAGAGGCTTTTCCGAATCCGGCATAACATAAAACGTATGCGTACATTTTATGAGGGCTGGTGCAAATATATTTCAAATCGTCCAACGGCATTGGACGGTTTGATGCAACAGCCTGATTTGGGCATTATTATAAATCGTCCAATAGCATTGGACGATTTTACTCCACAAGAAACCGACCTGTTTTTAAGCATCGGATTCTCAAGATCGGAAGAGCGTCGTGTAGGGAAAGAGTGTGTCTCCTTGTGTAG
>CASBHZ010000113.1 GCA_949123685.1 uncultured Bacteroidales bacterium | reverse complement strand
TCGGCGGCTGTTCATACTTCTCCAGACGCTTGCGTAACTCACGGTTTTCCTTAAGAAGTCTATCAACATTACGATTTAGCGAACATATCTCGACATGCTGGGAATCAATAGTGCCCTGCATGGACTTGAGTTGTTCTGACATTCCGGCTAGAATGGATGATATGTCGCTAATCTGTTGTTTCAGAGATACAAAGATAGCTGAGTTATTTGATGCTTGCAAATAAATCAGCTATTAAATTGCTGAAAAATAAGATCTTAATTCAATATTCTCAAGATTTGGTGCCTATATCATCCATTCGCTGAATAGTTATCCAATATAGCCGCGGTTAGTGCTGTCATGCGTTGCTGACCGTCAATAAGAATTTTCTTGCCAGTTGATGTTGTTCCATCTTTTAACTTTACATCCGGATTCTGCCAAGTAACGATATATCCTATTGGATAGCCTTGATAAAGGCTGTCTATGAGGTCTCGTACTTTTGCACCGTCCCACACAAAAGGTCTCTGAATCTCCGGTATGGCAATCTCCTTATTATCAACATAATTAAGCAGCGCCGATACGAGGTAGTGGTTTACTGAGTATTTCTGTTCGATGTCCATCTGTCAAAAATTAATTACCACTAATTTATCTTGAATTCTTTATCAAGGGATTCCTTAAATCCTGTTGTTATGAGGAAACGGGATGCAGATTGGTCTTTAGGATTTTCCTTTATATATCTTTTTAGGAAAGTTTCAAATTTGGAGATGATAGAGGTAATTGTATTATCCCCTAATTTATATTTTAGATAAGCAATGTACATATTTTTCTGTATAGAACCACTAAACTCAGATTTTCTATAAGAACTTTCAATGTCCTGAAAGTTAAAGATTAAATTCAGAGTCTCTTCAGATAATAACTTATCATTGGAAATAAACAGTTCATCATACAGAGAATCGAAAATTTCTCTCTTTTTGTTAGTCGCTATTTCAGGTCGGCCAAACATAGTGGAAAGTAACAGTTGCCCCAATCGCTCTTTTCCTATAGAATATTTATATGATTTAGAGGCCTTAAAATCTCCTTTTTTTCTAAAATATTGAATTCCATGAGCATCTAAAAATTGCTCAAGTTGAATTTGCTCAGATCTTAACGATCGCAAATCGCTAAGGCTTATTGCATTTTGACTATTTGTGAATTCTCCGATTTTATTACGGAGATTATTATCGCTAATTCTTAAGAATCTAACTAAAATATGGGCTTTAGTTAATTTGTTGATCATATTATTTTCATCGCTCTGATTAAACTTATGTATAGACCGTAATGTTTGACCTCCATTGACCACTTGAAAATCAGAAACAATAAAATTCCACTTCCCTCCAATTCTCGACTCTGTACTCTTTATATCATTGGCTATAATAGTTATGCCATTATTATAGTAGAAAAATCGTTGAGGTTCATCATAAAGACTTTTTACTATGTTATCATTAAATTTTGACCGCAAGATAAACCCACGTACATTATCAAATAGTACGTTGAGATCTACATGCGCTTTAATCAGTGATTCATCCCCTTCTTTATTCGCATCATTCCTTAAAATCGGATCATTGCACGTAATTCGTATCAATTCAGGCAATGACATCTTTACTATATAGGATTTGTTCGATGACATTTCATCTTCTTCGTATGTCAAGGCAGCACCTTTTTTTACACAAAAAGAAGCATCAATGTTTCGAGGTCTTATAGAAGTAGCTTCAACGATCTCATTAAGACCAAATCCTTTAAATTCTATATCATATTCTTCTGCAAAGGATTTGACATTAGGATGATCTGAAGTAAGAGTTATATTCTCATTGGTTGCATAATAAATAATAATTGTCCATATTTGGTTGCTGTCTAATCTTGTATTAATATCATCAGCCACTGTTTTAATCTTTCCTTTAAGATGCTGTGTGTTTCCTGTATTGATAGCGTTAAAGAATTTTGAGGCTGAGATTAACTCATTTATATTTTGTTCTTTGTCTACTGAGAATTTTTCCCTATATTTAAAGCTAAAGAGCACAATTTGATTATGTTCATTATCAAAATATGCTGCATCGATTCCTTCATCTGACTCTCGATTGTCAAAAAGACGGGAATTAAACTCTGTATCACAGATCATATCTGTAAATTCTTCAATTTCATTACCATCGGTAAGAGTTTGTAGAATAAGGTAATAGAATCCGTATCGGGCTTTCTCTGTATCCGTGAGATTGCAGAGAGAATCTTTGTTGATTTTTAGAGTCGCTAAGACATTCTCGTATATCTGGATGCATTTTGCGTGCAAAAGCTTAAAGTCATTTCTATTTGCCATACAATAGGTATATTTTATAAATTAAGGAGTTTTATTGTTTCATCGCCGCAGATGTTGCGGATTTTCATGCGGAGGGGCTTGGTGTCGGCATGGATAGTGCCGTTCCAGAAGTCGGAAGTTTTGCGGTCGTTGATAGTGACGGTGCTGTCTTTCTCAATCTTTATTTCTGAATCGTCGTGCCACGGAGCGTTTTCCTCGGCTGTAGTGCAGTCGAGTGAAACCATCTCAATTGCTTCAAGTCCTTCAAGACTAAGCTCAATGGGCACGAACTTCTTTTTAGAGTTCGCCATCGCTTTTTGATTAAACTCATTGATTTTGTGGCTGACACGATCACTGTAAAAACGAGTTATGGCAACAGTGAAAATATCAACCATTTTGGATGGGTCTTCACTCACAGTGTACTCAACATCATCCTGAAGAATTGCGATGTCGAGCAATTCTTTAAGGTCACGGAGTTCTATCTCAATTACGGTGTCGTTGTTGTCTTTGATAAAGTCATCGAGTTCCTGTCGGTCAATTATGTCAATGTAATAGACTATGACGCGCTTGACAGTTGGTGGCAACTGAGGCATTGCGTCATTGATTATGCGGTTAAGTGTGACAACATCGAGCACTCTTGAAGAGGAGTCCATTAAATCAGGTACATAAACGGGTGATGAGCCGTATGTCGTGTCCATGATGCTACCTATCCACATTGAGCCAATGGTCGGGTCAATTCTCAGTCCGGGGATAATGCGCGTAATCGCATCTTTTGTCTGAACCGGATTGCGGTAAAGTGTTACTCCATCCTGAACCTTTTTGACAGCGAAACTTGCGCCATTAGTTTTGAGTCGGTCACGGGCTGTTTGGATGCTGTTTATATTGACATCAGTATGAATAAACTTTCTGCCTAGTTTATTTGCTACAGCAGCGGTTACACCACTTCCGCCAAAGAAATCAGCAACAACCATACCCTTATTGCTACTTGCCTTAATTACACGCTCAAGCAATGCCTCAGGCTTTTGGGTCGCATATTCTGTTCTTTCTTCAGCTTGTGAATTTACGGCATTAATATCAGACCATATGTCATCTAATGGAATTCCCGGGGCATCATCTAGATATACCTTCAACCTCATTGCTCCAGTAGAGGTATAATATATCTTATTGTCTTTTTTTAGCTCTTCTATTGTTGCAGATGAAGTTGCACTACCTAAAAAAGCATCTTTAAATCTACGTTCTTTCCCATCTTGAATCTCTACATGTGAAAAGCGTTGGTTTATGTATTCTTCAGTGTACGGTAAATACTCAGTATTGTAAACCCTATCATCTCCAAGAGAATAGTAAAGAATATTGTCATGATTCTTTCCCATTGAAGACTTGCCTTTGTAGCCACTAGAGGTTTGTCTTTTCCATGTAATATCATTGCAGAAGTTGTCTTCACCGAAGATTTCGTCCATTAAGATCTTCACATAATGAACTATATGCCAATCAAGATGCACATATATGGAAGCATTCTCGCTCATTACTGAGCGAATGGCCATAAGATTTTCGTACATCCAGTTAAGGTATTTCTCCTTATCCCAGATGTCACCATACATTTTCTCTTCAAAGGCTTTCAGTTCGTCATCTTCCAGCTCTTGCTCAGCCTGCTGCATCGCTTTTGCAACGAGTGGATTACGACGGATATAAACTTTCTTGGCATAGTCGGCTCCACTCGCAAACGGAGGGTCGATGTAGACCAGATCAACTTTTATTCCTTTCTCCTTGAGATAGGCACAAGCAGAAACACATTCGCCATGGATTATCATGTTATCAGATGCATCCTCCCCGACACGTTCGGTCTCGGTGACTTCATAAAGCGGCATACCACGGAGAATACGCTCGGTCACTTTATCGCTCTCTCGATATCGAAGTATGCGTTGGGTACGAACTAAGTTATCGAGTACTGCTTGCCCCGATACCGTTGTGGGAAAATATGGAACGTATTTTATAGCCATGGCTTTATTCGTTTAGCAGAAATGTGTTGATTTTGTTAATAGTCTTCTGGAGTCGCTCCTCTTTTGTAAGCGTGTCCTCAATGTAAAGGAAATCAAATCGTGGATAGCCGATTTTATCATTGTTAAGTTTGATAAACGACTCTTCCATGAATTGTTTACGTGGGACAAACTTACCGGCAAATCCTTCGCCCTTGGTTTCGATGATGATTACTTTATTAATGGTATTATCGGAATTGCGTGTAAGCATGAGGAAATCCGGATAATAATTCCCATCTAATTTCCAAACTTTGCCACGCTTTGTGTAGCATCTAATACAGAAGTCAGTGAGCGTGTCATCTCCATTAAAGTAGAACTCAACGCTCTCTTTTGATTTTAGATAGCCGATTATGCTGTTAAGATAATCATCCTCCAGGGTGCTGTCAAGATGGTAAGGCAGATAATGATATGTACGGTCGTTAACTGATTTATCTACATCAGGCAATGGTAGCCCATGCTCAATAAGATATTTGCGAACTTCTTCCGATATTGTTTCAGCTGGTTTACTGTCCTGACGGATAATCTCTGCAACCTTTTCCTGTGATGGAGTGTAGATGGCCGATTTACTGACTTCAATTGGAGATTTAAGCGCGTTGACTTTAAGCAACGTTGCTTCTACTGGCACCAGTTCCTCAGAAATGTTGAATCTGCGGCGTGTTGCAAAGCAGTTTCGTATATCGGAGCGTACTTTGCTTTGGTCTATATCGATGTTATAGACAGCAGCTTCGCCATTGACAACGATGATTTTATTAAATATGCGTTTAAGCTCTGCCTCATATCTTGTCAGTGTTTCAATGTCAAGCAGACCTAAACTCTCTTTGACAATGCTATCAAGCCAAAGACGATAATTAGCAGACTCAGCATAATCATAGCCTACGGCACTTTCAGACGCGGTATCAGACGGATTGAAGCCTTGAGTGTAAATCACGGTGGAGTCTGAAACAGGTGGTTGGTATGTTCGCAGATAGTCTCCAATGTCCGTGATTTGAGCAGTCTCAATGGTGTTATAGTTTATCTTTATCTGATAATAGTCAATAGGAGGCAATTTCAACCGCTCCATACGAGAGTAGCGGTTAAGCGTTACAAGATCATCAGGTTTCTTACCACCAAATTCTGTGATTGTGGTATATTGCTGTTCTAGCAACTGCTGATTAAGTTTGTCGGCATTGAACTTGTTGAGCCAAATCAAAGCCGTTTCCTTACGGGCGTTATCAACTTCTCGCAGACACCGGCAACTGATCTGCAATACCATATTCTGTGGGCATGAATTGCGCTGAGACAAAATTACTCCGGAAAGACTTTTACAGTTCCAGCCCTCGCGGCCGATACCAACTAACAGGATAATCCTTTTCTTGGATGTAGGGGAATCAAGAGTAGAAAATTCGAACTGGGCATCTTCATCGATTTGATAGTCAGAGTTACCTTTGTGGTACTTTAGAATTGATTCCGTGGGATTAATTCCCAACTCTGCACATATAGCACATGCGGTCGGGTAAATATCTTCTTCAAGATCCTTGATTTTAGGGGCATAAATTGCCACCTTAGCCGATGTTCCGTTAGAATAGACAGTCTCGGCATATTTATCGAAAAATTCTCTTAATCCTCGGCTTATAATCTCTGTTGAGTCGAGATTGGCATGACGTACGGTAGGTATTTTCAAGAAGTTGCCAATACCGTTGATAAGCGGATAGTACGTTACGACATTTGCGTACTGAGTACATTTTACCGACAACTCATCAGTAATCTTAATTCGTGAAGCCGGATCCATATTCGGTGTTCCGGAGAACCCAAGCACAGAATTAAAATTACTTTGTTCCATCCATTTATTCACGACCTTGCGCAGCTTTTGGTCATCGCTGGCATGATGAACTTCGTCAATTAGGACGCACAATCCGGGAATCTTGCCTATTTGTTCTCGCAGTTCATTAGCTTGGCGTGTCGCCTCGTACTCTTTGCGTTCATCTTCAGGCAACGATTTCAGAAGCGACTCGTCGATGCTGAAATTATTGTCAACTCGGTCAAGGATAACCTTTTCAGCATTCGTCATGGCAACGAGACCCATAAGATTTGGATTCGCTGTATGCATGCTGATTTTTCGCGCATTTGGATTCTTCACTATATTGCTCTTAGAAGCAGATGAAGACTCCTGTAGCCACTCATATTGTATGAGGCTTTTCAGATTTGAGGCAACCGGATCTGGCAAAATCCATAATGGGTTGAAATTCTGTATATCTCTCAGACTCGGGACAATCGAAGATTTCAGTCCGGACGGAACAAAAAGGATGAAGTTATGAGCAAAAATGGGATTATCCGGCTCTGCCAAAGCGAAATATAAATTCAGATATATCAAAGCCGCCATAAGATAGGTTTTGCCGGCTCCCATAGGTATACTGAACAGATAATCAGGATAGGTTACATTGAAAAAAAGTTCCTTGATGACTCCTGTATAATCAATTGAGTCCGGCGCTTTTTTAATGGCTGCAACAATCTTTGGCGAGTTTACATTGCCATTCTCGTCACTTATAGAGGCATACTCCCACAATGCCAATGCAGCTGGATTCACCTCAAGTATTTCCCTTGTAGCTCTGTTAACCTCAAGGTCATCTACATTTGTTGAATTAAATTTTCCCGAAGCAAAAAGTTCCCATAAAGGCTGATTTTTACATTCAATCTTCAGGAACAGATAGGTTTTTATAGATTCAATCTGAGCATCACGCATTTTATGCTGACGTTCAATATAAGATATGAGGTCAGAAACGACACAACAGGGCGAGTTGAGCCATTCATCTCTCTTCCTTTCTATTATCTTATAGAACATAGCGTAAACTCTAATCTATAACCTTACTATTAATCAAATCATCAACATTAACTTCTAATAGCCGTGCTATTTTAACAAGAGTAGGCAAATCGGGCTGCGAACTATTAGTACACCATTTTGAAACTGTAGATGGATTTACATTTAAGTGCTCACATAGCCATTTGTTTGTCTTCTTTTTCTCTGCTAAAACTACTTTTAATCGGTTTATATCAGTTTCCATGTCAATAATATTTGTTATCCATCTGCAAATTTAATGAAAACTCTTCACATGACAAAGAATTGTGTTCTTAATTCAATATCCTCAACACGGCTCTTTCATTTAAGATTTCGTCTCATTCTCGACAAATGTGTTATTTTAT
>CASBHZ010000112.1 GCA_949123685.1 uncultured Bacteroidales bacterium | reverse complement strand
ATGCGCCACTGTGTCTAAATTGCATAAGCCATTATACCGAAATAATCAGTAAGTGTTCACATTAATTATCCCTCGACATCAACCATTAATTATCAACCATTAATTATTAACCATTAATTATCAATTATCACCCCACTCCAAGCAACTCGATTTCAAAAATGAGTGTCGAACCACCGGGTATTCCGGGGATACTGCGAGAGCCGTAAGCCTGTTCCGCCGGGATATAGATCTCCCATTTGTCACCAACATGCATCTGTTGCAAAGCTATTATCCAACCCGGGATAAGATCCCGGAGCCTGAATGCGGGTGCCACACCGCCACGGCTACTGTCAAAGGTCTTGCCGTTGATAGTTTTTCCCACATAATGTGCCGTCACAACGCTACTCCTGTTTGGAGAAGCCCCTTTCGGATCACCCTTTTTCAACACTTTATAACAAACACCTTTGTCAATTGAGATCACACCCGGCTCCGCCGCCTTGGCAGCGAGCCATTGTTTATTTTTCTGTACGTATTCTTGTTTTGCCATTATGAACTTATTTAAAATTATTATTACCTTAAAACTGCACTCCCCAAACTACACTCCGCCCTAAACCTGCGTCTAAATTATATAAGCCAACGCATATATGAGCCAACGGCATCACACACCTCACCCGAAAGCATCTCACCCAGCTCCTTTCAAATGTATCCCTTTCCAACTCATTCATTATGTAAACACACAATTTAAGTCCAACTCACTGTCAGCACAATTTTCAAATACAAATATAGCAACTTCTGCGATATAACACAAGTAAACGACATCCATATCACCCCATATCATCTTATATATCATCTTATATATCATCTTATATATCATCTTATATATCATCTTACCCCATATCTCCACATATCACCACACCCCATATCTCCCCATCCCATATAACCCCATACCGCCCCATATCACCCCATTTTTCCGACACACCGATTATCCTCAACCCCTCCTAAAATTTAATTTTACATTTTTTCGTAGAAAAATTTGCACAGAATAAAAATTATTTATAACTTTGCATCGCAAAACCGAAAAACATGGTCGATTAGTGTAGCGGTTAGCACGCCACCCTCTCACGGTGGAGACTCGGGTTCGAGTCCCGGATCGACTACCAAAGGACTACTTTTAGTAGTCCTTTTTCATTATATATCAACTATTTATGCTGATCCAATTTCCTAAGCAGGTGAGGCAGGTGATCAGTTCAAACACATATCATATACAATAACCTTTAAAACCAAAATAATCATGAACGAGGGAATAATGCTTAAAGATGGAGAAATTAAGCGACATCGTCGCGTGACCGTTGCAGATGTGCTACGTGGCGTAGCAGTTATGGGAATTGTTCTGTTACACAATATCGAACATTTCAACTTCTATTCTTACCCGGACACTTCGCTCCAACCATCATGGCTTAATTTTACAGATAAAGCTATCTGGGATTCCCTATTCTTTGCTTTTGGTGGAAAGGCATATGCAATCTTTGCCTTGCTTTTCGGATTCAGTTTTTTCATTCAGGATGATAATCAGAAAATGAAAGGAAAAGATTTCAGAAGCCGTTTCTGCTGGCGACTTATCCTCCTTTTCATTTTTGGCTGCGTTGACGCTGCTTTCTTTACTGCCGAAATACTCGTGATGTATTCTTTAGTAGGAATAATACTCGTTCTTACATGCCGATTAAAAACAAAATTACTCATTGCTCTCACTGCAATATTCATGTTGCAACCGGTAGCGATATATAATATTGTGCAATTATTGATAGACCCTGCATATCAGGTGGCAAAAGTGCCTACTTCTGAATTATGGGCAGCCACATTCGCAATGCAGTCGGAAGGATCGTTCATCCAGACCGTAATGGTAAACCTTTGGGAAGGTCAGCTTGCAAGCCTTGCCTGGGCATGGGATCACGGCAGGATATTTCAGACTGCCGGACTTTTTATCGCCGGAATGGTTATAGGACGTCAGGGATGGATGCTCAAACCCGCAATGAAAGGATGGGGCATCGCCGCTTGCTGGGCACTCCCCCTCTTTTGTGCCCTTAAGGGCATTGACGCTATGCTGCCTGATTATATCAACAACAAGGAACTGATTTCTCAGCTACATCTCCTATTAAGTTCCCTCTATAATCTATGCTTCATGACATTGATAGTGTCAGGAGTTCTCTTCCTGTTTTATAATACTGACAAGACCAAGAAACTACTTTCCCGTTTGATTCCTTATGGAAGGATGAGCATGACAAACTACGTCACACAAAGCATGATAGGCTCATTCATTTATTATAATTGGGGATTAGGGCTCCACGACAAATTAGGAATAACGGCAAGTTTCTTTGTCGGAATAGCCATTTTCATGATGCAGTTATACCTGTGTCGCCTTTGGATGAAGCGTTTCAGCCATGGACCAATGGAAGGAATATGGAAACAGCTCACATGGATAGGAGCCAAATGACATAAAAAGCGCAGGACATCATGCTGATACTTATAGCCGAATCAAAAACAATGAATGATTGCTCCCGGCCAATCGAAAGCGACGAACTCAAGATTCATCGCCCACTATTTGACCACGCGGCAGGAGCATTAATGGAAGGATTGGGAAAGCTAAGCATACAAGAGCTTTCTCAACGAATAGGAATCAGCAACACACTTGCGCAAGCAACGAGACGCATGATCTTCGAGTTTCCAAACAAACATACCGGAGATCATGCCTTAAATGCCTACACGGGAGTAGTTTTCAAGGCATTGAAACCGGAAACGCTACCTGCCGGAGCCCAAAACAAAGCTGACAAGCATTTAAGAATAATATCTTCAATATACGGTTGGCTCAATCCGTATGACATAATTAAGCCCTACCGCATGGAGTTCAAATGCAAAGTAACTCCAGAGCTGACACCGGTATATAATTATTGGAAAAAAGATATTACATCAGCTTTATGTAGCTATGTTAAAGAGAACAAGTATACAGAAATTCTTGATCTCATGCCGGGGGATGCTGCCAAATGTATTGACTGGAAAACAGTAAGGCAGCACGCAGACGTATGGAAAATCAGTTTTGAAGAAGTAGTGGAAGGGTGCCTAAAGACTCCAAACGCCGGTAAACTTAAGAAACTTCGGGGCACGCTTTTAAGGCAGATCCTCACTGAAGACATAAAAGACATATCAGACCTGTCAAATATAGAAAACGATAATTACATATACGAGGAAACGGATCCAATAAACCGTCGGATCCGTTTCCTAACCGCTTAATAAGTAAGAAAATTAATGCACATATAAAACGCCATTGTTTTTGAGATGTTTTTGCCGCGTAATTCAGTCGCATATAGGCATATGCGACTGAATTACAAGGTGAAAACAGCCAAAAAGAGTAAGTTTTATAGTGCAAGATTTCATCACTTACATATACCGGTTAATTTTTATTACTTAATTATAAGCTGTATATATCAAACTTCAATCTGCATTCCGTCAAAGCAAGGCTCTACGTTGTCTGGACATCTGGCACTGATTTCCAAGTGTTTCCCCGCCTCATGTCCGAAATGAGTAAGATAAGCTCGTTTCGGCAGAAGCTCTTCTATGATTCCCAAAGCTTCTTCAAATGAAAAATGGGCGAAATGTGGCTTGTCCCTTAGCGAGTTCACTATCAGCACTTCAAGGTCTTGAAGTTTTTCCTTCTCATCGTCAGAAATTGTCTTTGCATCTGTTATATATGCAAAATTTCCTATACGATAGCCCAATATGGGTAGCTTACCATGCATCACTTCTATAGGCATAATTTTTAAGCCGTTTATATAGAAAGCATCGTCACCAATTATCCTCATATCAAACGTGGGCACCCCGGGATATGGATGTTCCCTGAAGCAATAATCCAGACGGCGACGAAGATCCTGATCAACGTCCTTACGCACGTATATAGGGAGATCGCCATTGCCACAGAAAGGACGCAAATCATCAAAACCTCCGACATGATCATAATGGCTGTGGGTCACCAGCACTGCGTCAATATCAGCAAGACGCAACCGGAGCGCCTGCTGGCGGAAATCAGGAGAGGGATCAATCAACAACCTTAGACCGGCAGTTTCTACCAATAGAGACGCCCTCAATCTTTTGTCATGCACGTCTGACGACGTGCACACTCGGCATTCACATCCAACCTCCGGCACTCCCTTCGATGTGCCGCTCCCCAGAACAGTAACACGGATAGATGTATCGATAAAGTTAACTTCAGGTTTAAGAGTAACAAAAAAAAGTGACCTAACCTTCAATATAACCTCATCCGCAAGTTTACGGACATCTGAAGCTGTCGCATTCCCTGTATTTACAAGCACGAGAGGCTGTTTTAAATAAACTTCAGCCCCCCCTACCCTGAAACCTTTCATCCCGGCGCGATCTATAAGCCATGCCGCCGACAGTTTAACGCAGCCGTCACCAGCCGGATAGGAAGGCATATCAGGATATTCCGCCTTGAGTTTGTCATAAAATCCGTGGGAAACTACAGGGTTCTTAAAGAAGCTGCCGGCACTACCTATCTCTGAGGGTTCCGGCAATTTGGATTTACGCACTTCCGTAACCTCCCTTGCAACTTCCCTGATTGTTGGGCACCTACCTATCTTTTCTTTCAGCAACCTCAAAGGTCCATAATCAAGATTGCGGGCTATGCCGTCAGGATTGAGTTTGAACGACACCCGCAACACGTAATACCTTCCCCGCACTTGATCCTGTTTAAACAGGCTGTCCCTGTAGGCAAATTCACACTCTTCATTAGAAAACCTGACCACCTTGCGCGTCATTGTGTCAAAACACTCTACAGCATGAATAACATCCTTAGCCTCCACTCCATATGCACCAACATTCTGAATCGCAGAAGCTCCGACTTCACCGGGGATGTGTGCAAGATTCTCTACGCCTGCATAGTTCCGTGCCAGGCACCATTCCACGAAGTCAACCCACTTCTCCCCGGCACCCACTATTGCATAAAGAGTCTTTTCATCCTTGCGATATTCCTTGATCCCTTTGATAGCCGAATGCAGCACCAAACCATTAAAATCACTGAGAAAAAGCAGGTTACTACCTCCTCCTATATGTAACACCTCATTATTTATAAACTCCTCTTTGCGAGAAATTGCAAGAAGTTCGCGTTCCGAGCCGTATTCAGCAAAATATTTAGCCTTGACAGGAATACCGAAAGTGGTGAATGGTGTTATATCTTTATTCTCTATTATATCGATCATATAAGAAACTTTTAAGAAGATGTTTAAAAGTTAAAAGACGTTTAATTACGGAAAGAGACAAGCAGTCCATCCTGGAAACGAAGGAAAGAGCCATTCGAGTATTGCCAGAAATCAATAGTAGAATTCCAATCATGACCCGAATTTACATCAGAAGGATTACCCAAAGAAAGTTTACACTCCTCCTTTGTCATACCGAGACGCACTTTACCCTGTTGAATCAATTCCCAGACATCCTGTTGAATGCCCGGATAACGTTCCTTAGGATCTGAAAGGCTGAATATATTCTGAAATGTGCGGCTCTCTATTCCCGCCGTGCCGGCATTCATATACATCAATGCCGGTTCGTCATTTTCATCAATTATATTTATTTTAAGAGGAAAGACCATTGTACCCGGCTTTACGTCCACAATACGTACCGGCACGAACTTGCGTCCGTCAATCTTATTCTCATCCATGTCATACCACAGCTGCGACCTTGTCCACACCTTCCTGCCCACAAGCATCTCCTTAGCCTTTGAAACAAATTCAAGGTCAATAAGCATAGGAACATCCATACTTGAAATGGTGGCACTTGCCGCATCCGGACTTTTGCCCGTAGAATACCGGTAAGTATTTGCCCCATCTTTAAAAACAACAACAGCCTCGTCAGCACCACCGGGAGTTGTTTTCGTATCAACCCCGGCATATTCGAGTATCTTGCCAACAAGTTCCGTCCCGGCAGTCCCTACAGAATTGGCATCAAAAACGAGAGAAGCCCTATTGTCAGACACCAGAAACCATTTACCCTGTTTCCACTCGGCAAGTTTGGGAGCCTGCAAACCATCCATCAGTTTTTCTTCGGGAGTGGCTTCAAACTGCTTCCGCTCATTTTTGGAAAGCGTTATTGTTTTCGTGCTCTCTATCCCGGTGTGACAACCAACTATAGCACAACCAGATAAAACCCAAAACAATATAAAGATAGTTCTTATCATTGAACTTGTTTAATCTTATTTACGAATGACTAACTAAAAAATTTCTTTCAAAATTAGTGAAAATTTTTGAAGAAATCTTTGTCATATCAAAAAATATATATACCTTTGCACTCGCAAAACGGAAATAACAATTTCCACTGCATTACGGCGGGATAGCTCAGTTGGTTAGAGCGTCGGATTCATAACCCGGAGGTCTCGAGTTCAATTCTCGATCCCGCTACTTAAAAAGGCGAGCTTATTCAGCTCGCCTTTTAACTTTAAAAGAGGTTCATTTGTTAATAATGAAGTGATTTTAACCTTTTACGAAAAGGTCATGCAACAAAAGTTCATGACAACGTTCACTTCTTATCTTCACCGCTATGGCTACAATGTATGAAACTATCATGAATCTGCCGCTCTTCAAGGGATTGAGCCATGAGCAGGTTTCATCTTTTCTTGAGAAGACTCACCTCAAATTCTCAAAGTATTCTGACAGAGAAAAAATAGTTGATGCCGGCACCAATGTAACCAATATAAAATGTGTAATTTCCGGACAAGTTCGCATATGCCATAAGATAGGCACTGCAGAAGACATAAAACTGCTTGAACTTCAGCAAGGACACGACGTGCTTGGCGCAGACAGACTTTTCGGCATGGACACTACATATGGATTCGATGCATATGCAGTTGGCTCCGTAAGCACCATGGAGTTTAGCAAAGAGCAATACATCAACCTTCTTAGCACAGGATCTATTTATCTCATAAACTATCTTAATTTCCTGTCATATCGTGCCCAGATCAGATATGATATTTTCAGTAATTATCCGGACGGCAGTTTTGCCGCAACTTGTTCGAGATTGATCCGCGCCTATTGCTCAAAAAAGTCAACAGACATAAGCCTCGCTTTCAATCTTGACTCCTTTGCCCGATTCTGCAATATGGACAGCGAATCCATCTCAAAAGAAATACGTCGCCTCGAAATCCTCGGCATAATAAGACAGAATCCTTTAGGCATCACGATACTCTCCAAAGACGAAATTGTTGGTTAGTGTGTATTAGAAGACTTTAAGGTCCTTAGGGTCTTTAAGGACTCTAAGGTCTTTAGGGAGTTTAACACACTTTTTTTTGACATTCACAAGATAATCCGTATATTTGCACGTTAATTTACCACGTAACTTAAATAATATGGCTTCAAATACCGCTATGAAAACTCGCCTCATCATCATGAACTTCCTTGAGTTCGCTGTATGGGGTTGCTATCTCGTTTCGATGGGCATCTACCTTGGTTCCGTCGGACTTGGGGATCACATCTTCTGGTTTTACACCGCCCAGGGACTCGTTTCCCTCTTTATGCCTGCGCTTATAGGCATAATCGCCGACAAATGGGTGCCCGCCCAAAAAATGTTAAGCTTATGCCATGGCATAGCCGGAATATTCATGATCCTCGCCGGATGGTACTGTTGGCAAAGCAACGGAAACGTAAACTTCGGAACATTATTCACTTTCTACACCCTCTCCATAGCGTTCTTTATGCCGACGATCGGACTCGCCAATTCCGTAGCATTCAATGCTCTCAACAAAGCAGGACTTGAGATCGGAAGAGCACACGTCTGAACTCCAGTCACGCGATAGTATCTCG
>CASBHZ010000111.1 GCA_949123685.1 uncultured Bacteroidales bacterium | reverse complement strand
CTACACAAGGAGACACACTCTTTCCCTACACGACGCTCTTCCGATCTGAGAAGTGCTCCTTGTGAACCGTGGCAAAAAAGGTGCCGTAATTGTCAATATCGGCACATTGTCAAATGTCGTGAACCTTCCGACTACACTTTCCAACGGCGTATACAGGGATGTTGTGTACGGCAAGGAATTTAAAGTGAAGAATGGCAGGATCACCGGTCTTGCAGGACCTGAAAGGTCTTATGTGTTACAGAAATAGATGAATTGACAGATATGTCGAAAGGGTTCGTTTTTCGAACCCTTTTTATTTGGCGTTTGTTATATAATTCGGTATGTAAAAACGCGCTTGGCACGATTTTTGTATTGTAATTAAAAAGAAAATATAAAAATAACCTTTATAACGATATTGATTATGAGTATCAGACCATTAGCAGATCGTGTTCTTATTGAACCTACTGCTGTTGAAGAAGTTACAATGGGTGGAATAATTATTCCGGATTCAGCAAAGGAAAAGCCGCTTAAAGGCAAAGTGTTAGCAGTGGGCAATGGCACAAAAGATGAGCCAATGCAGCTTAAAGCGGGCGACACTGTGCTCTATGGCAAATATGCCGGCACTGAAATCGAATATGAGGGCGTTAAGTATCTTATGATGCGTCAGAATGACGTTCTTGCTGTTATAGACTAATTATATAGGATCATATATAAACATTATTAATCATGGCAAAAGAGATTAAATTCAATATAAAAGCTCGCGAAGAACTTAAGAACGGTGTAGATGCATTGGCGGATGCCGTTAAGGTTACACTCGGTCCCAAAGGACGTAATGTAATTATCGAGAAGAAATTCGGTGCGCCTCATATTACTAAGGATGGTGTTACCGTGGCACGTGAAATTGAACTTGAGGACCCTTTCCAGAATATGGGTGCTCAGCTTGTAAAGGAAGTTGCTTCCAAGACAGGTGATCAGGCCGGTGACGGAACTACTACTGCTACCGTGCTTGCTCAAGCTATAGTAAATGTCGGTTTGAAAAATGTGGCAGCCGGCGCTAACCCGATGGATCTTAAGCGCGGTATCGACAAGGCTGTTTCAGTTGTTGTTGAAGGTATCAAGGCTCAGAGCCAGGAAGTTGACGATGACATTAGCAAGATAGAGAATGTAGCCCGCATTTCAGCCAATAATGACGAAGAGATTGGTCGCCTGATTGCTGAGGCGATGCAGAAAGTAAAGAAGGAAGGCGTAATCACTGTTGAAGAGGCAAAAGGCACAGAAACTACTGTTGACGTGGTTGAAGGCATGCAGTTCGATCGCGGTTATATCTCTCCATATTTTGTGACAAACAGCGAGAAGATGGAATGCGAGATGGATTCTCCTTACATTTTACTCTACGATAAGAAGATTTCTAACCTTAAAGACATGCTTCCTATCCTTGAAGCTGTTGCGCAATCCGGTCGTCCACTTCTTATTATAGCAGAGGATGTTGACAACGAGGCTTTGGCAACATTAGTGGTTAACAGGCTTCGTGGCTCTTTGAAGATATGTGCTGTCAAGGCCCCCGGCTTTGGAGACCGCAGGAAAGAGATGCTTGAGGATATAGCTATCCTTACTGGTGGAACCGTTGTAAGTGAAGTTAAAGGCATGCAGCTCGCTCAGGCAGGTGTCAATGATCTTGGCACAGCTGAGAAGGTTACTATCAATAAAGACAATACGATCATTGTTAACGGTGCCGGCTCAAAAGATGCCATCTCTAATCGCGTGAACCAGATCAAGGCTCAGATAGAGACTACCACCTCTAACTATGATAAGGAGAAACTTCAGGAACGCCTTGCCAAATTAGCCGGTGGAGTAGCAGTGCTTTATATAGGCGCTCCATCTGAAGTTGAGATGAAAGAGAAAAAGGATCGAGTTGACGATGCCCTTTCTGCTACGCGCGCAGCTATCGCGGAAGGTATCGTGCCCGGTGGTGGTGTAGCATATATCCGTTGTCTTAATGCCCTTGATAATTTGAAGGGTGCTAATGATGATGAAAACACAGGTATTGCAATTATTCGTCGTGCTATCGAAGAACCGATGCGTCAGATTATGAACAATGCAGGTGTAGAGGGTGCTGTGATACTTCAGAAAGTGAAAGATGGAGAGGGTGATTTCGGATATAATGCCCGCACTGACACTTTTGAGAATTTCTTTGCAACCGGAGTTATTGATCCGGCTAAGGTTACACGTGTAGCGCTTGAAAACGCCTCAAGTATTGCTGGAATGTTCCTTACCACCGAGTGTGTAATCGCTGACAAAAAGGAAGAAACTCCTGCTGCTCCTATGGCAGCTCCCGGCATGGGAGGTATGGGCGGTATGATGTAAGTTCCTGCCTTTAGATACACAAGAAGTATTTAACTTCTAAGTTGAAATTAGAGTGTGTTTGATATCAAGCACACTCTAATTTTTTCATCTGCTTATTTTTGTTTAATTTTGTAAGTAAGTATTGAAAATTAGTTTATAGTAAGTAAATGTATTGCTTATTTAAATTTTGAATCTTTTGGATGCTTTCTTGTTTTCTCATCAGTCACATAGCCCGCTATGCTCCTTCTTCGGAATCAAGAAATCATCTCAAAATATCCTAAAATTTAATATAAGCTAATTTCCAACACTTACTTAATTCAACAAGAATTAGATATGATTTCAATAAATAATCTTGGTGTTGAGTTTTCAGCACGTCCTTTGTTCAAGGATATAAGTTTTGTAATTAATAAAGCTGACAAAATTGCATTGGTCGGAAAGAACGGTGCCGGAAAGTCAACCCTTCTGAAGATATTGGCAGGACTCCAGACGCCTACTACAGGTGCTGTTTCAAAGCCGAATGAAATTACTATAGGATATCTTCCACAGCAGATGAAGCTTGCAGACTCCACAACGTTAATAGATGAAACGAAGAAAGCGTTTTCTGACTTGATGGATATAAGGCGAGAGATTGACAGTATAAATCTTCAATTACTCGAAAGGGATGATTATGAATCGGAAAGTTATAATAACCTTCTGTTGCGTCTTGAATATCTTAATGAACGGGTTGCCATAGAAGGGGCAGACAATATGGATGCGGAGATAGAACGCACACTTGTAGGACTCGGATTCTCTAAAAATGATTTTCTTCGTCCTACATCCGAGTTTTCTGGAGGATGGAGAATGAGAATCGAGCTTGCCAAGATCCTTCTCCGTCGTCCGGACGTGTTGCTGCTTGACGAGCCTACCAATCATCTTGATATAGAGTCAATCCAATGGCTTGAACAGTTTATGCAGACCAAGGCAAAGGCAGTGGTTCTGGTGAGTCATGACAGGGCATTCCTGGATAATGTGACAAAGCGGACGATTGAAATATCCTGCGGTAGGTCGTATGATTATAAAGTCAGCTATTCTAAATTTGTCGATTTGCGTAAAGAACGTGTTGAACAGCAGATGCGTGCTTATGAGAATCAACAAAAGCAGATTGCCGACATAAAAGATTTTATTGAAAGGTTCAGATACAAGGCAACGAAAGCAGTGCAAGTTCAGAGCCGTATCAAACAATTGGAGAAGATCGTACCCATAGAAGTGGATGAGGTTGATAATTCCCATCTAAGACTTAAATTCCCCCCCGCCTTCCGTTCCGGAGATTTTCCATTGATTTTAGAGAACGTAGGCAAGGCTTATGGTGAACATCAAGTATTTGATCATGCGGAATTTACCATCAGGAGAGGTGAGAAAGTCGCATTTGTCGGAAAAAATGGAGAAGGGAAATCCACATTGGTGAAATGTATAATGGGGGAAATTCCATTTACCGGAAATTTGAAGATCGGACATAATATAAAGATCGGGTATTTTGCCCAGAATCAGGCTCAGTTGCTTGATGAGAATCTAACTGTCTTTGAGACCATTGACAATGTAGCTGTTGGTGATATCCGCACAAAAATACGGGATATATTGGGTGCCTTCATGTTTGGTGGGGAAGACATTGATAAGAAGGTTAAAGTGCTGTCCGGAGGTGAAAAAACACGCCTTGCCATGATAAAGCTTCTTCTTGAACCTGTTAATTTCCTTATACTTGATGAGCCTACCAACCATCTTGACATGAAGACCAAGGATATTCTGAAAGAAGCTATACGGGATTTTGACGGCACGGTTGTTATTGTAAGTCATGACCGATATTTCCTTGATGGTCTTGTGGAAAAGGTATATGAGTTTGGAGGTGGTGAGGTAAAGGAAAATTTAGGAGGTATATATGATTTTCTGCGTAAAAAGAATATTGAACATCTATCTGAACTTGAACTTTCAAAATCTCCAACAGGTAAGGATAAGAAATCCGAGATAGGAATAGATAATCCCTCCATACAGCCGGATGTAGATCAAAAAAAAGAAGGTGTAGATTCAAGCCGGAGATTGAGCTATGCAGAGCAGAAGGAACGTGCCCGCATGATTTCTAAGGCTGAAAAAGCTGTAAAGAATGCAGAGGCGCGGATTGCCGAGCTGGAAGTAAAGCAAAAAGAACTTGAAGACAAGATATCAAGTGGCGAGACTGATGCCGATATTCTTGATGCTTATGCACGCGCCGGAAAAGAGATGGAAAATGCAATGTCGGTGTGGGAACTGGCACAAATGGACCTTGATGAAATCAAGAGTAAATACGAATAAGATTATGATGAGAAATAAGGAGCCCAAACATGGTGTTGACAAAGGGAATCTTGATCTCGGGGTGGATCCAAGACAAGACTTCTATATGTATGCCTGTGGAGGCTGGAAAAAGAATAATCCCCTTGGCGCGGAATATTCGAGATTCGGTACATTCGACCAATTAAGGGAGAATGCACGGAAGCAATTGAAAGAATTGATACTTAATCTTTCCGATGATCCGCAATCTAAAGTGAAAGGCACTAATGCACAAAAAGTCAGTGATCTATATGCATTAGGAATGGATAGCGCAAGGCTTAATCAAGAAGGTGCTGCACCTTTAATGCCTATGATCGAAAAAATCAATTCAATGCATTCCGAAGATTTTACCACTACCCTTGCGTGGCTTCATAATGGTCTTGGTGGCTCATTCTTTGGATCAGGAGTTGGTCCGGATGCTAAGAATGCTGATATAAATATTATGCACATAGGAGAACCCGGTTTAGGATTGGGTGATCGTGATTATTATATCGAGCGCAATGAAACTAATGACAGGATAATGGCGGCATATGAGAAATATGTGAAACGCATGATGGAGCTTGTTGGATATGACGAGAGCGCGAGGCAGCGTGTATGGGAAAATGTGATTGCAATTGAAACAGAGATAGCCAAACATAAGAAAACCCGAGAAGAACGCCGTAATCCTCAGTTGCGTTACAATATGCAGTCAATGGAGGAGATTAAAAAAAATTATCCCAATATTGACTGGGATGCTTATTTCAAGGCGTTGGGACTTGAATCTGTTGACAAGGCAAATATATCTTCTGTTAAATATATGGAGTTTATAAATTCCTATATCCCTTGTTTGAGTCAACAGCAGATTAAGGACATGATGGCTTTGGATCTGATCACTTCTTCCTCGAATCTTTTAAGCGACGATTTTCAGGAAGCCAATTTTGAGATGTTTGACCGGACAATGTCCGGTATCGAGCAGATGGAACCCCGGTGGAAACGGGTGATGACTATTCCTAATTCTATGTTTGGCGAGGCTGTTGGCGAACTGTATGTAAACAAGTACTTCCCTGAAGAGAATAAAGTTTATATGAAACAGCTCGTGGAGAATCTGCGCAAGGCACTTGGCAAACATATTGATAATCTCAGCTGGATGTCAGACACTACGAAAGAGAAAGCAAGGGAGAAGCTTGCATCGTTTACTGTCAAAATAGGATATCCCGATAAATGGAAAGATTATTCCGGCATCCAGATAGATCCCGCCAAAAGCTATCTTGAGAATGTCAGCGAGGCATCGATATGGTATACGCAGGATAACTATCAGAAAATTGGTAAACCTGTTGACAGGGATGAATGGCATATGACACCACAGACCGTTAATGCTTATTATAACCCCACTACAAACGAGATATGTTTTCCGGCAGGTATATTGCAGGCACCATATTTTGACTTGTCGGCAGATGATGCACAGAACTATGGAGCAATCGGTGTTGTTATCGGTCATGAAATGACACATGGTTTTGACGATTCCGGACGCCAGTTTGACAAAAATGGAAATATGTCTGATTGGTGGCAGCCTGAGGATACGGAAAAGTTTACGGCATTGGCAGATAAACTTGTTGAGCAGTTTGATGCAGTAGAGGTGGCACCCGGCGTGCATGCGAATGGAAGATTCACACTTGGAGAAAACATTGCTGATCAGGGAGGATTGCGAATTGCATTGACTGCCTATCTTGATGCTATGGAAGGAAAGGATATGGAAGATATAGACGGCATTAAGCCATTACAGAGGTTTTATCTTGCCTATGCCAACGTTTGGGCAAATAATATAAGGGATGAAGAAGTGTTGTCACGCACGAAAACAGATCCTCATTCTTTAGGTGAAAACCGTGTGAATGTAACTCTCCGCAACCTGGAGCAGTTTTTTGACGCATTTGGTGTCAAGGAGGGAGATGCGATGTTCCGTCCGGTTTCAGAGCGAGTGATCATCTGGTAAATAATCAGCATATAATAATCGAAGTTATGTATGGTTTGGTAGGTTATCCTTTGGGACATTCGTTTTCAGAGAAGTATTTCACTGAAAAATTTTCACGGGAAAATATTGATGAAACATACCGACTGTTTCCCCTAAGTGATATCAAAGATCTTGAAGGTTTATTGAATATGCACACCAATCTTAATGGGATTAATGTCACCATACCTTATAAACAGTCTGTTCTGCCCTATCTTGACTCACTTTCTGATGATGCTTCAGCAATAGGAGCCGTGAATGTCGTGAAGATAGACAGACCGAATAAACGGGAGAAACCGAAACTGAAAGGTTTTAATACCGATTGGGAAGGTTTCTCCCGTTCCCTTATACCATTGTTACATGATAAGATAAGGGGTGCTCTTGTTCTCGGCACGGGAGGTGCTTCCAAGGCTGTTATTTATGCTTTGAAGAGATTGGGCATAAATACTGTTTGCGTATCAAGACAGCAGAAAGAAGATGTCATTACTTATGATCAGGTGGATGATAAGGTCATTACTGAAAATCTGTTGATTGTCAATACTACCCCACTCGGAATGTATCCTAACACTGATGGTTCTCCTGATATCCCTTACGGTCTTCTGACATCGTCCCATTTATGTTATGATCTTGTGTATAATCCATTAGAGACAAAATTCATGAAACAGAGCAAGAGTATGGGTGCTGTCGTTAAGAATGGATTGGAAATGCTATATCTTCAGGCAGAGCTATCGTGGAAGATTTGGAACGAACATTAAGGAATAACACTCTTGCTGTCCCTGCTGTATCTGTTGCGTCAGGAATATTGCTATCTCCCGTTTTGGGGAACGGGATTTTATGGGGATTTATTTTTATCACCGTAGCGGTGTGTTTCTATATTCTGTTAATTCATAATTCCAAAGATCCGCTTTTGGCATTCAGGTTAAGACTGCTACATTATGTCTGGTTGTCGCTTGCTTTTATAGGAGTCGGAGTAATGTTTGCATATATGGATGCTTCATATCGTATATCAATTGTTGATAATCATGAAGCTATGGCAATAACCGGAAGGGTCTGTGATATTTCAGAATCGACTTCTGGCGATAATCTGACTGTGGATGTTGAAAAAATCGAATGGGAATCAGGTTTAAAGGAATATACACATGATTTGAGCATTATTGTAAGATGTAAAAACTCAGATTGCGGTTCTGAGATTGGAGACAAGATTGAGTTTTCGGGAGTAATTGAAGAAATTCGTGATAACCCCAATTCGTTCTATTCCGGATATAAAGATATGATGGCGTCAAAAGGGATTTATTACACATGCCGGATACAGGATGGGCAAATAAGGGTTATCGGACATAGGGATTCTTTTATTTCCATCTCCCGCAAGATCCGGAAAGATCGGAGAGCACACGTCTGAACTCCAGTCACGCGATAGTATCTCGTATG
>CASBHZ010000110.1 GCA_949123685.1 uncultured Bacteroidales bacterium | reverse complement strand
GAGATACTATCGCGTGACTGGAGTTCAGACGTGTGCTCTTCCGATCTGGGGGTGGCTTTTGCGCTGAGATTCGTGCACAGAGTGCATTTGACTCGCAGTTTGTTTCCTATCCAGTCTATTCCGGGGATGACCTGGAACTCAAAGTGGATGCTTCGGGCACTCATTTCCGTCTCTGGAGTCCCAGGGCTCAGGAGGTTTTGTTGAGTCTTTATGATAACGGGCGCACGGGAATGGCGTTCAAGACTGTTCCCATGAGTAAAGATGAGGCTACAGGTACATGGACAGCTATGGTTCCCGAACAGCTGTATGGCAAGTTCTATACTTTTAAGGTTAAATATGACGGGAAGTGGCTTCTGGAAACCCCAGGTGTCTGGGCGAAGGCTGTCGGTGTTAATGGCAAGCGTGCCGCCATTATTGATTTTTCCAAGACGAACCCGAAGGGTTGGGATTCTGACAAAGGACCGGAAGTGAAGAGTTTTTCGGATGTTATTGTCTATGAGATGCATCATCGTGACATGTCGATGCATCCTTCGTCGGGTATAGCCAATAAGGGTAAATTTCTTGCTCTTACAGAATCCGGGACAGTGTCTCCTGACGGGCAGAAGACGGGGATAGACCATCTTAAAGAGTTGGGCGTGACTCATGTCCATATTCTTCCTTCTTATGATTATAATTCAGTTGACGAGACAAATCTTCAGAACAATACTTATAACTGGGGATATGATCCGCAGAATTATAATGTTCCCGAGGGTTCATATTCTACGAATCCATCCGATCCATCCACTCGTGTACGTGAGATGAAGGAAATGATCAAGGCATTGCATGATGCCGGTATCGGTGTCATAATGGATGTGGTGTATAATCATACGGCTGAGAATGACGGATCGAATTTTGAACTGACAGCTCCCGGGTATTACCACCGGCATTGGGATGACGGAAGGTATTCGGATGCTTCCGGGTGTGGCAATGAAACTTCTTCCGACCTTAAGCAGACTTCCGATTATATTGTCAATTCCGTGAAATATTGGGTAAATGAGTATCACATCGACGGTTTTCGCTTTGATCTCATGGCGATTCATGACACGGAGACTATGAACCGCGTTGCGGAGGAGCTTAAGAAGATTAATCCGTCAGTCTTTGTTTATGGAGAGGGATGGACAGCTGGGGATTCTCCTCTTGCAAAAGAACGCAGGGCGTTAAAGGAGAATGTGTCGAAGATGAAGGATATCGCTGTTTTCTCGGATGATCTTCGCGATGCCGTGAAAGGACATTATACGGATGCAGCCGACAGGGGATTTGCAACGGGCAAGCCGGGTCTTGAGGAGACTGTTAAGATCGGTATTGTCGCTGCCACAAATCATCCCCAAGTGGATTATTCGAAAGGTAATAATTCAAAATTTGCATATGCCGGATCTCCGGAGATGATAGTTAATTATGTTTCGTGTCATGATGACTTGTGTCTCACTGATAAACTGAAGAAGTCTATGGCGGGTGAACCTGAAAAGAGTATGCTTGATGCCGCAAAACTCGCACAGACGATAGTTTTCACTTCTCAGGGCACTCCTTTTATGTTTGCCGGTGAAGAGGTGTTTCGCGATAAGAAGGGGGTGCATAACTCTTATAAAAGTCCCGATTCTATCAATGCCATAGACTGGAGTAACAAGGCTAAATATCGTGACCAGTTTGATTATTACAGGAACCTTATAGAACTGCGTAAGGCGCATCCTGCTTTCCGGATGAATAATGCCAAGGATATCGCAAAATATCTCGTTTTCGACAATATCGATTCAGTAAAAACTCCTAACTTGATTTCCTACACACTTAAGGATCATGCAAACGGGGATGAGTGGAAGGATATCAAAGTTGTTTTCAATGGCGCTTCCAAGCCTCAGAAAATTAATGTGAAGAGAGGTAAATGGAGTGTGGTGCTTAAAGACGGAAATTTTATTAAAGAAAACGGTGCCGATATATTCCTGGGAGGGGACATTGAGCTGGCTCCATATTCAGCACTGATTCTAAGAAGCCTTTAACATTTAAGGTTTACTAAAAGAAAACGGGTGTGTCAGAAAAACTGACACACCTGTTTTTATTTGGGTTGGAAGTGAAGTATGATTATCCTTTCTTCTCTTCTTTCTGCATCTGCTCTTTAAGAGCCTGGAGGGCACCGAGGTCACCGAGAGTTGTTTTCTCGATTGCCGGAGCTGCTGCAGTCTCAGCAGCCTTGGGAGCTTTGCGTGCAGCAGGTTTCTCGCGACGCTCAGGTTTGTTAGCGTCTTCTGCGATGCGGCTGTGGCTGAGGATGATGCGCTTGCTGTCTTTGTTAAACTCGATCACTTTGAAGTCAAGTTTCTCGTTGAGCTTAGCCTGTGAGCCGTCTTCTTTAACGAGGTGCTTGGGAGTGGCGAAACCTTCAACTCCGTGAGGAAGTGAGATAACGGCACCCTTATCCATAACTTCAGTGATTGTGCCTTCGTGGATTGAACCTACAGTGTAGATAGTCTCAAATACATCCCAGGGATTCTCTTCAAGCTGTTTGTGGCCAAGAGAGAGACGACGGTTGTCTTTGTCGATCTCGAGAACCTGAACCTCGATGTCGTTGCCAACCTGAGTGAACTCTGAAGGATGTTTGATTTTCTTTGTCCAAGAGAGGTCAGAGATGTGGATGAGTCCGTCAACGCCTTCTTCGATCTCAACGAATACGCCGAAGTTAGTGAAGTTGCGAACCTTAGCTGTGTGGCGGCTGCCAATAGCATATTTCTCTTCGATATTCTCCCATGGATCTTTCTTGAGCTGTTTGAGACCGAGGCTCATCTTGCGCTCGTCGCGATCGAGAGTGAGGACAACAGCCTCGATTTCGTCGCCAACTTTGAGGAAGTCCTGAGCGCTGCGGAGGTGCTGGCTCCAGCTCATCTCGCTAACGTGAACGAGACCTTCTACGCCCGGCTGAACCTCAACGAATGCACCATAGTCTGCCATAACAACAACTTTACCCTGAACATGATCTCCAACTTTGAGGTTGGCATCAAGGTTATCCCAAGGATGGGGCATAAGCTGCTTGAGACCGAGAGCGATACGTTTTTTCTCGTCATCGAAGTCAATGATAACGACTTTGATGTCCTGATCAAGCTCAACAACCTCGCGGGGATCTGAAACGCGGCCCCAGCTGAGGTCGGTGATGTGAACGAGACCGTCAACACCGCCGAGATCCACGAATACACCATAAGGAGTGATATTCTTGACCTTGCCTTCGAGCACCTGACCTTTCTCCAGTTTGGAGATGATTTCTTTCTTCTGTTGTTCAAGCTCTGCCTCGATGAGGGCTTTGTGGCTTACGACAACATTCTTGTATTCCTGGTTGATCTTGACAACCTTGAATTCCATGGTCTTGTCAACAAATACGTCGTAATCGCGGATGGGGCGAACGTCGATCTGAGAACCGGGGAGGAATGCTTCGATGCCGAATACGTCAACGATCATACCACCCTTAGTGCGGCTCTTAACATAACCTTTGATGATTTCATCTTTTTCAAGAGCTTCGTTGACACGATCCCAGCTGCGAGTCTGGCAAGCTTTCTTGTGAGAAAGACGGAGCTGACCGTTTTTGTCTTCGAGCGTCTCGATGTAAACTTCCACTTCATCGCCTACTTTAAGGTCAGGATTGTAGCGGAATTCGCTAACGGGGATGATGGCGTCAGATTTCATGCCTATATCAACGCGAACCTCGCGTTTTGAAATAGACTTAACTGTACCGGTCACTACCTCGTTTTCTTTAGCTGTCTTAAGAGACTCGTCGTAGGTGTTAGTGAGTTCCTGACGGTTCTTCGAACCAGCTGTTTCGCCATTCTCATAAGCTTCCCAATCGAAGTTTTCGATGGCGGTCTGTACTTTAGTTTCAGCCATTATAAATGAACTGTTGGGTTTTGTTTGTGCGTTCCGTTCCACTATGATCAGGTTTTGAATTTCAAAACTTGCTTTTGTAGATTCCATATAACCGGATTTCCTGCCGGATCCGGAGCGCAAAAAAAGTTAATAAATTAATTAAAAAAATCTCTCGCTTACGCGCATGCGCATAAGTTTTGCAAAGTTAGCACATTTTCTGTGAATTACAAAATTATTTAAGGTTTTCAGTTTTCAGTTTTCAGTTTTCAGTGTTTTTAGGATTAGCAGAGCTAATCAAATGGGTTCGATTGTTTTAATGGCTTGAGTCATAAACCGGTTTAAACATAAACTCTCTTCCCAAAACGAAACTCTAATATCCCCAATCTCTGAAAACCGAAAACTGAAAACTGAAAACCGAAAACTACACACCATATACCACCGGCAGCCCGAAGAGTCCGGTTTTGATTGTCAAGGGGATTGAGGAGCCGCTGCGAGTTTGGTTGTAGCGGGATGAAGAGACGGAGACTGTTTTCTCTTTGCCATTTTCAAATTTCAAGTCGAAATAATATACCTTGTAAGGATTCCCTTGGCGGTAAGAGCGACGTGACACACGCTGGCGGTGGTGTCGTGTCTTGGTGAATTTTTTATCCACTAAAACATTTTCGGTATGTGCCGTGGATTCTTTTGCATAAGTGTAATTGAAAAAATAGATAGCGAATAGGAAAATGCCGCATGAAAGGGCAAGGTGACAGATATAGTTGAATACAAATGACTTTGAATCGGTTAGCCCACGCCATAACCGCCACATGGTCAATCCTGAAATTCCGGCAAGAAGAAATGAAATTGCTGCCGGTATCCACCATGTCACGATCGTTTTGTCATGTAGATACATGGCTCCACCATATGTTGCGATGCCAAGGAATATCAATATTCCCGCTATTATTCTTCGCCAAAATTTTTTTGCTGAAAATTTGCTCATATTTTTAAGTTGATTTAATTTTGTAAAAGAATTTTAAGCAAAATTATATAATTTTCCAATTATGAAAAAATTAGCGATAAATTTGTTTTTAGCATCTCTTATGCTATTTTGCGCCATGCCTGCCATGGCTCAGTTCAATCTTAAGAAAGCTGTGAGCGCCGGCGCGAAAGCGGTTCAGGCAGCCACGCTTACCGATGCCCAGATGGCAAGCTATGTAAAAGAATCTGTGGACTGGATGGATAAGCACAATCCGGTGCTTCCTGAAGACGACCCCTACACGCAGCGTCTTCGTAAACTCACGGAGGGTATAACCGATGCTGATGGGATTCCATTGAATTTTAAAGTCTATCATGTGATCGATATCAATGCGTTCGCTTGTCCGGATGGTAGCGTGCGGGTGTTTTCATCCTTGATGGATATTATGAGCGATGACGAACTTCTCGGCATTATCGGTCATGAGATAGGCCACGTTATGAAGCATCATTCCAAAAACGCTTTCCGCCAGCAGCTTCTTACCGGGGCACTGAAAGATGCAGCCGGTGCTGCAAACGGCACTGTTGCCGCATTGACGGATTCTCAGCTTGGAACTCTGGGAGAGTCGCTGATCGGTGCGAAATTCTCTCAGAAGCAGGAGAAAGAAGCAGATAATTGCGGATATGATTTCCTTGTGTCCAAAGGACGTAATCCATGGGGTATGGTTATGGCTTTTGAAAAGTTCCTCAAGATGGAACAGGATGGCGGCACAAAGATGAGCTATATGGACAAGATGTTCTCGTCTCATCCGGAGACCGAAGCTCGTATCAAAGCTATGACAAAACGTTGCGACAAGGACGGTTTCAAGCGTCCTGCTGAATAAGTAGTTAATCTCAGAAGCGCATAAAATTGCGGCGTGTCAAATTCATGAATTTGACACGCCGCAATTTTTATTTTCCAGACACTGTTATCTTCCGGACATCTGCATTGAGAGGGATATAAGTTTTGAGAAAAGGTCTTGCATTTTCTTCTTGTTTGTATCGTCAAGATCTTTTGCAGATGAGAGGGCTTTCATGAATGCCTCTGTGTAGGGAAACTCTTTGCTCATGTCTTCTTCAAAGCTTTTGAATTTCTCCTTGTTGTCGCCGGCTTCCTTGACTTTTTTCTCGGCTGTAACCATGGCGTTGTCGAGATAGTCAATCATCACGGAGTAATCTTCTTGTGACAGTTGTTCACTATTTTCAATTTTCTGGTTTACGGCTTCTGCGCCAGATGTGTTGCTGCATGACGGCAGCATGAATACGAGCGCGAGTAGCGCAAGGAAAAGGATCTTTTTCATAATTAAGGATATTTTTTATTTACTTTAACGTTTCAAATGTATAGTTTATTGAGAAGTATGCCGTTTATATAACCATGCGGGCTAATCTGAAGTTTATTAGAGAGAAATATGATGAATTTAACAGGGTGTGCTTTGCCGGGACGCTCCCTGCTGTCCCGTTGCATGTTAGCAGGTCGCGCAGGTCATTAGGGTGCTTGAAATTCAGAAGGCAGGTGAGGGGAGGGTGCGAGTATTGTTACGACTTCTCTATATGGATCAGCGATAGGCTTGATATGCCGCAGGAAGTTATCGAGGATACGATCATCCATGAGATGATTCATCTTTACATATATGTCAATAAGCTTAAAGACACGTCAGCACATGGACGTGTCTTCCGCAACATGATGAACTCGTTGAACAGTCGGCACGGACGTAACGTGACCGTGTCGCATCGTTCAACACCCGAAGAGAATGCGTCCGATAGTGCATTGCGCGATCATTACATATGCAAGACAAGGTTCATTAACGGGGACGTTCTGATCACATTGTGTGCCCGTACGCGTATTTTTGATATCCACCGCCGCTTGTTGTTGCAGCGGGATATAGACAATTTTGAATGGTTTTATAGCACTGATCCTGCGTTTAATATTTTCCCCCGTTCTCGCACACTTAAGTTCTACCGGATTCCCAGAGAACTCGAGACGGCAATAAAAGAATCCCGCCGTTGCGTGTGCGACGGCAGGACTATCCGTTTTGATATATAGATTCTTATTTTATTGCGCGGGAGCGCGATATGAGCTGTCAAGTTTCTTGACAACGCGGAGGCGGTCACCTTTCAAATCTATTTCCCAAAGTGTAGGGCGGCGTATGTACCGTCCGTGATCATCATAGTGGCTATGTGCTGAAAGGAGGGTGCGTCCGGAGAAGTCTCTGAATATCATCCCATGTCCAAAATTTGGAGGAGTGATGGGTTCCGGATCTTGTATCCAGGGTCCGTCAAGCGTGCCGCTTTCAGAATATGCAACTCCCATTGTATAGTCTCCGAATATCCAGGAAGTCCAGATCATTCCAAGTTTCCCAGTATCTGTGTGGAAGAGCCATGGACCATCGGTGACGCGGTTGAAGAATATGCCGCCGTCGCGCCTTTCTCTGCTCCAAGGAGAGTCGGACGCCCTGAAAAGAACTTTAGGATTGGAATCCGCACCGCTAAGGTCCGGACGGAGACGTATTTTCTCCATGGTGCCATTGTCATTATGGAGCCATTCCCCGCAGAACACCATGTATGGACAGCCGTCGGTATCAATCCAGAAAGTGCCGTCGAGAGTAGGACGACATTCCGGACAATAATCTTTTTTTCCTAATGGTGTGAACGGACCTTCCGGAGAATCGCCGGCAAGCACGTGTGATGCACGGCGTGGGATCTTCCCTTCCTTGTTCTCTTCGATTATGATATCCTGATTGGTGAAAGTTGCAAAGTAATAATACTTGCCGTTATGTTCATGAATCTCTGCTGCCCATATTGCAGGGTTGTGACCCATCCAGGAAGATGTATCGGGTCTTGCAACGTCGTAAGGTCCATCCCATTCGGCAAGATCCTTGCTTTTCCATAGTTTCCCTCCTGTGCCTGTCATATAATACATGCCGGATTTTTCATCGGCGAGAATTGCCGGATCACTGAGTATTATTGAATCCCGGGCGATGCCGGTTCTTGGTTCTGTACCCTTTGTCGCTGCGAATGCAGATGTCGCGATTGTAAATAAAAGGGCGACGCTTAATATTCTTACCGTTTTCATGGCGTTAATCAATGAAGGTTTTCATAAGTTAAGTATACTTCTTGATTAACGCGAATCTCAAAGGAATCGTATTTTATCATAGTCTCTCACCATTCAGTTTAAAAAAGCAGTGTTTCTGAAAGCCGAAAACCGAAAACTGAAAACCGAAAACCGAAAAACCATTGCTAATAGGTACTTTTTCCTTATCTTCGCGTCAGTTTAATTATTAATCAATACTAACGCACATGAAAAATTTTTTAAGATCCTTTAAGGGATTTTCAGCTATCGCTCCTATTGCCGCAACATCAGATCGGAAGAGCGTCGTGTAGGGAAAGAGTGTGCCTCC
>CASBHZ010000109.1 GCA_949123685.1 uncultured Bacteroidales bacterium | reverse complement strand
ACTGGAGTTCAGACGTGTGCTCTTCCGATCTCTTCAACAGGTTTCAACCTGTATTCCCCTACGTTCTGTCGCGGGCTTAGGGAGGATGAACTCCGTGGGATGGCTCTCGATTTCGGCAGGGCGGTCAATACCGCACGCGATGCCGGTTTTGATTGCGTTGAGGTTCATGCCGGTCACGGCTATCTGATATCCCAGTTCCTTTCTCCTTACACTAACAGACGTCGGGATAAATTCGGGGGGAGTCTTGACAACCGGATGACTTTCATGCGAATGTGTCTCGAAGAGGTAATGCGGGCGGCAGGTTCTGATATGGGGGTGCTCGTGAAGACCAATATGCGTGACGGCTTCAAGGGTGGTCTTGAGATTGACGATTGTCTCACCATAGCTCGAGAAATCGAACATTGTGGTGTCCACGGAATCGTTCTGTCTGGCGGTTTCGTGAGTAAGGCTCCGATGTATGTGATGCGAGGTCAGATGCCGATTCATTCCATGACCCATTATATGAAACAGTTGTGGCTCAAATATGGAGTGAGGATAGCCGGAAAATACATGATTCCCAAAATTCCTTTCAAAGAGCTGTATTTTCTTGAGGATGCCCGGCGTTTCAGGGAAGTTCTCGGTTTGCCGTTGGTATATGTTGGTGGCGTGGTTAGTCGTAAGGGGGCTGAGCAGGTGCTTGATGACGAAGGTTTTGATTTTGTGCAGATGGGAAGGGCATTGCTCAACGAACCGGATTTCGTGAACCGCATGCGTTCGGAAGAGAATCATCGCTGCGGCTGTGACCATGTCAATTACTGTATTGCTCGCATGTATTCCCGGGAAATGGCATGTCATAAGCATTGCAATGATCTGACCCCGGCTATCCGGAAAGAGATAGAACGGGTGAAAAGACAAAATTCGGAAGACGAGAGGGATGTGGATGATAATTAATGGTTAATAATTAATAATTAATGGGGTATGAGACCGGAGAAGGACATAAAAGGGAAGTTGGCTGTGGTCACCGGTGCGAGTAGCGGCATAGGCTTGTGTTTCTGCAAGGAGCTGGCGTCGCGAGGGTGTAACCTTGTGATGGTGAGTAATCAGCAAAAGGAACTTGAAGCTTGTGCTGCGGATATAGCATCCACTGCGGGAGTGGAGACTTACCCGCTTTTCATTGACCTGACATCCGGTCCTGCCGCATATGAAATCGCAGGTTACCTTGATAACCGAGGGATGAAGGCGGATTTTCTGATTAACAATGCCGGTATTTTCGCTTTCCAACCGATTATGGATACTTCTCCACATAAGATAGAATGTTTTATACGCCTGCATGTAGAAGCGGTTACGAATCTGAGTCGTGTGTTTGCCATGCGATTCAAGGAACAAGGTTACGGACGTATACTAAACATGTCGTCTATGTCTTGCTGGATGCCAATGCCCGGAATCGCAATGTATTCGGCAACGAAGGCGTACATACGCGTTTTCAGCAGGTCTTTGCATTATGAACTGAAGGACTATGGGGTCTCGATTACGGTGGCTTGTCCAGGAGGGATTGCGACAGACCTTTTCGGACTTCCGGAATCGCTGAAGAGACTTGCGGTGAATATACGGGTGCTCGATACGCCTCAACGCTTCTCCCGTAAAGCCGTAAATAAGATGCTTCGGGGCAAGAAGCAATATATCAACGGACTGCTAAACCGCTTCTCGATTGTTTTTGTGGCATTACTCCCGACATCCGTTAGGATGTTAGTGAAGAGGAGGCTTCTTGACAAGGGGATCGTGAGATAATTAATGGTTAATAATTAATGGTTAATAATTAAGTACGGGATCATAAGTATGACTCGCAAATTAGTTAATGCATATTTTTAGCGGATTTTCGAGGGATTTATGAGAGTTCGGGAAGGAGCAATGCGTGCATTGTGACTGATGGAACTCACTTAAATCACCGGAAAGACGCAAAAAGATGCATTGACTAATCAATACATTAAATAATTTCGATGTCATACTTATACTTAAGGAAACCGATAAGGATAATCCATGAAGAAACATAAGCAGATACATAAAGAATTGTCGATAACGAATCTGCCGGCGGGGTTGCCGGTGCTCGTTACGGGTGCAAGCGGCAGTATTGGTCGTGAGATATGCCGAGCCTTGGGACGTCTCGGCGTGCCGATGATAATGGCATGTCGGTCAGAAATTCGATTTGCCGGCACCTTCGGAGAATTGGTTAAGGAGATGCCGGGTTTTAACTCTACTTTCCTCCCAATTGACCTAAACAGCTCGGAATCGGTCACGGAGGCTGTCAATAAGTTGAAAGGAATACCATTGGCTGGTGTCGTCAACAATGCCGGAACTATGGAGCGCCATTTCTCAATAAGTCCCGACGGACCGGAAACTACCATGAATGTCAATTATCATAACACACGCCTGTTAAATCAGCTGCTTCTTCCTCAAGTAGCTCCGGGAGGGGCGATAGTCTTTACTACGTCCCTGACTCGTCGCCGCTGGAAATATTCACATCTCCCCACATGTGTAAGCAAAGACTCTTTCGGACAGCTCTCTGCCTATTCCCTTTCAAAGGCTTGGATTACACGTTTTGCGTCAGAATTTGCCGACGAGGGTAATAAATGTGGTGTCAGGGTGAATTGTGCCGATCCTGGAATTGTGGATTCATCAATGATAAGGATGGACAGGTGGTTTGATCCGATAGCAGACCTTGTTTTCCGTCCGCTTATTCGCACTCCGCGCAATGGTGCCGTGCCGGCAATGAGGGCGTTATTTAGTTCCGAAACGGGACGAATCTATACGCTGCGGTCGTCAGTGCCGCTATAAGTTTAAATAAGTTGCTTACTTATTGGATTATTCTGCATATATTTGCAGAATAATAGTTTTTTTACTAATTGTTATCATGAAAACGACAATAATAACGTTAGGACTGCTTATGACTGCCGGTGCGTCATGGGCTGCCGGTCCCATGTGGGTGAGAGATGCGAAGGTCTCGCCCGATGGTAATAGGATCGCCTTTTCCTATAAAGGCGATATTTACACAGTTCCTTATGCCGGAGGGGATGCCCTGCGTCTCACAACAGGCGAAGCTTACGAAAGTTCACCGATATGGTCGCCAGACGGCTCATCACTTGCTTTTGCTTCCGATCGCAATGGAGGTAAGGATATATTCCTGATTCCATCATCCGGTGGAGTTCCCCGCAGGCTCACATTCAATTCGGCGGCAGAGACTCCCGAAGCATTTTCACCCGATGGTAAAGAGGTTCTTTTCTCCGCCGTGATTCAGGACCCGGCATCAAGTGCCGCCGCTCCCGTGAGGAGTCAGGGCGAGTTATATAGTGTTCCGGTGGAGGGTGGAAGGATCAGGCAAGTCCTGGCAACTCCAGCTGTAAATATTGCCATGCGTCCTGACGGTTCATTCCTGTATGAAGATGTAAAAGGATCGGAAGATAAATGGCGCAAGCATCACACTTCATCAGTGACCCGCGACATATGGATGCACGATGCTAAAAGCGGCAGATATGTCAACCTCACTTCCCGTGCAGGTGAAGACCGCAGTCCCGCGCTTTCTCAGAGTGGTGACGTTTTCTATTTCCTTAGTGAACGCAACGGAGGCTCTTTCAATGTCTATTCCGCATCTGTAGCTTCGGGAGCGCAAGCACGTAAGTTAACCGATTTCAAGGATCATCCGGTGCGCTTTCTCAGTGCCGGAGCCGGAGACCGTCTCGCTTTTGTATATAATGGAGAACTGTTCACTATGCAACCCGGTGGATCGCCTCGCAAGCTTGCAATCAATCTTATAGACGATTATGTAAACGATATTCAGAATATTCCGTTCGGTCGTGTTCAGGGGGCGGTCGTGTCGCCCGACGGCAAACAGTTGGCATTTACGGTCAGGGGAGAAGTGTTTGTCGCTTCTACGGAATATCCCTCTGTCAAGCAGATCACACATACTCCAGGCATTGAATCCCGTTTGTCATGGGGTTCTGACGGACGTTCCTTGTATTATGGTTCTCTGCGTTCGGGACGCAGCAATATTTATAAAGCGACAATCAAACGCAAAGACGATCCCAACTTCTCTAACGCCACGCTGATCGAAGAGGAAGCCATGTTCCCGGAAGATGGCGTTGAACGCGGTTATCCCTCCATCTCTCCCGATGGCAAGAAGATGGCGTTTATCGAAGATCGCCGTATCCTTAAAGTCAAGGATCTTGCTTCGGGTGCGGTTAAAACCTTTGAAGACCGTATCACCAACTATCGTAGCGGGGGATATGGCGTGCAATGGAGTCCCGACAGCCGATGGCTTACGCTCGAGATTATGAACCCGATGCACGATCCTTATGGCGACATTGCCATAGTCAACGTGGATAGCGGCGAGTTTATCCCTCTCACTAATACAGGTTATTTTGATCAGGAACCTCGTTTTACAGACGATGGCAATGCCGTCATTTTTGCTTCTGAACGTTATGGCATGCGCAACCATGCCTCCTGGGGATCGGAATATGATGTCATCATGGTGTTCCTGAATAAGGAGGCTTATGATAAATTCAGGCTCTCCGAAGAGGATTACGCACTGCTGAAAGAGGTAGAAGAACAGCAGAAGAAAGCATCGGCAAAGAAAGATGATTCCAATAAGGGGAAGAAAGGGAAGAAAAATGATTCTTCCAAGGAAGGTGACAAGCCGTCAGACGCGATTAAAATTGATCGCGAGGGCATAATGGACAGGATTGTGCGCCTGACTCCGAGCTCGTCAGACCTCAGCGATTATGTGGTTACAAAAGATGGATCGGCATTATATTATCTTTCCGCTTTTGAAAAGGGATATGATCTTTGGAAGAAAGACTTGCGCAAAGGAGACGTGTCGCTTGTAAAGAAACTTGATTCAGGCGGCAGCGCTATTCAGACCGATAAAGACGGCAATATGTATCTTGTCGGATCGGCTGTAAAGAAATTCAATCCGAAGAGTAAGGAAATTAAGAATATATCCGTGTCGGGTAAGGTCAAGATCGATCCGGCAAGAGAGCGGGAGGCTATGCTCGATTATGTGGCGAATGAAGCAAGGGAACGTTTCTATCTTCCCGAAATGCCGGTGGATTGGGATATGTATGTAGAAAACTATCGCCGTTTCCTGCCGCATATCAATAATGGATATGATTTTGCCGACTTGTTGAGTGAACTTCTTGGCGAACTCAACGTGTCGCATTCGGGTGGACGCTATTATCCCGACGGGGCAAAGGACCAGACAGCATCTCTCGGTTTGCTTTTCGACATGTCGGACAATGGAAGTGTCGCTAAAGTGGATGAAATCGTGGAGGGAGGTCCGTTTGACCGTGCCACAACAAAGGTTCGTCCCGGTGACATAGTGGAGGCAATCAATGGAGAGAAAACAGCGGATGCCGGTGATTGGGAGACATTACTAAATAACACCGCGAATAAAAAGACACTAATTTCTCTTTATCGTCCTTCTTCGGGTGAGCGATGGGAAGAGGTAGTTCTGCCGGTAAGGACTTCGGTAATGAGTGAACTCCTGTACAACCGTTGGGTTAAAGGGCGTGAGCATGCTGTGGATTCCCTTTCCGGTGGACGTCTTGGCTATCTTCATTTACGATCCATGGATGATGAAAGTTTTCGTGATATATATTCAAAACTTCTCGGTAAGTATTATAACAAAGAAGGTATAGTGATAGATACCCGCTGGAATGGAGGCGGTCGTCTGCACGAGGATATTGAGGTGCTTTTCAGTGGAGATAAATATCTGACGCAGGAGGTTCACGGCCGTCCGACCGGAGAAATGCCATCGCGCCGTTGGAACAAGCCTTCGGTCATGGTTATAGGGGAAGCTAACTATAGCAACGCTCACGGCACTCCCTGGGTATATAAATATAAGAATCTCGGCAAACTTGTAGGAATGCCCGTTCCCGGTACTATGTCGAGCGTTAACTGGATCACGCTTCAGAATCCTGACCTGCTTTTCGGAGTGCCGGTAGTCGCCTTCCGCACGGCTGACGGAACGGTTCTTGAAAACACGCAGCTTGAGCCGGATATCAAGGTTGCGAATCATCCCGCCGATATTGTCAAGGGCATTGATGCCCAGCTCGAGGCAGCAGTGAAGTCACTCCTCAGCGATATTGACAAACAGAAAAAATAAGTAAAAAACGCCGCGAAAGTATATACTTCGCGGCGTTTTTTTACTAAACAGTTTCTTGGTTTATCTTGCAATTTTTTTTGAAGTCTTGATACTGCCGTCGCTCATTATACTCTGTTCGATCACGAGCATCCCCTTCTCCGGATGAGAGATTTTGACTCCGTCAATGCTGTAATATATTGTTTTTACAGGGTGCGAGTCAATAATTTCAGTGACTTCCGAGATGCTTTCGGTAGTCATAAGGTTCTTGATTTCCGCCTGGTCCATGCTTCGGTTGAAGATATAGAAGTCGTCATAACCGAAGTCGGGATGGGGATCGTTGCTCCATTGCGACTTTCCGAGATAGTTTGCCGCCGTTTTACCCATAATGGATGGTGTGGGAGCATTTGATACGGAGGCAATTTCGTTGCCGTTTACGAAGAGTTTGACAACTGAACCGCTTTGTGTCAGAGCCACGTGGCTCCATTCCCCGTCGGGAAGTTGGCATGCGATATTGTTTCGGTCCACGGTCTTGCTTCCGTCGGTTAGCTTATAGCGAAATTCTCCACCGCTATAATTAAGGATCATGAATTTGCTTGTGCCGCTTCCGAAATCAAATATTCTACCACCCGTGACACCCGGTTTGAGCCACATAGAGATAGTGAAATCGGTTATTGACCGCATTATTCCCGATGGGAGTGATATGTACGCTTCGCTTCCCGCTTTGAGGGCTACCGCGCTTTTAGGGTTTCCATGACGGTCGGATGTCCATACGGCACCTTTCGAAAGGGTTGCCTTGTCACCATTGAAGTAATCTCGTGCGTCTGAGAACTTGCCCTCCACAAAAGGTATGTGTACGAAATTTCCCGCTTTGGGAGTGGCGCTCATCACTTCTGAATATTCACCTTTATTGCCGAGGCGATTGGGGATTACCCTATAAAAATATTGAAATCCGTTCTGCGCATCTGTGTCCACAAAGCTTGTGGTTTTCATATCTGATTCCAATTTCGTCCATGGTCCTTTTTCAGATTCTGAGCGTTCCACGTCCCATGTAGTTCTGTAAGTCTTGTCCCATGATAATGTCACTTTGTTGTCGCCCGAAGCGGCAAAAAGGTTGAATACCCCTTCCGGAGCAGATGAAAGGGACGGAGTTTTTACAGTTACGGTTTCAGACACCGGTGTCATGTCTGCATTGCTAAGCACTGACACACGGTAAGCATATGTGCAGTTTTCGGTAAGGTATGAATCTGAATAAGATTTATCTGCAGTTGAAGCCACGATCACCTCAAAATCATTGTCTCCTTTCGGCTTGTCGGGAGATTCCACGAGACGGCGTTCCACTCTGTAACCGCGCGCTCCGTCTACTTCGCTCCATTCCACACGCACGGTTGTGGGGTCTACGGCTGAACAGCGCACGTCTGCCGCTTCGACATCATTGTCGCGCCATACGGTCTGAATGCGGGAGTATATCGATTCCGAACCATTGTAGGCGGTTGCCATAACCCGGTAACGGTATCTTGTAGAGCATAAGATAGGATCTTCAAACACTACCGTACCACCCGGTTGGTAATCCACTCCGAGCTCAAGTATTTTTACGGCATTCCATGTCTTGTCGCTGTCGTCGCGGCGATAAACGGTGTAGCTTTTTCCTGTTTCTCCGTTATGGTCATACCATGAAAGGCGGGTTGTCTTGAAATCTTCTGAAAAACCGATGAACGGGAGCGGAGGGGCGATTTTCCATACATGTTCGAACTCAGACGCTTTGTTGAAGCCCACTTTCGATGCATAGTCGGCGAAATATTGTCCGGCAAGCGTTTTCTTTCCATTTAATTCTACAGAACGCGCATCCTGCACCCATGTATAGAAATTGGTCCGTTCCAACTTATCGCATGCATCTATATTTTCAAGAGCCTTCTTCATGTATTCAAGTTGCACCTTCTGGTTTTCAAGGGTTGCGGGCAATGTTACGGTTGAAGCCCCTTCTATAGGATTGCCGTCGGCATCACATTGGATACCCTCTTTATCATGCCAGTCATTTTCATTATTGGTGGTCCAGTTGGCGCCGTTGTTCCATTCGGTTATCCATACCGGTCTGCCGTTAGAAACCTGCACCGCCTTGTCAACCCTGCTTTTGAAATCAGGCGTGTGTTCATATTGATGATACACCACAAAATCCACACGATAATTCAAAGAATCGGCAAGGGCGAAGAAAAGATCGGAAGAGCGTCGTGTAGGGAAAGAGTGTGTCTCCTTGTGTAGA
>CASBHZ010000108.1 GCA_949123685.1 uncultured Bacteroidales bacterium | reverse complement strand
CGAGATACTATCGCGTGACTGGAGTTCAGACGTGTGCTCTTCCGATCTGCCTGAAGCGAGGTCGCTATGTCAAGAAGTGCCTGTGCGAGATATTTCCCATCGGGATAATCACGCACATAATTGCGCAGTAAGGAAATGTCTCCGTTGTTGTCGGCAAACCGGGTTTCTGCGCTATCGAATGCGAGCTGTTCCATCTCGTCGGCATCAAGCTGTTTTGCCTCGGGCACTTCGCGAAGGAACTCTGCATATTGTAGCAATTCTCCTCGTGAAGCATAATATTTACGCAAGTCATCATTCGCGATAGAAGCCTCCTCGCTCGATGGCCAGGTGCGTATGATTTCCTTGTATGTATCGGCAGCCTGTGCCATTTTACCGGCTTTGGAATATGTCAGGGCGAGGTTGATCATAGCCCTGCGTGCCTGCACTGATTTCGGATATTGCGATGCGAGCCGGTTGAAAGCCTCCGCTGCCTTGTCATTGCGGTCGAGGGTTTCATAAGTCAAAGCTTTTTCAAGCAACGCGTTCGGCATCCATTTTGAATCGGGATATTTATTTTCAAGTTCCGAGAGCTCTTTGATCTTGCCGTTTATATCACCGTCAAGTCCGAGCATCACGGCATGTCGGTAAGATGCGTAGTCGGCATCCTGCCCGTTTTCTCCCTTTGCGCGGGCATAGTTGTCGCGAGCCGCGCGATAGTCGCCCGTGTAATACTGGCAGTCAGCCATCCTGATCACGGCATCGGATTTCAATGAAGTGGGGAGTGTCGGTTTTGCTTCGATAGCTTTTGCAAATTCACGGGAGGCAGCTGAATATTTCTCTTGCTGATATTCTGAATAAGCGAGATTGTATAGAGCCAATGTGCGGTTGGAAGAATTTTTTTCAGACTTCAGGAACGTATTATATGCAGCAGAAGCTTTTGAATAATTTCCTTGGGAATATTCTGCGTCTCCAAGCCATAATTGGGTTTGCACCGCGAGCTGTCGGTCGTGGGATGCCAGTTCGAGCGAGCGTTTCAGGAATGAAGCCGCATCCTCCGGACGCCCGTTGGTCATGGCTTCGATACCCAATTCATAAAGTATCTTCTGTTTGGCGGCAAGAACCGCATTCGATGGCTTGCGGATTTTCTCTATATTTGCAAGAGCTTTAGAGTAATTCCGCTCGTTATAGTAAGCGGTGGCGAGATATTCTTCAACCTTGGGGGTATAAGCCGAATTGGGATAAAGCTTGATGAAACCCTCAAGCATATCTACCGAAGAAGAGAACGGAACTTTCCCTCCCCGTGTCAATGCCGCTACGTAGTTGTATAATGCCACTTCCGCTACGTTGCGGTCATAGTCCATGCGCGCCGCTTTTTCAAATGCCATTGCTGCAGCGTCGTCATTTCCGGTTTTCACGTCGCATTGTCCGAGATACAGCCATGCGCTTTGAGCCAGGTCGCTGTTAAGGTCGGTCAAGGTTGAGAACCTTTCAGCCGCGCTTGCATAGTCAGCATCTTCATAGTCAGCGACACCGAGCGCATAAACGGCATCGGGAGCCGGATCTCCGTCGACAAGGCTCATGTATTTGTTCAGGAATGTGCGTGCCTGGGAATAATTCCCGAGTTTGAAGAAACTGAGACCGACTATTCTGTTCATCTCCAATGCAATGGCAGGATCCTTGATAGAACGGAGCATCTCTTGTCCGCGACTTGCCACGCGGTCATATTCGCCACGGTTGTAATCTATCTGTGACAGGTAATATAATGCTTCCAGACCGTTTTCTCCGCTTTTAACCTTGGAAAATCCGGCATAAGCTTTATCGTAATCACCTTCGATATAGTCCAGGTATGCCGAATAGAAGGTGTATGCATCACGATACTGGCGATTGTCTTTCAGCGTGACCAGACTTCTTTTAGCTTCGGCATAATGTCCCGTCTTTATTTGTGTCAGGGCATGCCTATAGGTGTAGAGAGCCAGATCCTCGCGGTTGAGCCGGGCGAAGTCTATGTCATTATATTGGGATATTGCTTCCTGCCACTGATGTTTAAAGAAATAATAATCCGCAATCGATAACCTTGCTTCCAATGCGAGAGTGGAAGCCGGATAATCTTTTATAAAATTCCGGAGCAATGTGACGCATTCTGCATCGCCGCGTTCATAATAAGCGCGGGCGAGGAGGAATACGTATTCCTCCTCCTCGGATGGATTAAGTGTTATCCCTTTTGTGCTTAGTTCGTTAAGCTGATCTATTACCCCCGGATAATTACCGGCGGCAAACATGGTGCGAGCCCGTTCGAGATAACCGGTAGCGAGAGGGGAGAAACGCTCGGGAGAGGCACTGACTTGTGCCGAAGCCGAGACTGCCGATCCGGCTATTGCCAGAGAGAGTATGCATCCTTTAAAAGATATGCGGGAGATATTATTAAGATCCACTTTTATTAATCTGGATTTAGTTATAAATTACAAATTTTAGAAGCTGTTTACGGCACACGATAATACCGCTCTTTTACTATTCCGTGGCGGAAAGCATAGAGGAGTTCCGATAGCTCGTCGATCTGTGCCTGCAGCTCTTTACCCTTGTCGGTATCGCGCACGCGCATCCGGTGACGAGAAAGCTCAACTATCTGTGTTGTGGAGACAATGTCGGAGCCATTGCGCACGGCTTCTTCCGCAGATGTGAAAGGTTCGTGCTGCACGAGCTGGAAACCGCTGCTATGGAACACGAGCGTATATCCGGCTATGCCCGTGGTATGGTGATATGCCTTTGCGAAACCGCCGTCTATCACCATAAGTTTGCCGTTTGCCCGTATCGGGCTTTCCCCTTTGGCGGCACGCACAGGCACATGTCCGTTGATTATATGCCTGTGATCTCCTTCCACTCCGAATGCGTCAAGAATCATGTCGCACACTTCCTCGTTGTTGCGGAGCTTGAAATACCATCCCTTTTCTTCGTGATGGGTGGCAGGGTCGTTAATAAAATATCGTTCAAACGTTGCCATCTTCGATTTGTCGAAAAGAGGCGAATCCGGACCGCACCATAGATACCAGAAGAAATCGCGGGCGTATCGGCGTTCATCGTCAGAGGAATCATCGTTGAACGCTTCCCTCATGGTCATCCCTATCTTGTGGAGAAGTTCCCTCCCTTTGTATTTTTCCCCGTTTACGTCCACTTCCTTTAAAGAGCCGTCTTCGTTAAGGGGAAGTGATGCGTGGAAAAGGAGATTGGAATTATAGATGCCATACATGCAACCGTTGGAGAAGAGACAGTCGATATGCTTCATTAGCTTGTCGCTGACGCTGAAAGAGTGACGCAGCTTGTCAACGAGTTCTCGTTCTTCGGCTGTGAGTGCAGTTGGATCTTCCGGATTGACGGTAGGGAAATTGGTGTCGTTCAGCGGATATTCTTTGCCTTCAAGAGTGACAGTGCCTTTCTCAAAGTTGATTCTTGAGAGCAGGTCGCGGTCAGACAAATTCCATTCCGGATGGTCTTTTGCCATATGAGCTTCCAGTTTAAGCTGTATTATGGCTATTGCCTTATGCATATGGGCTATGAGGAGACGGGATTTTTCACTTACCGGGTTCTCCTCCTCGCTATTGGAAATGTGAGGCAAGAAATGTGAGCAAGGATCGTCGCCATAGGTTTCCATCGCGAACGTTGCCAGTGGCACCAGGTTGATTCCATAGCCATCCTCAAGGGTTGCCATGTTGGCATATCGCAGTGATAGGCGCAACACGTTTGCCATGCAGCATTCGTTGCCTGCGGCAGCTCCCATCCATAAAGCGTCGTGATTGCCCCATTGTATGTCGAACCGTCCGTAATTACAGAGAATATCCATTATTATGTGTGCTCCGGGACCTCGGTCGAAAATGTCGCCGAGGATATGCAGCTGATCTATGCTGAGACGCTGGATCACGTTGCAAAGCGCGATTACAAACTCGTCAGCCTGTCCGGTGGATATTATGGTTTCGATGATGCGGGAGAAGTATGCTTGCTTGTCATCATCGGAAGGGGATTCGTGAAGAAGCTCTTCGATAATATATGCAAACTCCCGTGGCAATGATTTGCGCACCTTGGAGCGTGTGTATTTCGACGATACCGACTGACAGACGCGGATCAGCCGATGGAGCGTGATGTTATAGAAATCAGAGAGGTGCGTTTCGGAGGCGCGTATTATCTGAAGCTTCTGTTCCGGATAATATATAAGGGAGCATAACTCTCGTATATCCTGCTCGCGCATGGACGTTCCGAACAGTTCGTTCACCTTTCGTTTGATATTGCCGGAAGCATTTCGCAGGATATGCCTGAAAGCCTCATGCTCTCCATGGAGGTCGGCAACGAAATGTTCAGTGCCTTTGGGGAGGTTGAGGATTGCCTCGAGGTTTATTATCTCGGTGGAGGCGGCGCTTATGTTCGGGAAAGTCTGCGCGAGTAACTCCAGCACCCGGCGGTCGTTTTCCACCCGTGTTCCGGTGATATTTTTAGATATAGGGGTCATTGCGTCTTGTTGCGTCTTAATTATTATGCAAAGATAATTAAGTTTTAAGTAAGTAGCAAAAATTAATCGGCATAAGCAGCTCAAACATGCGCTTATGCCGATAATGACGTCAAGGGTGCTATGCCTTATCGGTTGATGAATTTTTTGCCGTTCTTAATCACTATACCTTTGTAAGATTTATCGACTTTCACGCCATAGACATTGTATACCGGTGCATCGGAATCGGCATTGTCAGTCTCGATTCCTTCAATCCCGGCTCCTGTGTCGGGGTTTGTGTAGGTGAGGACACGGATGCCATGTACGTAAAGCGGTGAATTTTTCATATAGTTGTAGAAAAGGATAGTGCGTTTCTTGCCCGGTTCACTTTGGATTTTGAAATATTGATCCCAGTTCGGTCCAAATTCATCATCTTCGAGTTGTTCAATATCTTTCCACATGCCGGTGTAGGTGACATTTTCAAGATTGTCACCCATGAAGCCTCCGCTCTTTTCCCCACCTCTTATCATGTTGCACGCAGTGGCACGGACATGATCGTCGGAGACCTGCACGGACAGGTTCAGGTTTTCTTGTTCTGCGGATAGATATATTTCCAGTTTTGCGCAGTCCGGCAAGTGCATGAGGATTCCCCCTCCATGCCCGCTTGGAGCGGCATATCCTACAAAATTAGGACTTGCCTTAGGCAACATCAATGCTCCGGTGTGCGATTGTGGTCCACCCTTTGTTCCGTCTGTGCCTAACCCGACATAGTCTGCGATGTTCTCCGGAGCAGGATATTCAAAATCTTCAGTTTCATAATCCGATTCAACGAATTGGATCTTGAAGGATTTGGTTTTGGTATTGAATCCACAATACTTGTCAAGTTTCTCCTGGGTATCAAGCCATAGCCAGCCGTCTGCATCGACATCGGCAGGATCAAAGAAATTGTAGGTCTGTTGTGCGTTTGCAACAGAAAACGCGGTAATTGCCGCAAGTGTAAGTAATGTTTTTTTCATGATTATATTTTTTTTTGAAGTTTTCAGTTTTCGGTTTTCAGTTTTCAGTATTTGGCTTCGGCTTTAGTCTCAAATCAGAAAACAGATTATTTTCATCATCAAAATCAGAAAACTGAAAACCCAAAACTGAAAACCAAATCATACCTCTCTCCAGTTAGGATTCTGTTCGACTCCGTGGTAGCGTATGTCGCTCCAGGAGATCGGCCAGAAATATTGTTTGCTGTCGAAATATCGGATATTGTTATTGCGCCCATTCACTACGGAATATGTATACTTCTTGGAGCCGTCTGTGCGTATCACGATTTTCACGCGATAAATGGGATTGTCTTCTCCGCACATTGTCTCTTCAGCAATGCCGAGGCGCAAGAGGTCCCAATATGTGGTTTTTTCGAAAGCGAGTTCCACGCGACGTTCGTTGAGTATGTCTTCGAGTGTTACTGACGGAAGCGGGGGCATGCCTACCCTCTGACGGATCCGGTTTATTTTATTGAGCGCATCTCCGGTGCGTCCTGCATGCCAATCAATCTCCGCATAGTCAAGGAGAAGCTCCGCATAACGCCAGATGATATAGTTCTGAGAGCTTGCATATGTTTCGTCGGTGTTGATCTGTTGTGATTCGCGGAGGAACTTAGCCATGTAGTATCCTGTGCGGGTGACAGATGCAGTTGTCGAAGTACCATAAGGGGTCAGATCGATACCGGCTATCTCCTCTCCGTCAACGATCGTATAGTGTAGATCCATTTTACGCGAGGCCCATTCCGCTCCGTCATAAAGAATATTGGCATAGAAACGCGTGTCCCTGTTTTCATATGGGTTGTCTTCGTCATATCCGGAATCAGGATCATCAATCATCTTGCCGTTTGCCATTCGGTATTCGTCAACATGATTCTGCGTCGGGTTGTAGGCGCAGTTTGTTCCGGTCATTGATGGCGGAGCTGCATCTCGGTCGAGTCTGTGTCCAAATTCATATAGGAAGTCTCCGTTATCGTTGTGTTGCACCTCCAGTATGGATTCAATGGAATTTTTAGTGAGGAATATTTCGCGGTATTTTAATGCATTGTCACGTGTGCTGCCCCCTGCTGCCTGCATAAGGTCGTATGTGTGCAAAGCCTCCACCTTGTCGTAGGCTTCAGCGGCAAGCTCACGCATTTTTTCCGATCGGTTGTCAGGGAAACCCAGATATGGCTTCTCCACATTCTGATATTTTACGCCTGCCGCCCAGAAATAGGTTTTTCCCATCAGCATGTATGCCGCGCCTTTGGTCACGCGTCCCATGTGTCTGTTTTCGTGTGCCGTGGGGAGGAGTTTTGCGGCGGCATCCGCCTCTTCTGTTATGAACCTTACCATCTCCTCATATGATGCGCGAGGGAATCTTACAGTTTCAACCAAAGGATCAAACACGCGATCCACAAGCATCACTCCGCCGTAACGGCGCAGGAGCGTGTAATAATACCATGCGCGAAAGAAATGTGCTTCTCCAACAATCCTGTCGCGGATAGATAACGGCAGCTCATTGGTATGGGCAAGGAGTTTGTTGACAGATCTGATCTGCTCGTAAGCGGTCTGCCATATCAGGCGGCTGCGCCCGCTGATCATTGTTTCGGAGCCTTTCAATATCTCGCCATAACCCGCCTGATACCAATCGCGGCGTCCCACCGTTATCTGGTCACCAAACCAGGGTTCGAACTCCTCACCGTTATTCTTTATCATCGTGGACACAAGTGTGCTGAATCCGTTATCCATGTGACGATACCAGCTGCCTGTGTATTCGTCAAGCAGTTTCTCGTCGCTCCATATCATGATCTCCGCCAATTTATCATTAGGGGAATCACGGAATATGCCATTACAAGAAGTCAAGGCGAAAGAGCAGAGGCATATTAAAAAGGAAAAATATATTGTTTTCATTGTCTTAGTCATGAAGAAGTTACTAAAATCCGAAAGAGAGGGAGAAGCCATAGGAGCGTTGCAGCGGATAGCCTCTCAGTGATTCGGGATCCATGTTATGTAGCGAAGACCATGTGTGAAGGTTGGTTGCTTGGAACGACAGGTCTACAGTAGATAGTTTAGTCTTTTTCAATATAGAGGACGGGATTGAATATCCTATTGTCAATGCCTTAAGACGCAGATAATTGCATTTCTTTAGCCAGAAGGTGCTGCTGCGTCTGTTGTTGTCTCCAAGAGAGGCAAATTTAACGCGAGGATACTCCGCACCCGGATTTTCGGGAGTCCAAGAATTATTGTAGTGATAATCCTGAAAACGTTGCAGGGAATTGCTTTCGAGAGTGTAAAGTTCATTTATCATCTGGTTGTATCCTCCCGCTCCCTGGAACGACAGGTTAAGGTGCAAGCCTTTCCATGATCCTCCGACGCTGAATCCATAATTGATTTCCGGTAGTGAAGAATCTTCAACAAAAATCATGTCGTTGACGGTCAGTTTCTTGTCACCGTCCTGGTCAAGATACTTTATATCTCCGGGAGCGAGAGTTGCATTCTTTTTGCCGTCCTGGTCAACAGGCCATGCGGCAATCTCCTCATAACTCTGGAAAAGTCCTGCATCCTGATATAAAGTCCATACGGTGAAAGGTTTTCCGGTGCGGCGTTGTGTCTCGGGAAGTGAAGATTCGTCACCCCAATCGAGCACTTTATTCTCAGATGTGCCGATGTTGAATGAAACATCATATTGGAAATCACCGATATTGTTGTTATGACGCACTGTGAAATCGAAACCGCTAAACCGCACTTTCCCTATATTTACCGAAGGCAGGACTCCACCGGTGCCGACTGTTGGCGGGAAGAGGTATTCACGTGCATCTGTCACCATGTTGGTGCGCAATCTGTGATACCATTCCAAAGATGCAGTGATCCGGTTGTTCCAGAATCCGAGGTCGAGACCAACGTTTATGTCTTTGGATTTACCCCATGTCAGCGTTTCGTTAGGATATGAGCTAAGGGAGGGGAGAAGTCCCGGTGTCCACAGGTTTCCGAAGTTGTAACCTTCCGTGTTCGTGAAATTATAATACTGCAGATAACCGAAGTCGGAAGCCACTCCGTCGTCTCCAAGTATACCTGCCGAAGCGCGTATTTTTGCCTGGGATATATGAGAGGGAGATATTTTAGAGAAGAATTTCTCATTTGATATTACCCAAGATGCCGAAAAGGTAGGGAAGAATCCCCAACGCTTGCTTGGCGCAAAACGTGTCGAACCATCCACGCGGAAGCTAAACTCTGCAAAATAACGGTTGTCGAATCCATATGTGTGTAATTACTCACTGAAAAGTAGGCCAGGGCACTCATTAAAAAATGGGCCACC
>CASBHZ010000107.1 GCA_949123685.1 uncultured Bacteroidales bacterium | reverse complement strand
TGGGATTTATCGGTAGATTTCTTTGCTTTGGGGCGTTTGATTTTGCCTTCGGCTATGAGACGTTCCTTCTCGGCACGTATGCGTTCGAGAAGGACGGATGCAGGTTCGTCATTGGGGTCTTGTGGCACGAGTTTACCACGGATGGCGAGGTCGAGTATGCGCTGGCGTAGTTTCTGAGTATCCATGATTGTCACTTATTACGATAAACCTCATCAAGGGTCTGACCCTTGTCGTTCTTCCATTCTACCCAGCCATTTGAACTGCATCCTCCGCAGATACTGGCGGCTGTACTTGGACTTGAAAAGGAAATATCTGATGTCAACACCGGGTTGCCATTTTCATTTGCCATAGAATAATCCTTGATTATCATTTCTCGTCTTGCGATAGCGTGGCAAGAGCTGACAGCATCTTTGGATAGTACACTATCCCGCAATACCGTAAAGCCATTACCGTCATACACTCCTCTTGCATTTGCGCCTCTACGCTTCAAATGGAAAACGGGTAGTTGATTAACCGAAGCTGTTTCAAAAATGCTTATGCCAATAAATGATGTCAGGAATTTGATGTCCTCGAAGAACTCGTCCATTGCATCTTTCTGATATTCCGGAAGATTCGGTTCTTTTGGAGTCTGCTTATTTTCCTGAAGACCATAGCGGTTGATATGCTTTGCCAGTTGCACGGCAAGATGTTCCAGATATTGCACGTCTGTTTTTGTCATATCCGCATCTTTTGAAACGAATATAAGAGCCTTTTGCCAAAAGGTTTTCTTTTGGTCATGGTCTTTGACCCTCTCCCTGAAGTTTTCGGTTTCACCTATGTAAGCCTGCGGTTTTGCCATTTCATCCTCACCAATAAGGATATAAAAAGCTGGTTTGTGTAACTTCTTCTGTTTGTCGAGATAGTCAAGATTTGAACGAGGCACGACAAACATCTGGCATATCTTATTGCTGATAAAAGCATAGCGGGTTCCTTTGGGATCTCCATCCACAAGGTATGTAGTTACTGTCTTACCCATAGCTTATTCGTTGACTTCGTTAAGGTTAAGCTCAGAGAACAATTCCTTTAACTGAGCGACCGCAGAGGCTATGTTGTTGCTTTTTGTTTCAATGTCAGCCATTAACTCAGCAAGAGTGCGGTCGTCGGTGTCCTCGATTTTCATCCAAGTAATGTCAAGGGAGGTCTTGTCGCGTTTGAGAAGTTCTTCCGCCGGATATTTGCGCCAACGTCCGTTTGGCTCGGTTTCGACGTTGTACGTTTCCGTTCGTGACGAAATGTTGTCGGGATTATAGCAGGCTACAAAGTCGTCGAGGTGGCGGCGTTCGAGTTTATTGTTGGCGAGAGTATGTTTCACTCCTGTGCGGTAGTCGTAGAACCATACATCGCGTGTAGGTTCTCCTTTGGTGAAAAACAGTACGTTGGCTTTCACCCCCTGAGCATAAAATATCCCGGTGGGAAGACGCAGAATTGTGTGCAGATTGAAATCTTTAAGAAGTCTGCGGCGTATAGTCTCGCCGGAACCCTCGAAAAGAACATTGTCGGGCAACACGACAGCTGCACGGCCTCCGCTTCGGAGCGACATCATGATATGTTGCAGGAAGTTGAGCTGATTGTTCTTTGTCTCGGTGATGAAGTCATCGCGCTGAATGTCAACCGATCCCGCCGGACGTGTGCCGAACGGAGGATTAGCGAGTATGACATCAAAAAGTTTCTCAGGCTGTTTCTCCAGTGAGTCTGCACAAATGATCGGGCTACGGTCTGCGCCGATACCATGCAGATAGAGATTCATTGAAGCGAGAGTGACAACAAGTGCGGTGTTATCAGTTCCGCTCAATGCCTCGTTTCGCAGGAACTCACGTTTCTCCTTGTCCTGGCTCTGACCTTTCATATAATCGAACGCAGCAAGCAGAAAGCCGCCGGTACCACAGGCGGGGTCGCATACAGTCTCGGTGATTTTCGGGTGGGTACAATCAACCATTGCCTTGATAAGCGGGCGAGGTGTGAAATATTGACCTGCGCCGCTTTTCTTGTCCTGACCGTTGCGTTCAAGAATACTCTCGTAAATCGCTCCCTTCACGTCACCTTCGAGCAGCCAGTCTTCCTCATCAATCATTGTGATGACCTTTTTGAGATAGACCGGCTTGTCAATCTTATTCTGGGCTTTTGTGAAGATTGTGCCGATAAGATTATCCTGACGGCTCAGGAAGTCAAGGGTCTCCTCATATTGCTTTAACAGGTCGGTGCCGTCAAGAGCAGTCAGTTCTTCCCATTGATAGCCCTCCGGGATAGCCGATTCCTCGCCGAGTTCACGGTTCTCCTTATCCATTTTAAGGAACAGGAGATATGTGAGCTGTGTTATGTAGTCAGTGAAACCCACACCTTGACCAGAAAGGGTCGTGGCGAGAGTCCATACTTTTTTTATGATTGATTGTTCTGTATTGTTTGCCATTGCCGAGTTGATATTTTAGGCTACATTTCTGTGATAGATTATGAATCCGGCGAGAGAAAGAAGAGCCTTGTTCGCCTCATTGAGATTGCCAAAAGCCTTTACAAGCTGTGCAGCCTGTGATTTGTCTTCCTCTCTTATATCCTTTATGGTTACAGCTCCGTTAGATGCAATATATCTTACGACCTGTTTTATGACCTCAATCTGCTTGTCGGAGATATTACGCTGAAGCTGACCGTACCAGAGGTTGAAATATTGGTTGGCCGACGAACAAAGCGAGTCGAGGCGGTCAATCTGTCCGAGGGCATAACGCACAAGCTGGATGATATTGGTAAGAGCTTCCTTTTCTTCCTGTGTAGAGCGGGGTTTTACCTTCTCGCGGTTGAGCAGAGAATAGCAGTTCCACAGTTGAGAGACGTTGAACTGCGAATTTGCCCTGCGAAGCTGAACAGAAAGGTCTCGGAGCATAGAATAGGTCAACGGTTCGCCGGAGTTATTGTAGATTATGCGCAATGCTTCAATCTCATCCGCATGGGTCTTGCAGTAATCCTCGAATGCGGATGTCGTGTCCTGTGCCTCCTCCATTGAGAATCCTTTGGATATAAGGGTATCCTCACCGGGCATCAAGGTTTTGATGAAGCCTGCGTTGAGAGTTAGCAGAAGCTCACGTGCTTTCGGATTATTTGCCAACGGTGCGAAAAGACCTTTCCGCACCAAGTTGGGAACATTGACATTGCGATAAGGCGGCAACGATGGAGACGCTTCGGGGTCAATTGCCTTGAACATCCGTTCCGACAGGTCGACCATAGATGTGCCGTGGGTCAGTTCGGTAAATTCATTACGCTGCCCCTCAGTAGATTTAGAAGAAATACGAGCCAATCGAGCTGCCAGAAGTTTGAAATAACCGTCAGGAAGCTCGCCATGCGTCATCCGTTCAAGGAGTTTCTTGAGTGTTATTGTCTCGGTCGGGCCTTCATCTTCACCGGGAGCCGGAACTGTCTTCTCGGATTCTGTCACGCCGACCGCGTCCACCAAAAAGAAGGAGTCCTTGCTGAATGCGTTTGGGGTCACGTTACGCAGCACATCATCACCGATGGTACGTGTGCCACGTCCTTTCATCTGGATATACAGCGGCTCGGAGCGGACATCTCGCATGAAAATCAGGACTTCAAGCGGCTTGACATCCGTGCCTGTGGCGACAAGCGTACAGGTAACGGCAATGCGGAACTCCTTGTCGTTTCTAAAAGAGCGGATAAGAGCATCGCTGTCGCCGGAGGAATACGTGATTTTCTGGACGAACTTATCATCATCCTCCTTGCCGAAGACCTCCTTGGCTATCTTGACAATATTGTTGGCATGAGCCTCGTTGAGGGCGAATATCAATGTCTTGGGCAGGTAGCCAAAATTTGGTTCCCGCTGCGGCTCAATAAACATTTCAGAATAAACGGCATCCTTATATGTCTGTAGGATAAGCTTAATTTGAGCCGGATTGATAATGGAGCGGTTCAGTTCCTCCTTTGTGTAGTTCTGCGATTCGCGGTTGGTGATAGTCTCTACCTTGCCTGTGTAGCGTGTCACCTGACGCAGTTTGTCTCCGACACGGATTGCTCCACCGTTTTCTGTTTCCTGAGTCTTGATACGATAGATTCTTGCGCCTACATTGACTCCATCGACTATTGATTTTTCAAGAGTGTAGTTGACAACGATATTGTTGTTGAAGAATGCCTTGGTTTCTGGTACCGGGGTTGCTGTCAACCCAATCAACCGTGCGGTATTGAAATATTCAAGCACTTTCTTCCAGTTGCCGTAAATAGACCTGTGACATTCGTCTATAACGATGAGGTCGAAATAATCCTGCGGCAAAGCCGGATTCGGAGGGAGGATTATGTCTTCGGTAGTGCCGGATTCCTCGTCATCGTCATTATCGGTCGTAATCGGCTCACCTTTCAGAAAAGCGAAGAGTCGCTGAATGGTAGAAATTACAACATTGGCATCCTTTGGTATGACTGCAGATTTAAGGCGGGACACACCAAATATAGTATTAAACGGGTCTCCTGTCTCTGTCAGTCTGTAAGTGCCAAATTCGCCCTCAGCCTGCTTTCCAAGGTTATTACGGTCAACCAGGAAAAGGACTCGCCGCATTTTTGCATAATTCAAAAAGCGATAGGCCGCTGTTACAGCAGTATATGTCTTGCCTGCACCGGTTGCCAATACCATTAAAGCGCGATTCTGACCGGTGCGGAACGATTTTTCAAGTTCGGTGATTGCTTCAAACTGACAGTCACGGAGTCCGCGTTTCTTCACCACCGGGAGACCTGCAAACTGATCTTCTATTCCAAGCATCTTGACAATCTCTTTCGGAGAATGGATGCGGTTTATCTCATCGTAGGCCGAGTCTTCCTTTTCTTGATTCTTGAAAAGGACAGATTCGCCATTGGATAGATAAACGAGAGGCAAGGGATTGGAATGGGTCTGATAACAGCAGGGGACGGCACGAGTGTAGTGCTCGGCTTGTTCAGCAACATAATCAGCCGTAATATCAACTTCTTTACGTTTGGCTTCGAGCACACCAACCGCTTTTCCGTTTATAAAGAGGAAATAGTCAGCTTCAAGATTGTTCTCAAGCAATCCCTCCCGTATAGCTACGGCAGTTGCGGCCGGTGTATAATGGTCGCGATCGGTGACCTCCCAACCTGCGTCCTCAAACCAGCGGTCAATCTTGACTCTTGCTTTTTCTTCCGGTGTCATGTTCCTATATCTTTATATTATCGGAAGTTGTAGTTCAAAAAAACAATCGCATATCACTATTCCCCATAGCTTAACTCCGGATCTGATGCAATGGCTGAATCATTTGGATTCAAAAGCGTGCGAACATCAATATGCAGACACTCGGCAATATCGTGAAGCGTTTCCAGTGAAGGTTGAGCGGTGTTCGTACACCATTTTGAAACCGTTGCAGGGTCTTTGCCGAGTTCTCGCGCAAGCCAAAGATTGGTCTTGTGCTGCTCTGCAAGCACTACCTTGATCCGGTTGATATATTTTGCCATAGTCAATGTGATTTGCGAATTATGCAAATTTAGTGAAAAATTCCGAAACCACAACGGAAAAGACCAATTTTCGGAGTAAAAAGCGTTCCAAAGCCCAATGAGTCGGGGCTTCGCATGGAATGTATCATAAAAAATGTATGAATGGCGTAGCTTCTTCATTTACCTTTGATGCCCTGTGGTATTATCCATTGTAATGACTAAAAGCAACACTCAGGTATGAATAAGGTGATTTCAGTTATCGTGGCACTCATAGTGACATTTAACGCCCTCGCTGTCGATCCGGCAGGAGCAAGAATTGATCGAGACGGAGGCATGGATATTCCAACTCCTATCTTGATAATAGGTTTGATAATTGCTACAATAGGATGCTTCGCATTGGGGTTGAGCAAGAACAAAGACGGCAAAAGGGACTCCTCCGGTATGATTTGGCTGGGTGTCCTTGGCGTTGTCGGCCTAATAGTAGCATTTAATCATATATGCTGAAACATGTAAAATGGTAAAGGACACAAAAGGGCGACAAATAGACCTTAATCAATTAAAACTGTCCAAAGTGTTTGCCACTTTGGACAGTTTATTCTTAACTTTACCTACAAATAACCATTATCAAGATAACCTGTATGAACCACCGATTATCCATTCTTCTCCTGCTTGTATCCTATGCAGCCATCACATGCGGTCAAATCGTCTTTCCCTCTCCCAACCAAGTGGAAATGAAAAAAGGCAAACTCACCTTACGAAAGAACATTTCCATGTACACTGCGGACACCACCGCATTTTACGTAAGCCTTTTGCGTAGCGAAGTGCTCCGCAACTCTTCCGTCAAATGGCAGTCCAACGCATCGACCGCTCACATCTGCTGGATGAACGACACGTCGCTTCCGCCCGAAGGATATAAGATAAGCATCAATCCGAAACAGATGACCATAACCTCCTCCGGCGAAAGAGGGTTCGTCTACGCCGTGCAGACTTTGCGTCAATGGGTTTCGGGTCCGGCCGGGAAACTTACCTTTGCCTGTGCCGACATCACCGACTCCCCCAGTATGCAATGGCGCTGTTTTATGCTGGATTCTGGACGCCAGTACCAACGGGTATCCACCATCAAAAAGTACATCGACATGGCTTCCCTGCTTAAAATGAACTATTTCCACTGGCATCTGACGGAAGGGTTGGGATGGCGGATAGAAATCAAGCGGTATCCGCGCCTTGCCCAAATAGGAGGTTCGGTAGGAAAGGCAGAAGAACAACACGGATTCTACACACAGGAAGAGATACGTGAGGTAATCAGCTATGCCAGCCAGCGCAATATCACCATCGTGCCCGAGATAGATATGCCGGGACACGCGGAAGCTGCTCTTTCTGCCCATTCGGAGTTGGGCTGCTTCGGGCTGCTCGTCGAAGTGCCTCAACATGGATTCACTCAAAACATATTCTGTGCCGGAAAAAATGAGGTGCTGACTTTCCTGAAAAACGTATTGGACGAAGTATGTGAACTATTCCCATCCCCCTACATCCATTTGGGAGGAGACGAAGCACCAAAGGGGAATTGGAACAAATGTGAAGACTGCCAAAAGAGAATAGCAGCGTTGAATCTGAAAGACAGTCACGACCTCCAACTATGGTTCTCCGCACAGATGGCAAACCACTTGAAGCAAAAGGGACGCAAAGCCATCTTCTGGGGAGATGTCGTATATCAGGACGGATATCCGCTGCCCGACAATACAGTCATCCAATGGTGGAACTACCGTGGACATAAAGACTTAGCACTCCGCAATGCACTCAAACACAACTACCCGGTCATTTGCAGCTCCAACTACTATACATATCTCAACTTTCCGCTCACTCCGTGGCGGGGATATGCAAAAGAACGCACGTTCGACTTGAAAGACTTGTATTTGAACAATCCTTCAAACAAGGCTTGCAATGAAAAGAATCCTTTGATTCTCGGCATGAGCTGCGCATTATGGACAGACGACGTAGTGACGGAACGCATGATAGACCAACGCCTGTTTCCCCGCATCATCGGACTGGCAGAACAGATGTGGCATCAGGGAGAGCCACTGGACTTTACCCGTTTCTACGAGCACGTGCTTCAAAAGAAAGAATGGTTCGAACAGCAAGGATATGAATTCGGGCCGGCTTTAAAAAGCGAAGTGCCGCAAGATTACAAATGGGATTAAAAAAAGAATATCATGAATAAAAGGAACTTATTTATCGGTGTTTCCGCCCTATGCGGCAGTTATCTACAAGGGCAGACTTTACATACACAACCCAACATTATTTATATTTTAATGGACGATCTGGGATATGGAGATATTGGTTGTTTCGGACAAGGGAATCATTACGAATACACGGAAAGGCAATACACAGATGCAACTCTATAATCTAGAGAATGACATCCGGGAAAAACATGATGTAGCTGCACAGCATCCCGATATCGTGAAGCCTCTCGAACAATTAATGAAAGAGACTACCAAGTAAATCTGTTTTAACAATCCAACCTTTCTCAAAAGAAACAGTGAACATCAAGCGGAGCATATTTCCACGATATTCACTGTTCCTTTTATCAATCAAATTGGAAACTTGAAAATGGACATCACACAGACAATCAGTCCGGTTTTTACTCTCCTATTCCCCAGGCAGCCTCAACCAGACGGACAAATTCTCTCCTATACCCTTTATCATCATTACTCAACCCTTGTTTTGCCAGGCTTATTACTTTATCATAACCGGCATTTCCTTTGAATTCAGAATTCCGAAGTAACTGTCCGAACATCGCAACGGCCGAAGCAAAGCGGAAATCGGAAGATACATTGTTTCCTTTGTTATCAACGAAAGAAAATTCCATTTTCTTACTGACATCTTTATCCGGAGCTTTATAGCGCAGCTTCACGGTCAGGAGTTCATCGGAACCTATCGGTTTCACGCTCACTTTTTCTTTCTTCTGATATTTCAAATCATCTACCTTGCCTACATAGTCATTCTTCACGCCTGTAGGAATTACTTCATAGAAAGCGGTCACTGTATGTCCTGCCCCCATGTCTCCGGCATCTTTGGCATCGTTATTGAAATCTTCATTTTTCAGCAGACGACTTTCATAACCAATCAAACGGTATGCCTGTACTTGTGAAGGATAAAACTCCACCTGCAATTTTACATCTTTCGCAACCGTATGGAGAGTAGCGCCAAATTCACCGACCAAGACGCGGTTAGCTTCCTGTAGATTATCTATATAAGCATAGTTTCCATTTCCCTTTTCTGCCAAAACCTGCATCTTTTTATCCTTATAATTTCCCATTCCATAACCCAATACGGTAAGAAATACTCCATTCTTCCGTTCTTTCTCTATTAGTTGTTCCAGTCCTTCCGCCGAAGAAACGCCTACATTAAAATCACCGTCGGAGCAGAGAATAATACGGTTATTACCATTAGAGATAAAATTCTTCTTTGCTATTTTGTATGCCAGCAGGATACCG
>CASBHZ010000106.1 GCA_949123685.1 uncultured Bacteroidales bacterium | reverse complement strand
CGAGATACTATCGCGTGACTGGAGTTCAGACGTGTGCTCTTCCGATCTGCAGGGGAAATCTTCGCGTCCGCATCTTGTGCATTTAACTGATATTTCGGAGGCGTATTCCATTTCTGCGCCGCAGGATCCACAATAGCGGTGAGTGTTGCGGAAATGCTGCAGTTCTGCGAGCCTTACTTCCTTTTCCCACTCCTCTTCAGAAACATAGTTCCATAATTCGCGCAGTCCTACTTCCCTCGTTATTTCCGTCCCTTCCTCATCCCTGTCAATTATCTTATATTTCTTACTCTCCATTCCGAAAACCTAAAACTGAAAACCGAATCCCATTCCGAAAACTGAAAACTGAAAACCGAAAACCTCCCGCTATCACGCCATCTCCGCGTCTATGCTCTGTAGGAAATCGCCCAAAGCAGGATTCTCTGTTATGATTTTCTTAAGAAACTCCTGCGGGGGGAGAGGTTTGAATATCTCTGCCTTTTCATCTATGTGGGCTTCAAGGGTGAGGAGATCGTTGCGCAGATAGTCGCGTAAGAACATGACAAGTTTCTGCATTGACGACTCGAATGCCTGAAGCTGTGCAGGATGCTCCACGAGGAGGGAATAACAGGTGTCTGACTTTCTCTCCCTTTTCGCTACGCGCATGGTGCTCAAGAGGATATGCATGTCGCTGTTTTGCGCCATAAACTCTTGCCACGCTTTGTCAAAGTCATTGTCGGTAAATGGATTCTCCCTCTTTTCAAGAGTGTATACAGGTGTCTCCTCCGGCTTGTCGGTAAGTCTGAAAGAACGAGGTCTGCCCTTGGGTAATGGTTTGGCATCGTGTTTAGGCTCCGGTGGAGCGACCGGTTTTACTCCTGATCCTAAATCGGGTTTTACTTCGATATTGGGTGTTGGAGGCGTACTTGTGATATTTGGAGTGATACCCTCCGGTGTGCTATCGGCGCGTCCGGAATCGGTGGTCACATTGGGAGCTGCAGCATTCCGGACTTTTTGACTCGTTTCTGGCGTAGCCGTCGGATTGCGGAGGGAGGGGAGTTCCTCCGCCAAATCAAAAGGGGGAGTGGCAGGTTTGAGGAGTTGGCATAGGCGTATGAGCGACACTTCTACAAGCAGCTGCTTGTTGGATGATGTCCTGTAGCTATAATCCGCGTCATTTAGAATTTTCATTGCCGCATAATACCATTGGAGTGGCAGTTTTGCAGTTTGCGCCTTGAAGGAGTTTGCTGTTTCCGCGTCTACTTCAAGCAACGGGATGGTGCGCTGGTCTGCAGCTACCATGAGGTCGCGCACATGACCTGCAAGTCCGTTGATAAAGAAGAGGGAGTCGAATCCCTTGTCACGGATCTCTTTGTATATCAAGAGTGCAGCGGAAACGTCACCTGTGGCGAATGCATCAACAAGGCGGAAATAGAAGTCATAATCCAGCACGTTGAGGTTGTCGACTGCCGATTCATATGATATGTTTCCCCCGGAAGATGCCGCGACTTGGTCAAAGATAGACAATGCATCGCGCATGGCTCCGTCAGCCTTACGGGCAATAATACCTAATGCTCTCGGATCCGCTTCAACGCCACGGTCGGAAGCGACATACTTGAGATGCTCCACCATATCGTCTACGGTGATGCGTTTGAAGTCGTATATCTGGCATCGGCTCAGGATCGTGGGGATGACTTTATGTTTCTCGGTGGTGGCGAGAATGAAGATTGCATATTTAGGTGGTTCTTCAAGAGTCTTGAGGAATGCGTTGAATGCCTGTGACGACAGCATGTGGACCTCATCGATGATGAACACTTTGTATTTACCCTGCTGGGGAGGCACATTGACCTGCTCTATGAGGTTCCTTATGTCGTCGACGCTGTTGTTGGACGCCGCGTCAAGTTCTATCAGGTTGAAGGAATTTCCTTTTGATATGGCGAGACAAGAGTCGCACTCGCCACATGCTTCTCCGTCTGCTGTGGGATGCAGGCAGTTTATGGTGCGTGCGAAGATTCGGGCACAAGAGGTTTTTCCGACGCCGCGAGGACCGCAGAATAGGTATGCCTGCGCAAGCCTGCCGGAAGATATTGAATTTTTCAGCGTGGCGGTAAGGTTCTTTTGTCCCACCACGGTCGCGAACGAGGCGGGACGGTATTTGCGGGCGCTGACAATATATTGGGAATTATCGCTCATTATAAGTGGCACTTATTGAAGTTTGAATCACTTCTTGGTTAAATTGCGGTACAAAGCTACAAAAAAAATGCAACAATATCGCTCCGCATGCGTTACAATTTTAAAAATAGAAATAAAATGTCTAAAAGTGCGTTATATACAGGCACGGGAGATGCCGGAACTACTTCGCTCGTTTATGGTGAACGGGTGAAGAAGAACAGTGTAAGGCTTGAGGCTTACGGTACGGTAGACGAACTTTCGTCGGCACTCGGCATGATTGCCTCCGACAAGGAATGTGTGGCGGAGGTGAAAGGGGAGATATTGAACGTTCAAAACGAATTGTTTAATATCGGATCCTACCTTGCTACGGAAGCGAAAGAGAGTCAGATGAAATGTCCCTCGATGAGCGCGGAACGCATATCCGAGCTTGAAGGTTGGATTGACGCGCTCGACGAGCAGACTCCAAAGATTCGTGCGTTCGTGCTGCCCGGAGGCTGTGAACTTGCTTCAAAAGCCCATATGGCAAGGGTGATTTGTCGGCGTGCTGAAAGACGTATACTCAATTTGGCTGACGAAACCTTTATAGACCCTCAGGTTGTGAAATATATAAACCGCCTTTCCGATTATCTTTTCATTGCGGCGCGATATTTCAATTTCATTCAGGGTGTCGAGGAGATTGTTTGGAAGCGGGAGGTCTAAGGTCTGAGGCTTTAGGCGTTAGGTTTTAGGCGTTAGGTCTGTTGACAAACAAGAATGATAAACAAAATTGATTCAATAAATCAAATAATTCAATAAACTAAATAAACACATAGATATATGTATTGGACACTTGAACTTGCGTCAAAGCTTGAAGACGCACCATGGCCTGCAACAAAGGATGAGCTTTTGGATTTTGCAATGCGCAGTGGCGCACCGCTTGAAGTCATTGAGAACCTTCAGGAGATCGAGGACGAAGGCGAAATCTACGAAAGCATTGAAGAAATCTGGCCCGACTACCCCTCCAAAGACGACTTCTTCTTCAACGAGGAAGAATATTAAGTAACGATCTTAACGTAAATGCTTTATAACCAATGGTCAAGCAAAATATAATTTGTTTGGCCATTGGTGTTTTATAGCCCTAAATAGTGTGGTTTGTTTGGCTAAAATCCGATTTTTTGGAGGAATAACCGGATTTGTTTGTATATAAATCAGTCGGTAATCAGATATGTGGGAATATCCGGAAATACAAACGAATAGACGACTGTTTTCAACTTCCAATCGACGCAGCCTGAGTGGTGATTGGAAGTTATTGCTCATATGTAGCCTTATATTTCAGAAATATTAGATACCTTTGCATATGGAAGCTACACAAGAAAACAATTTATCAATACAAAATACACCGAACAAGGAACCGGTCACATATTGTGACCAGTTGGCAATGCCGATAGAAAACCGTATCCTTACCTTGAGAGGCAAACAGGTAATGATTGACCGGGATTTAGCAGAATTGTATGGAGTTGAAACCAAACGTCTTAATGAGCAGGTAAGAAGAAATGTTGAGCGTTTCCCGGAGCATTTTAGATTTCAGCTCTCAAATCAAGAGAAAGATGAACTGGTCGCAAATTGCGACCGGTTCAATGGACTCAAACACTCATCAGTTAATCCTTTCGCATTTACCGAGCAGGGAGTCGCTATGCTTTCTGCCGTATTGAAAAGCGAAACTGCCGTATATACAAGCATCCGTATAATCGATGCTTTCGTGGCTATGCGAAATTTCCTGATGAATAATGCCTCAATTTTCCAAAGGATGGAACGTATTGAGATGAAGCAGTTGAAGACTGATGAAAAGGTCGATGCAATTCTTGATCGCCTTAATGAACCCAAAGAACCAACACAGGGCATTTTCTTCGACGGTCAAATTTTTGACGCATATGCCTTTGTTGCTGATTTGATTCGCAAGGCTAAAAAACGCATAGTGGTTATCGACAGCTATATTGATGATTCTGTACTTGTTCAATTATCAAAACGGAATTCTGGTGTGACTGTGGTTATTTACGATGGCAGGATTTCTGATCAGCTCCGTCAGGATGTTGAGCGGCACAACCGACAATATCCTGGCGTGACTTTACACGCTTACAACAAGGCTCACGACCGCTTCCTGATAATTGATGAAGAAGTCTATCATATCGGACATTCCCTCAAAGACCTTGGCAAGAAACTGTTTGCATTTTCCAAAATGGATGTCATGACAGGCTCAGAACTATTGTCAAAACTCTAAATTACGGCTATGCAATAGCGATAAATATATAATTCAACTTTAAAGGAGGTTTTGAGCCTCCTTTTTTCATGTCCGTACCTAAGTTTTGGAATAGTAATTCTGGCTGGGAGTGCCAAAAAACATCGAAATTTGGTTATATATAATTCAATATGGAATCAGGTTGAGGTCATATACAGGTAATGCTTTCTGTAACCATGATCAATTGACAATCATATTTGCACTGACAAAACGGTTGCATTTGCAACCGTTTTGTCAGTGCAAATATGATTGAGTTTCCTGGGATATGCAAATTTGAGGACTGCAATCAATCTATAAAAATTTGTAGATGAATATTCTTGACTGGCGTTTTATCGCCTCAGATGGCAAAATTTGTTTGTATAAAAGTACAGAAATCAATTTTGGGAGAGATTAATTTGAATTAGTTTGTATAAATTTCAGTCCATACTCTGATATGTGCAAATATAGACGAAATACAAACATAAAATGGGGTGCTTACATTGCCGAATATGTCACTAAACTACTGAATTCTGATAAAATACTCGAACAAGCGACAACCAACTATTTTCCCGAGCGAGGATGGCGAGACCGATATTGAAGCCCTTAAATCATTGTCAAATCTTATACTGTGTGTTGTAGGATCTGTTGTATCAAAAACGCTGACTCAGGGGAGTCGAATTTACGGGCAAATAGTTTTCCGGATGTAATAATAGAGCTGAGATCATTAATCATCAGTGATTTCGGAGAAGGTTGTCGGGCGCTCCAATCGATATATCTCAGATTGTCTGACACTATACATAATCCACAATTTTGCAGGAATGTTTGTTTATATACTTCGTCTGAGCACGAGGAGTGTTTTGTATATCGAATGATTTCTGTTCGCTTTTGAAGTAATATTTGAACTGCACGGCGTCGTAAATCTACCCAATTTGATCCATACATGAAAGGCAATCCTTCCGGATGGGGTCTCTTTACACCAAACTTACATTGCAGCGACAGAGACTTACTGATTGTGTATTGTAAGATGTTTTTGGTTTATGTGAAGTTGGGCGCTTTACATAGAAATGATAAAGTGTCATTCTATATTCAAGATGTTTGGGCAAAGGTTCTGTTTCCATGAAGCAATCAACATCCTTAGATAATTCGAAAAACATATTAATCTCTTCGACAGGTTTAATCGGAAAATCGGAGCCTGATATCAGATGAAACCATTCAATTTCGGAATCTTCAAATGCCTTTTCGAACAAATCCATTTCAGCGAGCACCTGAGACTGGTTACCCCAATTAATAATGCGCTCGTGGAGGATTGTCATGGGATTGGTGCTTTTGAAATTGCGTATGAATCCCGGAATATCTTTTTTAGCATCAATATAGATGTAGAAAGAGACATCCTTGCAATCAAGGGTGCTGAGCATGCACTTTAGATGTTCAAAATTATTATGCGCAATTATCAAATATGCTTGTTTCATATAGAAATCTATTACTCCCTATGTCGTATAGTGATGTGTGGTGCTAAGGATAGGCGACATTTGTTATTGTCAAAAACAGTGTCTTGTCACAATACTTGATATCACAAAATTAATTTAATTTATTTATTCTTCAAAATTACATGCGATTCTTCAAAATGCTTCAAATTTTAAATAAACACTGCTTTTACTTTTTATGAACTAATTTTCAATACTTGCCTGTTATTAGGCTTTGTTTTATAATTCAATAATAATCAATTTTAATGAGGATGGGTGTTAAGCCTTTAAAATTCAGATGTTGTCTCTTTTTTAGAGTCTTTACTCAGACACATTCAATGAAACGGTCACCATATGAGTGCTGATTGGAAGTTATTTGGGATATTCCTATACAAACAAAAATACTGAATCTCGTGATAGGTTTATCACAAAAAACAAAAGCATTGGTCCACAAAAAACAAAAACGCAATACCACAAAAAACAAAAATTACAGTTGTATTTTAAATAAATCTAAACTACCTTTGCAATACTAAGAAGCTGTTTAAAAATAAGAGTTAATTTGGGGTCGCAAGCTTGGCGCAGATTTCTTCTTGAGGAGAAGGAGCATAGCGAGCTATGTGACTGAACCGAAAGGATAAAGATGCCCAAGATTTCGAGACTTCAAGTAACTTTAAAAACAGCATTGATTAATTTTTTAACAAATGAAGCCTGTCGATAAATAAAAATTACCTTTTGCCCGGCTCTCTCGAGTTAAAATTCATTTTCGGCTCAGTCACATAGCCCGCTATGCTCCTTTGCCTTAAATGAATTTTAACTCGAAGATAGCCGCCCCAAATTTAACTTTTATTTTTAAACAGCTTCTAAATATCCACAGCGACATGACTTACCTACCACGCATAGCAGACAGTACACTTCGAGATTATCTTGAAGCGTTTGGAGCAGTACTCGTTGAAGGTCCCAAGTGGTGTGGCAAAACCACAACCGCAGAACAACAGGCTGCCAGCGAACTTAAACTTCAGTTGCCCGATACACGTGATGGCTATCTGGCAACAGCCTCAACCAAACCATCACTTCTTTTAGAAGGAGCTACTCCTCGACTTATTGACGAATGGCAGGATGCTCCCAATCTATGGGATGCAGTCAGGAGTGCTGTGGATGCAAGACAGAAGGTAGGTCAATTTATACTTACCGGATCAAATTCAATTGATCAATCAAAAATATTGCATACGGGCACCGGAAGGATTGCAAGAATAAAGATGGCTCCTATGAGTCTGTGGGAATCGCGAGAATCAACGGGCGAAATTTCTCTAATGGAACTTTTCAATAATCCGGATCTTATAATCGATGGCAAAATGTCATGTCTTGATATAAAACAACTGATTTTTGCATCTTGTAGAGGAGGATGGCCTGCATCATTATCCATTCCATCTTCAAGGGGAAAACTGTTGGTTGCCAAGAATTATGTTCAAAGCGTATGTGCGACCGACATATCTACTATAGACAATGTTGTCCGGAGCGAAAAATTAACAAGAGAGATTCTGCGCACCTACGCCAGAAACATCTCTACCCTCGTAAAGAAAAAGAAAATGATCCAAGATGTGGCTGCTGTCACTGAAAGTTGTACAGAACCTACATTCGATAGCTACGTATCAGCTTTGGAAAAGTTATTTGTTATTCAAGATATCGACTCGTGGTCTCCTGCCGTTCGGTCAGCAACAGCAATTAGAAAAGGGAAGAAAAGAGGATTTACAGATCCTTCTATAGCGGTTGCAGCTTTGGGACTTTCCCCAGAACGTCTACAAATGGATTTAAAAACCTATGGTTTCATATTCGAATGTATGGCAATGAGGGATTTACGCGCATATTCACAATTATCATTCGGCTCTATTTCGTATTATCATGACAGATATGACCTTGAAGCTGATGCCGTATTGCATCTTGATGATGGCAGATATGCCTTGATTGAATTCAAGCTCGGGGGAGCGGAAATAGATAAAGGAGCTGAGCATCTCCTTGAAATAAGAAATCTTGTAAGGAAAATGAATGAAAGAGAAAAGCAGATTGTAATGGAAGAACCTTCATTGATGTTGGTAATCACAGGAGGACCAATAGCCTACACACGACCTGATGGCGTAAAGGTGATTCCTCTTGCCTGTCTGAAAGATTAGCAAAACAAATTAAATAATTTAAGATTTCTTCAATCAACAGCAGATATATTGGAGTGATGTCAAATATCGCATGCTTTCAGGCATGACGGATATTGAATTATGTAGCAAAGTTAAATCAGTGAGAAATCTAACAGATGTCAAGGTTTGGACTCAAAATAATATTCATTTCTCTTTGACCAATACAATGCAGGGGGCTGTGCCATGAGTTTGATATGAATTTTGGCGGTTCATGGGATGCCTCCAAGGTTTTCCCAGACGACAAGGCAATACAAGAATATCTCATCAGTTCTTTTTTATTCTTGAACATATATATCATAAATTATTGTTATTTTGGCTGTTTTTACCTTGTAATTCAGTCGCATATGTCTATATGCTCCTTTATTATGCGGCAAAAACATCTCAAAAATAACTACGTTTTATATGTGCATTAATTTTTCTTACTTAATAATTAGGGTGTTCAGTTTCATGTTCCAAATCCATTCCGCTAAATAGATTAAAAGTAATAGATAGTTCCTGTCAAGTCGCAAAGCATTGAGACATAAACATTGCAATTTGACACTCATATTGCAGGCAATTTAAATGAATCATGGACTATGTGTTGTTATTTAATTCCCTCGTATAAACAGGTAAAGAAAAGAAGGCAAAGGAGATTTGAAGCATCGCGGATTCCCTCTCACCTTACGGTGTTCCAGGTGTAACGCTGATAGGGCGGATGGCACGCGGATCTTTTGATATCACATAATATCACACTCAAAAAACTCATCGCGGATTCATATGTCTTCCGGCATATGACTGGAGTTGCGGATTGGAGCCGATGGCTGCGGATTATGTTGATACTATACGAACCGTATTTTGATTGTCCGTATTCGCCGATAGATCCGTATCCATCGGCTTCGATCCGCGACTCTCCGTTGGAAGCCGTTGGCTGCCAAATCCGCTGAGCCTCAACA
>CASBHZ010000105.1 GCA_949123685.1 uncultured Bacteroidales bacterium | reverse complement strand
TATAATTATATTAACTTAATTTTCAACAACTTCGGCATTTTTTACCGAACCATTGTTACTTAGATAAATCAGCAATTAAAGTTTATAATTTCCATAAAATACGATATACCACAAAAATTAGTTATTTTTGTAACAAAATTCAAGAAACTGTTAAAAAATAACCATATCATGAAAAAATTTCTCGCCGCCTCATTGATCCTTGCTGCCGCTATCCCTGCGTCTGCAAAACAAAAGGCAATGTCAAGCAATCACGGGTATCCTATTGACCCTGTGCCATTCACTAAAGTAAAAGTAAGCGACAAGTTCTGGGGACAACGCCTCAATGCGAGCCGTGAAGTCACAATCCCGCTTGCCTTCAGCAAATGCGAAGAATCAGGACGCTACGACAACTTCGTCAAAGCGGCAAACCCCTCCGACTCGTATAAAGTTGAAGGTTTCTCATTCGATGACACAGATGTCTACAAAACAATAGAAGGCGCAAGCTATCTCCTGCAGACTTATCCCGACAAACGACTGGAAAACTATATAGACAGCGTACTGACCATCGTGGCTGCGGCTCAAGAGCCTGACGGTTATCTCAACACATGCCGCACGATGAATCCCAAGCACCCACATGACTGGGCAGGATCAAAAAGGTGGGAGAAAGTGGAAGAGCTAAGCCATGAGTTTTACAACCTCGGACACATGGTGGAAGGCGCAATAGCACATTATCAGGCAACGGGCAAACGCAATTTCCTTGATATCGCTGTCAGATATGCAGATTGCGTATGCAGGGAAATCGGGGACGGTCCCGGTCAGGTGTCACGCGTACCCGGTCATCAGATAGCCGAGATGGCACTTGCCAAACTCTATCTCGCCACAGGAGACAAAAAGTATCTTGACCAGGCAAAATATTTTCTTGACAAACGCGGATACACCTCCCGCAAGGACGAATACAGCCAGGCACATAAGCCTGTTGTAGAACAGGATGAAGCCGTCGGGCATGCCGTCCGCGCCGCATATATGTATGCAGGAATGGCAGATGTGGCGGCTCTCACCGGAGATTCGGCATACATAAATGCAATTGACCGCATATGGGATAATATCGTAAGTAAAAAACTATATATAACAGGAGGCATCGGCGCAAAGCATGAAGGAGAGGCTTTCGGAGCCAACTATGAACTGCCAAACCATTCGGCATACTGTGAGACATGCGCCGCAATCGGCAACGTCTATGTAAACCATCGTCTGTTCCTGCTCCATGGTGAATCTCAATATTACGACGTTCTTGAGCGCACGCTATACAATGGACTCATATCCGGCATGGCTCTTGACGGTGGCAGTTTTTTCTATCCCAACCCACTTGAATCCGGAGGACAGCATCAGCGCCAGCCATGGTTCGGATGCGCATGCTGCCCATCCAACCTATGCCGGTTCATACCTTCACTTCCGGGATATGTATATGCCGTCAAGAATGATGACGTTTACGTAAATCTCTTCATGTCTAACTCCGCCAATCTTGATGTCAAAGGGAAAAACGTGGCTATATCTCAGCAAACAAACTATCCTTGGGACGGCAATGTAACCATGACGATAGATAAAAACAAGGCAGGAACCTTCGGTCTCAAGATCAGAATACCGGGATGGGTGAAAAACAAGCCCGTACCAAGCGACCTCTATGCCTACTCCGACGGCAAAGAAACGGGATACAGAGTGACCGTAAACGGCAAATATGCAGAAGGTGTTGTCACTCCCGACGGATATTACACCATAACGCGCAACTGGAAAAAGGGAGACAAAGTGAATCTGGACCTTGACATGAGCGTGCGCACGGTGAAAGCCAACGACAAGGTTGATGCAGACCGCGGACGTATAGCCATAGAACGCGGACCGATAGTCTATTGCGCAGAATTTGCCGACAATGATTTTGACGTGCTCAACATACTGATAAATCAGAAACCGCAATTCGAAGTTAAAGAACGTCCCGAACTTCTCAAAGGGATAATGCAACTCACCACCGACGCCCAGACACTCGGCTATGACGACAAAGGTCGCCTCGTCACCAAAGACGTGCGACTCAACCTCATTCCCTACTACGCGTGGTGTCATCGCGGCAAAGGCAACATGGCAGTATGGCTTCCCCAATCGCTCATCGTCAATCGTTGATAAAAGAATAGAACGGTATCCCCTCCTTCATCCCTCCTTCAAAAAAGCCCCACATTTGCAAAGCGTTTGTCAAAGCAAATGGAGGGGCATTTTCTTTTGTTCATATGAGATTTTTTTAGTACCTTTGTGCAAATTTGGCATCGATGGCACAATCTCTTCTAAGCATTCTTGAAAACTTGGAAGCCCGTCAGGAAGAGCTTCGGGCAGAGATAGAATCCCTGCGCAAGCGCAACAGGGAGCTGGAAGAGGAAAACACCGATTTGCGCAGCAAGGAAGCTGAAGCGTTGAAAATACGCGATAAAGCGCTTCTTGACGTGGAATACCTGAGCGTCTCTCATCATCTGGCTGAAAACCCGGATACGCTCATTGACGCACGTCGCATCATTGCCGGATTGATCAGAAACATCGACCGCTGCATAGCAATGCTCAAGGAATGATGAAAAATCAGGAAAAGATAAATATGGAAATCAATATAGGCGGCGAGCCGATAAAGCTTACCGTCCCGTTCCAGAATCAGGAACTAACCCGAAGCGTGGAAGAAGAGATCAACAATCTGTATGCCGCATGGCGACGCTCTTTTCCCAAGCGCTCCGACAAAGGTCTTCTTGCAATGATGGTATATCAATATGCATCCCATTACAAGGAGCTTACCATCAGATATCAGGAAGCGTCCAAAAAAGCAGAGGAATGTCTCGGTAAGCTGGACGACATCTTGAAATAGTCCTTTTTATACTTTCCCGAATTTATTTTCATCCCCAAGTATTGCAACCGGCGTCAACACAAACGTTTCGGCTGCGACTATTCATATACTCACATTTGAGTCAGGATGGTCGCGACACGAAAAAAAGAATAGAATAATTAACATTATAAAAACCAAAATTACAACTACATACGCATGGAAACAGCAATATGGATTATAGTTGCGGCGGCAACTGCCATCATAGGCTATGTGGCAGCTACCGTGATCAGCAAAAAAAATGCCTCTTCCCGCGCCAATTCCATCCTTGAGGATGCAAACCGCGAAGCGGAGGTGATAAAAGAGAAAAAAATCCTTCAGGCAAAAGAGGAGGAAATGAAAATCCTGAGCGAGGCTGAGCGCACTGCGGGACAACGCATGCAAAAAGCTCAAGCCGCAGAAGCTCGCAACAAGCAAAGGGAAATTCAGTTAAACCAGCAGCAGAACGAGAACTCTCGACGCAAGAAGGAACTTGACGCGCTCAAAGGGAACCTCGACAACCGCGAGGCAGTCATTGAATCTCGACAGACGGAGGTGGAACACCTTCACCGCCAGATCACCGACGAGCTGGAGCGCATCTCCGGGCTCTCAGCCGACGAGGCAAAAGAGAAACTGGTGGAATCGCTCAAGGACGAAGCAAAGACTGCAGCAGCGGGATATATCAACGACATAATGGATGATGCCCGCATGACTGCAACAAAAGAAGCCAAAAGAATTGTAATACAGTCTATTCAGCGCGTAGCAACGGAAGCTGCCGTTGAAAATTCAGTTACGGTGTTCCATATCGACAACGACGAGATAAAGGGACGCATCATTGGTCGCGAAGGACGCAACATACGTGCGCTTGAGGCAGCCACAGGTATCGAGATCATTGTGGACGACACTCCTGAAGCAATCGTGCTTTCCGGCTTTGACCCGGTGCGCCGGGAAATTGCCCGCCTCGCATTGCACCAGCTCGTTGTTGACGGCCGTATCCATCCGGCACGCATCGAGGAAGTTGTGGCAAAAGTGCGCAAACAGGTGGAAGAGGAAATTATCGAGACCGGTAAACGCACGGCAATTGATCTCGGAATACACGGACTGCATCCGGAGCTTATCCGGATGGTGGGAAAAATGAAATACCGTTCGTCATACGGACAGAACCTCTTGCAGCACTCACGCGAGACAGCCAACCTCTGTGCCGTAATGGCATCGGAGCTCGGTCTCAATCCCAAGAAAGCACGCCGTGCCGGTCTGCTGCATGATATCGGCAAAGTGCCCGATGACGAACCGGAATTGCCCCACGCACTTTTCGGAATGAAACTTGCCGAGAAATTCAAAGAGAAGCCTGAAATATGCAACGCGATCGGCGCTCACCATGAGGAAGTCGAAATGACTTCGCTCCTTGCCCCGATCGTTCAGGTCTGCGATGCCATTTCAGGTGCACGCCCCGGAGCACGCCGAGAGATTGTGGAGGCATACATCAAGCGCCTTAACGACCTTGAGCAACTTGCCCTCTCCTACCCCGGAGTTATCAAGACATATGCAATACAGGCAGGTCGCGAACTGCGCGTGATTGTCGGTGCTGACAAGATCACTGATGAAGAGACTGAAAAGCTCTCCTCGGAAATAGCAAAGAAAATTCAGGATGAGCTCACATATCCCGGACAGGTGAAAATCACAGTGATCCGCGAGACTCGTGCCATCAGTTTTGCAAAATAATCTTGCGACGTGGAGACTGAGAATAAAAAAAGCTGCTCAGGCAGTCGCTGTCCGCGCGGCAAGCTCTTCGCCACCAACTGGCTTGACGGCATCTCGTCGGGCAACGATTTCGATGTGGTAGAGGTGGTGTTCAAGAATACCCGCACGGGATTCTACACCAACCCGAACCGCCTTGACTTGAAAATCGGCGACATGGTAGCGGTAGAGGGAGCTCCCGGACATGACATAGGGCGTGTCAGCATGATCGGACGCCTTGTGCGCCTACAGATGAAGAAAGCCAACATCAATTCAGACTCGGAGTTGAAAAAGGTTTTCCGCATCGCTTCCCAAAATGACCTCGAAAAATATGCCGAGGCGGCATCCCGAGAAGAAGACACCATGATCCGGTCGCGCAAAATCGCCGAGGAACTTGGGCTAAACATGAAGATAGGCGATGTGGAATATCAGGGCGACGGAGGGAAGGCGATATTCTATTATATTGCCGACGAGCGCGTGGATTTCCGTAAGCTTATCCGCATACTTGCCGACACCTTTAAGGTGAGGATAGAGATGAAGCAGATAGGCGCCCGTCAGGAAGCCGGGCGCATAGGCGGTATCGGACCTTGCGGCAGACCATTGTGCTGTTCAAGCTGGATGACACATTTCGTTTCCGTAGGCACGGGCGCCGCACGCATCCAGGATCTGTCGATGAACCCGCAAAAACTCGCCGGACAATGTGCCAAGCTAAAATGCTGCCTGAATTTCGAGATAGATTCTTATAGCGAAGCCCAGAAGAAGCTCCCGCCCAAAGATGTGACCCTCGAAACAAAAGACGGGACATATTATTATTTCAAACCGGACATACTTGCCCGCAAGATTACATATTCAACCGACAAATCGATCCCCGCTAATCTCGTGACGATCGACGCTTCCCGCGCCTTCGAGATCATAGCCCTCAACAAGCAGGGCATCAAGGTGGATTCCCTTGAAGAGAACGAAGGCAAGAAAAAAGAGAAGCCGGTATATGTGGACCTTGTGGAACAAGAGAGCCTCACACGTTTTGATAATTCCAAACGTCGCAAACGCCGACGCGGTCAGGAACCGGAAAAGCCGCAGCAACCCCGACGCAATAACGCCCCTCGCAAAGAGAAGAATGTTATAGCTGAGAAAGAACAGGGCGGCAACAACCGCAACAGGCAACCTCGCAATAAAGGAAACCGCAACAACCGCAGACCGCGTCAACAGGGACAGGCTCCGACAGAAAATAAAGGATAATAAGAAACTGCTAAAAGATGACAAGACCATATTCCCCGACATCGATATGCGTGATTATTCTTTCGGGGATAATCACCCTCTGCTGTTCTTGCCGGAGGGTGAATAATGTGGTCTATTCAGATTTTGTATCTTTCGATGAAGAAGGGTGGGATCCTATATGCGTGCTCCCTTTCTATCCCTCTCCGATAGACTCTGTCAAGAATACGGATGACAGGTTTGACATGATCCTCACCTTGAGATATTCACCGGGGAAAGCAACCTCCGAAATACCCATTGAAATCACGGAAGAGGATGAAAACGGAATTATGGCTACAAAGAGGCTCACTATCCGTCTGCGCGACAATAACGGGAAACCGAGAGGGAGAAAGAGCATATGCCTATACGAGATCTCAGATACCCTGAAACGTGATTTCAAACTTCCGGAAGGATACCTCGTGAACATAACTTCCCTGTCGCCATCGTCAAACACCCGCGGACTTTACAACGTAGGTCTGACACTCTCCACGACAGGTCCGGGAAATTACACTTTCATTCATTAATAACAAGAACACTCCAAGTTATGACCATACCATTCCTTACGACGGAATTTCGCAATGAGCTCGAATTGCGCCTTGCAAAGGTGCGCGAGCAAATGAAAAGCGAGGAACTTGACGCAATACTCATAAGCGCATCAGTCAACTTATATTATATAAGCGGATGTGTGTTTCGTGGATACATATATATCCAGACAGACAAGACTCCACTCTTTTTCCTTATACCGCCAAGTGTCACCGAGGAGAATGACATGTGCCTGGCAATCAGGAAACCGGAGCAGATCGCTGAGAAACTTGGAGAAACCGGTTATGGATTGCCCCGGCGACTTGGCATAGAGTTCAGCGACCTCCTTTATTCCGATGCTGAAAGGCTCAAAAAGTGCTTCCCGACTGCCGAAATCAAGGATTGCTCCAAGGCACTTCGTGTTGCTCGCATGATCAAGACAGACTTAGAGGTCTGCAAGATGAAGGAAGACGGCATACACCAGACTGCGGCATATGCACAGGTGGAACGTTGTTATCAGGAAGGTATGACCGACATTGAGTTCCAGATAGAGATAGAGCGGGTGCTCCGCCGGGAAGGTTGTCTCGGGTTGCTACGTACTGCCGGAAGCCGCATGGAGTTAAACCTCGGTTCCGTGATAAGCGGCGACAATGCCGACAATCCTTCGCCTTACGATTTCTCAATGGGAGGAGCAGGAACTGACCCCTCCCTGCCTGTTGGTGCAAACGGGATGACACTTAAGCCGGGAACAGCCGTGATGGTAGACATGAATGGAGGATTCAACGGCTATCAGACCGACATGACCCGATGCTGGAGCATAGGGAGCGTATCCGATCTTGCGAGAAAAGCACATGACTGCTCTTGCCGGATTCTACATCACCTTGAGAAAATAGGCTGTCACGGAGTGCCTGTATCCAGACTTTATTCAGAAGCCATGGAGATCGCAAAAAGTGAAAACCTGCATGAGTATTTCATGGGACACAGGAACAAGGTCGGATTCATCGGACACGGGATAGGTATAGAACTGAATGAAATGCCTGTAGTGATGGAGCGCAGCAAAGACATGCTTGCCAAAAACATGACTATAGCACTCGAACCCAAATTCGTCATTCCACACGTTGGCGCCGTCGGAATCGAAAACACATACCGCGTCACAGAAACAGGACTCGAAAACTTAACACCCTTCCCTGAAGAGCTGACAGAGTTATGAATCTCACCGAAGATCTGAAACTGCCTATTTTCCGACAAGTAGGAAAGATCGCTGACGACATGGGCCGCGAAGCTTATGTGGTAGGCGGATACGTACGCGATATTTTTCTAAAACGCCATTCCTCCGACATTGATTTCGTGACCGTGGGAAGCGGAATAGAGCTTGCAACAGAAGTTGCGGCGCGCCTGAACCACGGCAAAGGACTCAGCGTATTCGCAAGTTATGGCACGGCACAAGTGAAAGCCGGCAACCTTGAGCTTGAATTTGTAGGGGCACGGCGGGAATCATATAACAGAAATTCCAGAAATCCCATAGTAGAAGACGGCACCCTTGAAGATGATCAGAACCGTCGCGATTTCACCATCAACGCCATGGCTATCTGCCTAAATTCATCCCGATTCGGAGAGCTGGTGGATCCTTTCAACGGCGTGGTAGACCTTCATAATCAAATCATCCGCACTCCGCTTGATCCGGACATAACATTCTCGGACGATCCACTGCGCATGATGCGTGCAATCAGGTTTGCGACACAACTGAATTTCACAATACATGCAGACACGTTCGAGGCAATACGCCGCAACCGGGAACGCATTTCGATTATCACGAAGGAACGTATCAACGATGAGCTGTCCAAGATCATGCGTTCGAAACACCCTTCTGTCGGATTCAAGCTTCTCGACAATTCAGGTCTGTTGGAACTGATATTCCCGAGTGTGCATGCATTGAAAGGAGTGGAAACAAAAGAGGGACGCGGGCACAAAGACAATTTCTATCACACCCTCCAGGTGGTTGACAATGTTGCCGAAAAGAGCGACAACGAATGGCTCCGTTGGGCTGCATTGCTTCATGACATAGGTAAGCCCGTTACAAAACGTTATGATGAAAAAATAGGATGGACTTTCCATAACCACAATTTCATAGGGGAGAAAATGATTCCCCGCGTTTTCAAGCAAATGAAATTGCCGCTTAATGAAAAAATGAAATATGTGGCAAAACTTGTAGGGTTGCACATGCGTCCCCAATCTGTAGGCGAAGAAGGAGTGTCCGATTCGGGAGTGCGAAGGCTCATTACTGAAGCAGGTCCGGATCTGGAAGACCTCATGACACTTGCCGAAGCTGACATAACCTCAAAGAATCCGGCAAAAGTGCGTCGCCAGCTTGAAGGCTTCGCCGCCTTGCGCCAGCGCATGAACGAAATAAACGATGCCGATGCGCTACGCAACTGGAAATCGCCGATAGACGGCAACGAGATTATGGAGTATTTCAAGATTCCACCCTCCTCGGCAATCAAAGAAATAAAAGATGCGGTAAAAGAGGCAATACTCGAAGGTGAAATCCCTTACACCCACGATGACGCCTGGCAATACGTTCTCAAAATAGCACCGGAAATAATTAATAATTAATGGTTAATAATTAAGTATGTTTTATTAAACAGTTAATGCAATGAAATCCATTTTCAAACGTTGT
>CASBHZ010000104.1 GCA_949123685.1 uncultured Bacteroidales bacterium | reverse complement strand
GACAACTATAATTGTATCAAGGAGTTGCAGTTTAAATGGTTCATGCCTGATTTTGGTAAGTCATTGACTTGGCGGAACCGTCTTTTCTTGTTGTTCGAGGCTGTCGCAGCCTCTATTTCCAAGCCACACCAGGCTTGCTGCTTTCGTCTGCAAAATTAGCGATAATCTTGCGAGCTGACAAGGGTCCTCCGACCTAAAAATCGGTCGGATGCCTTAAAAACGGTCGGATTAGGAATCATTTCGGTCGGATGATCGACTATACGCCAAAATACACAGAAAATAAACAGTTGTTGAAACTGTTCGTTTACTGTGTATTTTTTGCCAACCAAATCTTCCCATTAGCCTCTATTAATCCGGCTTTACGCAACTCTGACAGTAAATGATATATAAGCGTTTCATTCTGTTCATAAGTGTTTCGGCTGGGTAGCGTGCCTTGTAGATATTCGAGGATGGCATCACGCTTGGCACCGTCGGAGCCAGCGTTCTGGATGTATTGTAGAATCATCTGCTTCAGCTTATCACGTTCCAAACCTCTTACTCTTGTGTAGCTGGGGAGCTGCTTGGAGGCTTTCGCCACTCCGAGGGAGATAGTGTAGTTGGGGGCTTCTCCTTCGATTAGTCCGCGCTTCATGAGATCTTGCGCTATCTCCTCATCTATACGGTGTCCTTTCTGAATGGCATCGAGGGAAATGCAGTCGTGGAGTGTCAGGGTATTGTTATCTTTGAGAAGCTTCGTATATCGTTCATTGATGGCATTGCCATAGATGCGCACGGCCACTTCTTTCTTCTCGTTGTCAATCTCATAATCGGGCATCGGGAAACGGCGTTCCATCTGCTCTGTAAACATCTTCTTGATTCCTCGGCTTACCGTGTCAATCATATTGAAATGAACCATAGCCTTGCACAGACAGGCATTGCGGAAGAATCGCTGCGGGCCGTTTGTCGCAAGTGCATTCTCCAATGTTCCGGGAATGAACGAACCTCCATTGGCATAGTACAGGAAGCCCGGATTCTCAACAAAGTTAATTCTTTGACGCAGAGTATAATCCTGGTGTGCAATGCAGTTATGTAATGCCTCGCGAATGGTGTAGTCGTCATACTGTTTCATTGTGTCAGGGAACAGCGTTCCACCGGGCATTTCGCGCAAAGTAAGATTATGGATTTTGGCAAGGATTTCATCAACGGTCAGGATGAAGGGCACAGAGAAGTGCTCGTAATCAACCACATCCTGTTTCTCATCGCGAAGAGTCCATGTGACTTCGGCGACAGCAGGACGCAGTTTGCTGTCAGAGAACATCTTGCCGAGTAGAATGATTGCGGCGCGTGTGAGCTTGCCGTCAACCATCAGCTCACACTTGCTAAGGAACTCTTCTGTAGACCAGCGGTTGACCTCTTCAGCAGGTATGCGGCTGTGTACTTTCTTGAACATCTTGCGGGCTTTGGCAATGGCCACTTCGTCGAGGTCATCGATTGTCGCATTTGGTACAAGTTCTGCCGACCAATCCGGTTCCGGTGTCTGATGCCGAATTTCATCCATCTTTGATTGGTTGAGCGGCTTCAGACTCTCGCCGTCGCGACCGAATGCGATTCCTTTCCACTTCATCACGATATTTCGCGGAGAAGCCGGAATCTTGAACATCAGGATGCGCTTGCCGTCAACTTCAATTGGAACGATCTCGCGGAACGTCTGGCCGTCAGTTGTATGCTGTGCGAAATCATGCTTGAGATTATTGAGCGCACTCTCTCCGTTTTTATACGATGTGCCGACAATCTCATGCTTCTTCTCGTCATAGCCAAAAATCAGCCATGCGAAATCAAGCCCACGAAGATTCGCCTCGTTGCTCAACGCCGAGAAATACTTGCCCAAGTCATCGAAGTCGAAACTGTTCTCCGCCTTCTTAAACTCCACGACCTCACTTTCTTTATGCGAAATCAACGATTGAAATATGTTTATGAGTTTATCCATTATTATATCAATTGTGAATACTTATATTAACGGAGAGGTATTGGTTCTTGTCGCGCTGAAACAGCTCCGCCATCTAGTCAGCCGTGAGCCACACGGATTCATTGGCAAGCCGAACCTCAGTCTTCGTCTTGCCACCTTGCGTCTGGAATAATATCTGTTCGTTATCCATAATCGTTCCCGTTCTAAAGGCTTGCTTCCGTTGTTATAAATGGCTTACATGAAAGATGTGATTTTACTTGCTACTGTATTTTCTAAACGCAACAACTGTCTGAAAAATACCATATGCAATTAAACTTTTTCCAGCAATGTAGGCTATCATTGTCAAAGGCGTACATCTTTCATTTGATACTATATCCTTGAAACTGTCCAAATTAGGTAACCACAGGAATTCAAAAGTTTCCACCCAGAACTGTTTTGAAAATAGCACCCAATTTGATGGGTCAAGACAAAGAATATATTCTCCTAATGATAAGCCAATTAAACCTTTAAATATCATTGAAACTACAATGCAGAAAAAACACCCTAATATCCAATTTGTTCCGAAATCATTGCTCATTTTGTTCAGCCATAATAATATGTGATCAGCGATTGACGTAAATGAGAACCTTAGCTTATTTTCTTTTAGGAATAATTTATGTTCAGTGGCTCTTAATGCCGGAATCTCAATGCTGTTATTTAATTTCTGTGCTGCAAGTCTTAGAATTTTAGCAGTATCATAATTAAGCACCTTTACGTTATCAAGTGAAATATTAAGATTTCCGAGATTTATTGCACACTCCATGTTGATTTTACACAATGAATTTGCATTTTTGCTTGATGAAGGATTAAGATGGTTAATATTTACCTCGCCATAAAAACTCGCTCTTTCAAAATCTATGTAATTGGTTATCGTCTGAAAAATGCTCAACCGCCCAGACTTTTCAATCACGCAATCTCGTGCATCTATAGAATCACAAGAAATTCCAATAATGGTAAGTTCTGATTGAATTTTGATTCCAGATATCCCTAATATTGCATTACCATTATTTTTATGATTTGTAGTATTGATAATTGTGGATTGAACTCCACTTATAATACATCCTTCAAGAATCAACCCTTTCTCAAGGGTACAATCATAGACATGCAAACTACCAGTGATATGAGAGTCGAGGAATGATATAAATAACTCTGAGTTTCCTCTATTAATCTGCACCTCTCCTAATAAGGAGTGTGCAAAATTTAAATCATGGTGTATAATCCCCGGTTTTTCAATAGCTTCTTTCTTGTTATCTTCGCTATACTGAAATGTTGATGATAGAATACTGATCGATTCTATCTTAGAAAATGTAAAATCAAAATAAGAACCTACGTATGAAATATCGTGCAGATAGCTACTACGGGCTTTAATTCCATTGAATGCTACATATCCAGTTATCACGGACTCTGTAATACTAACCCCCGTTGAAAATATCGAATGAGAAAAGTGAATATCCTCCAGCACCGACTTGCCAAATGTCACAAATTTTTCAAATGAAACATTTGAAAAAGAGGATTTTTTTATAATGGAATTGTTGCAAACAACTCGTTTTGAAACAACAAGTTGTGCGCCAGTCTTATCATTATTTTTAGAAATGCCAATATCTAAATTTTGACCTTTAGATTCAGCATGTCTGAAAAGTTCCCAAAAATCAAATGAAAAGTGATCTGAAGAAGGAATAAGCACGCAATTAGACAAATTTATGGTGTCCTGTTCAGATGTGCATAAGATATAGTTCAGCACTTTTGAATAAGAATCAAGCACATAACGACCATCAGAATCCGTTAATATATCTGCTGGTATATTTAATACTTTCTTTCTCATAATCTCTCTTGTGCGCGTTCATTTATTTAGTCCTTTTCATTCAATTGTACTCGTCGTAATTGTTCTAAGCTACTATTGGGTAGCGTTCATAGAAATACTCGAACACACGGCGGCGATATTCATTGAGCTGAGTGTCGGAATATGACTCAGGCATACCCTGCCATAGGGTATCACGAATAAGAATATCAATGATGTTGCGCGGTTCTTCTTTTTCGCGCCAGTTGTGAAGTTCTGCGATTTTGGCTTTGACGGTTTCCAAAAGTTCAACAGAGAATTTTTTCAAAGAGTCAATCTCGGATTTGCTAAGATCGTTTTTGAAAAGCAAGTCATAGAGCGAGAGTTCTTCGTCGGTAGTGAAGCCCTCAGCGATATATCGTTTCTCCTCGGTATTGAGGCTTTGCGAAAGTCGCATCAAATCCATAAAGGTTTGCTCAATCGACGCACGGTTTTGCTCCTGATTGTATTCCTTGATGATACGCTGATACTCTTCGTAGAAATTTATTCGCGAGGGGTTGGCAGCCATCATTTGTGCGATACGTTCCTTTAGGAGTTCTTCGATATCTTTGAGCAACGTATTCTTATGTTTGGTTTTAGCAAATTCACGTTGCAAGAGGTCAAAGTCTATTTTGCTGATGTCGAACTGACGGGTGCCGGTCAGTTTCTCATCAGGGTTAGTACCTATATATTCACTGACAATTCTGTTGATTTGCACGGAAAGGTCGGTGATGTTTGCACGTTTTCTGCGAGCCTGGAGCTGATGATATATGGCGACAATTGCATCGCGCTGCTTGCGAGTTTCATCATTCAAATCTTCGTGGGTCATGAACTTACCCAATCGAATTATGGTAGTTGCAAAAGTGCTGAAAGCCTTTTTGGTTTCAAGCGACTCCAACAAAATATCTGCGGCATCCTTCAATAAAGCCTGCTTATGGAATCCCCCGGCATCAATAAGGGTTTGAAGGGCGAAGCCTTTTCCAGCAAGGAAATCAATAGCCGAAGCGATGGTTTCGTAGAAAATACGCAATATCTCCTCTTTTGGGGTAGTCGGTTCGGAGCCATCACCGCCGGGAGTCTGCGTATAGTTGGCAAGGGCTTCGCGCAATGCTTTGACAATGCCGATATAATCAATAATCAGACCGTTCGGTTTACCCTCACATACACGGTTTGCACGAGCTATGGTCTGCATTAGTGTATGTGCTTTTAAAGGCTTATCAAGGAAGAGACACGACAACGATTTTACGTCGAAGCCAGTGAGCCACATGGCACAAACGAATACTACTCGTAAAGGATTTTCACGTTTCTTAAATCGTTTGTCAAGGTCAAGCCTTTCCATTTTTTCGCGGTGCGGTAAAATGTCAAGCCCCCACTTGGCAAAAGTTTGAATTTCGTTTTGTTCCTGAGAAATGACAACCGCCATTTCGGTTTGCAGCATCCAATCGAGTTTGCGTTGCAACTCCTGAGCTTCCTGCTGTGAGGCATGGGCAATTTCATTTTCAAGATCACGGATAGCCTCAACCCAATAGTCCTGAACGTAATTATACATTCTGACACAAGTAACTTTATTTAGGCAAACCATCATAGCTTTGCCGGAAGTCCAAAGGTCAGAATAATGCTCAACGAAATCGCGAGCTATCATGCGTAGGCGTTTCTCTGAGGTAAGCACATGAATTTCTTTGGCAAATTCACGCTCTACCTTTTCCTGTTGTGACGGGTCGAGGTCGGCTGCTTCTATGGCATCAATAATCTGTTCATTGATAATCGGATTTGTCAGCTCCCTCAATTTTTCACCACGGTTTTCATAGAAAAGCGGTACGGTGGCTTTATCATCTACGGCTCGCTTGAAGTCGTAAATCGACACATATCCGCCGAATGTTCGCTCAGTGATATTGTCATTGGCTAGAAGCGGAGTGCCGGTGAAACCTATGCGGTGAGCGGTAGGAAGCAAGCGCATCATGTTGTCGGCATAAATACCGTTTTGTGTGCGGTGGGCTTCATCGCTCATCAAAATAATGTCGTGGTCGGGATATATCGGCTCTGCATCAGGCCTATTGAACTTGTGTATAAGCGAGAAGATGTAAGCCTGGTTGCCCTGAAGCCGCTTGATAAGGTTTTCGCCACTGGTGGCTATTGCATCTTCCGCCTTACCTCTTAGCAGACCACAAGCGGCGAAAAGTTCGGAAATCTGAGTGTTCAGCTCCTCGCGGTCTGTAAGAACTACGAATGTGGGAGAGCCTACAAATTTACGGTTGATTTTCTGCGCGAAGAAAAGCATCGAATAACTTTTACCGCTACCTTGTGTATGCCAGAACACACCGAGTTTGCCGTCGCGCAGCTTGCGTTGGCCATAAACTTCGACTGCTTGATTGACACCGAGGAACTGATGATTGCGTGAAAGGATTTTTACTGTGCGGCCATCGCTGTGATCGTACAGAATAAAATTCTCCAACAGGTCAATAAAATTTCGCTTGTTGCACACGCCGCGCAACATTGTTTCAAGTTCCACATTTCCGGGGTCTTCCTCTTTGAGGCGTTTCCACTCGTGGAAAAACTCGTAATCGCTACCGAGGGTGCCTATCTTAGCCTCCAACCCATTCGACAGCATCAGAAATGCGTTGAAATGGAAAAGGTGTGGGATTGTGTCCTGATAGTCTGTGTAGTTGTTGTCGTAAGCCTCCTTAACATCTACGTCGCTGCGTTTGAGTTCGACAAACAGCAACGGAATACCATTGACAAAACCTACAATGTCGGTGCGACGACGGTAAAGTGGGCCATGAATTTTAAGTTCCTTTATAGCGAGAAATTCATTTTTAGCACTTTCGGGCTTCTCGAAGTCAATCATTCGGGCTGTGCGTTTGCCTTGTTCGCTGTCAGGCGAATGATCTGTAACAGGTATGCCGTCGCGAATGAGGCGGTATTTTTCTTCGTTGATTTGAAGCAGTGATGCCGTAGGCAGGAACGCCGTCATAGTATCGACAGCTTCCTTAATCTGCTGAGGTGAAATCCACGGATTGAGTCGCTTTAGAGCCGCTTTGAAGTGGCGGGTCAAAAGAATCTCTCGATAATTCTTTCTGCCGAAGGTGCCGTCTTCGCCGAGAACTTCGGTGTTGAACGCATACTCTACACGCCAACCGAGTTCATCGAGTACCTGACCGGCACTTTCCTGCACCAATATATTTTCGGAATAGTCGTAAGCCATAATTATTCAACGTTTATTTCGCCCGACATCAGTTTAGGAAGCAAGCGGTCGCGTGCTTCGGTTAGGGTTGATACCAGTCTCCTTAAATTGTTCAGAAGTATATAATATGGTGACACACGTTCGTGAAATTGCATCTCCACAATATGTGATGGTTTTATAACTGCAATGTTGGATAATGTATTTCTATTGAGAGTAGGTATCGCTCCTCCATTGTTCAATGTAGATAAATCCAAAAGGATAAGCATTTGATGCAGAAAATAAATACTATGTCCCTTAGTGTTACTTAGATACAAAGATGTGTTATGAGGCCAAAAGTTGTCAAATATAAATTGTATAGTTCCTAAACTTCCTGAACGACCTGTTACTATTCCGGGGCCATTTATTTTGTAATGATTGTGATATCCTATAATAGAAGAGGATCCCACGATAGGATAGATACCATCAACAAATTGTTTTTTTGTTAAGTCATATCCTCTATGAAATGTAAGCATTTCATTCACATTTGAGGTATGCCAGTCATATGGTAAACCATCTTCATTAAATGTGGCAGTTTCGTAACCAGGAAAACGGAAATCAACAAACCACTCGTGATAAAGACGTCGAGCGACTTCTTCAAGCAAAGCAATCTGCTTCCTACAATTTTCAATCAAATCATCGTATGTCGAAAGAATCTTTCCTATTTTGTGCTGTATCGCTAAATCTTCATGGACACAAATTTCGATGTTCTCAAACGCACTTTTAGCGATATACTCTCGACCGGAAGCTGTACCTTTATTATATCCTTTTAAAGCGGGTAAAAAGTTGCGGATAAGATAATACACATAGTGATTATCATAATCTTCATTTGGCACGATCGCATTTACTGATTGATTGGTGAAGCAATCAATCGGCGACATAGTAAGTTTTGTGCCAACAGTTCCGATGCAAGGGACGAGTATAGAATCCTTTGGAATGAGACGAGAACGGCAGGCTTCTGCTGAACGTTCAGAGAACATTTCCTCGGTTTCGCGAGTATATTTATTGTTCTCGTCCATATCGGTCGGCTTAATCCAAAGCGCAAAGTCGCCATAATTATCGGGATTCTTCTTTGAAGGAGTGCTCCCGGTAATTATTTCGCCTAAGTCGCCTATATGAACAGTCTTCATTTCCATAGCTTGGATTGATTAGCTTGTATTTGAGCAAAAAGAGATACAGACTCTTTTTGTAATTCAGATAGTTCTTTATGAATTTCAATCATACGTTGAGTGAAATCCACACCATCATGTTCTTGCTCGGCTACGCCTACATAGGCACCGGGCGTGAGTGAGAAATTTTTAGCTTCAATAACATCTGACGTTGCAATCTTACAAAGACCTGCAATATCTTTATAATTGCCGTCTTCGCCGAATTTTTCAGATAGCCAAACAAACTGATTGGCGACATCGAGAGCTTCTGCAAATTCGGCAACAATATTGGCGTTATCGTCAATGAGTTTTTTTATCTCAGCTTTTTCAGCTCGCTTTGTTGTGGCTTTATACTGCGCTTCTAAGCTTTTTTGGTGCTTCTTAAAATGTACGAGAGAGCAGTCAAGACCCTCACGGATTGTAATAGGACTTACTGTGTCTGGGTGCAGCCATTCATTATCATGTGCTTCAACGAAATTCGCGAGCCATGAATAGTATTGACGTATAAGTGCTTTGTATCGGTCTGTTTCACCACGGTACAACCAAACGATTGCGTTCAAATTTCTAATTTGCCAATCGTTCCATTCGTTAAGTGTGCGATCTACGACCGTGTAGTAGTTACGGGCGTCAATAAACAGAATTTGATTTTTCCGTTCTGCAGGTTTCGCTTTGTCAAAGAACCAAAGAGTACACGGCAAAGATAGTGTGTAGAAGAAATTGTTGCCAACGGAAATCATCACATCGACATCGCCTGTCTTAACCAGTTCCTCGCGAATCTCGCTTTCGCGGTGCTGCGAGTCGGTAGCGGAGGAAGCCATTACGAATCCGGCTCGTCCTTGCTCGTTAAGATAGGCGTAAAAATATTGAATCCAAAGGTAGTTTGCGTTGCTTATTTCTTCTGCATCGTTGACGCTCGGAAGCCCGAAAGGAAGCCGCCCTAGATCGGAAGAGCGTCGTGTAGGGAAAGAGTGTGTCTCCTTGTGTAG
>CASBHZ010000103.1 GCA_949123685.1 uncultured Bacteroidales bacterium | reverse complement strand
AAGATCGAGCTGAACAGGCGGATAAATGATAATTTGAATTTCATAAACTATAAAATTGCTGCTTAATGTTCTTTTTCTTTCCTAATGACCCTATAGCAGTCACCAATATATCTGATTACATTAGTAGAATCAAAGACATCAGGGATAGACTTCTTGATGAGGGCAGTTCTGAACATTTGTATTTTCGAGGACAAGCCAATTTGAATTGGGACATAATACCCAGCATCTTTCGAAATTCATGGATCAGTGTTGAGGAAGATATGATTGAAAAAGCCATATCCCGTGTGCCCTCCGAATTTACCAATTATTTTACAGCATTTGAAGAGTTGACAAAATTACAGCATTATGGTCTTCCTACACGCTTGCTTGATGTAACGATGAATCCACTTGTGGCTCTATATTTTGCTTGTTATTCGAAAGAGAAATCTAAAGGTGACAAAGAGTCTAAAGGAGTAGTATATTATGGTTCTTCATACCCTAAACATTGCAACGATATAGATGTAAGGATTCTATCATCGTTAGCAAAGATGAAATTGACACCTTCCACCACTCTTTATGATATTAAAGAAGCATTAAAACTCGAAGACAAAAATCCGGAACATTTAATACAGACACTTCAAAGCCATTTGTTTGTCATGCCTAAATATAGTAATAATCGCTTGGTATGTCAGAGTGGCGCATTCCTATTAGTAGGCGCAATAAATATTGAAGAAGACAAGAGCAATATATGGAACAGCAAGGTATGCAAAAGTTTTCATAACATGGATTCTGCATTTTATCCTGAATGTATTGTCATTCCGGAAGAATATAAGGACTCCATTATTGAGGAGCTTGATTTCCTTAACATCAATGAAGCAACGTTGTTCCCCGAACTTGAACATCAAATGTCTCATATAAAACGACGCGGATTGGTGGATGTTGAAACTGTACCGGATTTTCTTAAGTTCGAATACAATCCGCCAAACGATAACGACATTAATGAGCCATCTTCATATTACGAAAATAAATCCCCTAACATTCATGAAATTGTCAATCGTCATGTCAAGTCAAAAGAAATACAAGATATAGTATATGATATCATACAAAAATACACAACCTTTCCGGATTGGGATAGGAAAGATACTACAATTAGTGCCTTAAAAACAGAATTGAAAAGAGCACCGGGCATTAATGACAGACCGGATTCAAAACTTATTGTAGAACAAATAGTATCCGATCTTCAAAAAACCAAAGAATCATGACACTATACTCTGAAAACAGTTACGAACAGACGCTGATGTCTCTTTTCAGCAATATGGGCTATGATACACTGTATGGTCCCAATGTGGTACGAGATTATAACATACCATTATATCTGAATCAATTAGAACAGTCTTTGGCGATGGTAAATCCTAAGTTACATCCTGCCGCAATTGAGGAAGCCATCCATAAGTTGATGCGTATTGATGCAGGGTCATTGGTTCAACGTAACGAAGTGTTCATGGATTATCTTCAACATGGAATAGAAGTCAGTTTTCATGATGGGAAGAAACATCGGAACGATATTGTCTATCTTATTGACTTCAACAATGCCAATAGAAATACTTTCCAAGCTATAAATCAATGGACATTTGTAGAGCTGTCAGAAAAGAGAGCCGACATCATAATATTCATCAATGGTTTGCCATTGGTAATCATTGAACTTAAGTCTCCCTCAAGAGAAGAAACTGATGCATCAGAGGCATATTTGCAACTACGTAATTATATGCATGCGATACCTTCAATGTTCGTTTATAACGCTTTTTGCGTGATGAGCGATATGATGTGCAGCAAAGCCGGGACACTTACAGCCAAGGAAGACCGATATATGGAGTGGAAAACCAAAGATGGTAATTATGAAAGCACGCAATATGCTGATTATGACACCTTCTTTGAAGGAATATTTCAACGGGAACGTCTATTGGACATATTGCGTAACTTTATATGCTTCTCCAATGAGGAGAAAGGTTCTGCAAAGATTCTTGCCGGGTATCATCAATATTTCGCTGTAAGAAAAGCAGCAGAACGAACACAAAAAGCGACAGAAGGTGATGGTAAAATCGGAGTGTTCTGGCATACACAAGGCAGTGGGAAATCTCTGTCAATGGTATTTTATGCCCATTTGTTACAGTCGCAATTAAGCCAGCCAACCATTGTCGTAATTACAGACCGGAATGATTTGGATGATCAGCTTTACACACAATTTGCAAAATGCAAACACTTTTTACGTCAGGAACCTGTTCAGGCAAAGAGTCGAGAGGATTTGAAAAGGCTTTTAGCCGGTAGGGAAGCCAACGGGATAATATTTACAACAATGCAGAAGTTTGAAGAATCCGAAGAACCATTGAGCGAACGTCGCAACATTGTTGTAATGACAGATGAAGCCCATAGAGGTCAATATGGTTTTGAAGAAAAAGTAAAAGAAGACGGTCGTGTGATAATCGGCACGGCACGCATTATTCATAACTCTCTGCCCAATGCTTCCTATATTGGCTTCACCGGCACTCCCATATCTACCCGTGACCGCGACACTGTAGAAGTGTTTGGTGATTACATTGATATTTATGACATGACTCAGGCAGTTGCAGATGGTGCCACTTGCCCTGTATATTATGAATCAAGAGTCATAAATCTAAAGCTCGACGAGAAAACTCTCAAAGCTATTGATGATGAATATGAATTACTGGCATCAGAGGGTGCAACTGAGCAACAGATTGACAAGTCTAAAAAAGAGATGGCTCATCTTGAAGAGATTCTGGGTGCTCCGGCAACAATTGATTCGTTGGTAAATGATATTATTAAACATTATGAAGAGAACAGACAGTATGAATTGACAGGCAAAGCAATGATTGTGGCTTTTTCCCGGACAATTGCCATGAATATATATCGGAGGATTCTTGAATTGCGTCCCGACTGGAACGAAAAAGTTAAGGTCGTGATGACTTCCGGCAACAAAGACCAGGAAGATTGGCATGATATCATAGGTAATAAGGCATATAGGAAAGACCTTGCAAAGAGATTCAAAGATGATAGCGACCCGATGAAAATAGCTATTGTTGTTGATATGTGGCTCACAGGTTTTGATGTTCCTTCGCTTGCGACCATGTATGTCTATAAACCAATGAGTGGTCACAATCTTATGCAGGCAATAGCCAGGGTTAATCGGATATTCCATGAGAAATCAGGAGGTCTTGTGGTAGACTACATCGGCATTGCTAAAGCTTTGAAGGAAGCGATGCATGATTACACAGCAAACGACCGCAAGAATTTCGGAGACCCGAACATTAAGACCACGGCTCTTCTCAAATTTAGGGAGAAACTGGAAATTTGTCGCGACATATTCCATCGATACGATTATAGCAACTTCCAGAATGGAACGGATGCTGATCGCGGACAAATAATAAAAGGTGGCGTGAACTTCTTGATGGGTGCTGACAAACAAGACGCTCTGACAACATATATGAAAGAAGCTTACCTGTTACATTGTTCTGTTACATTGTGTCGCAGTCTCCTGAAAGAGCAAGAACGTTTTGAAGCCGCGTTCTTTGAAACAGTCCGGACTTTGCTTACCCGACTTACCGGCAAAGGTATGGTCACGAAACGAGAAATTAATTCCCGAATCAGTGAGTTATTAAAGCAAAGCGTAAAGAGCGAGGGTGTCATAAATCTTTTTTCTGATGTCAAAGCTGAGTTTTCCCTCTTTGATGCCACTTTCCTGGAAGAAGTTTCAAAGATAAAGGAAAAAAATATTGCTGCTGAGATCTTAAGAAGATTGTTAAGTGAACATATAAATAACTACAAGAAAACCAACATTGTTCAAGCAGAAAAGTTTTCTGACATGTTGAATAGAGCATTGTCCAATTACTATAAAGGATTGCTAACCAATGATGAAGTTATACAACACATGTTGGAAATGGCAAAAGAAATCCAAAACACAGACCATCAAGTGAATTCTTTAGGGCTAACTTTAGAAGAAAAAGCGTTTTACGATGCACTCACTCGTCCACAGGCTGTCCAAGATTTTTATAATAACGAGCAATTAGTGGCAATGACAAAGGAGCTTACTGAGGCTTTGCGCAAGAATCGAACAATCGACTGGCAGAAAAAAGAGTCAGCACGTGCAGGAATGCGTCGAATGATTAAACGTCTTTTGAAGAAATATCATTATCCCCCGGAGGAAGCCGAGAATGCACTTGAGACTGTAATACGACAGTGCGAGCAATGGAGCGATGACGATACTATTCAAATTCAAAAACCAATGAAACCATACCGCATAACCGACAATGAATCCCTTCCTATTGCTGCAGAACCATAAATATATCATAAAACTATCCCGCTATGAGTTGTCATAGCGGGATAGTTATTTTTATTACTCTATTGGGAGTCGTTAGATTGAGAGGCGACGGAGTGTGGAAAGCAGATCCTGATTGATCGGCTTGTCGTTCTTGATAGCCTTGGTGAAGGGAACGTAGGTGATTTCGTCGTTCTTGATACCGATCATCACGTTACGCTGATCGTCAAGCAGCGCATCGACCGCCGCCGCACCCATACGTGACGCAAGAATACGGTCATGTGCCGAGGGTGATCCTCCGCGTTGCAAATGACCGAGAATAGACACTCTCACGTCATATTCCGGATATTCTTCCTTCACGCGCTGGGCAAGACCCATTGCCCCTCCCGTGATAGGAGATTCCGCCACAAGCACTATCGAGGAGTTTTTTGATTTGCGGAAACCGTTCTTTATCAATTCTGAGAGCTGATCCACCTGCGTTGAGATCTCGGGAATGATTGCCGCCTCCGCACCGGAAGCGATAGCCCCGTTCAAAGCGAGAAAACCGGCATCACGTCCCATCACCTCGATAAAGAACAGACGTTCATGTGAAGTTGCAGTATCACGAATCTTGTCGACACATTCCATAATCGTATTCAATGCCGTGTCGTAACCTATGGTGGTGTCTGTTCCATAGAGGTCGTTATCGATAGTGCCGGGAAGTCCAATGATAGGTATGGAAAACTCATTGGCAAATATACGTGCTCCGGTAAGAGACCCGTCACCACCGATCACAACAAGGGCATCGATCCCACGACGTTTCATCACGTCATATGCACATTGGCGACCCTCTTCTGTCTGAAATTCCTTGCAACGTGCGGTCTTGAGTATCGTGCCACCCCTCTGGATAATATTGGAGACATTCTGTGTTGAGAACTCTTCGATCTCATCCGAGATCAGTCCGCGATAACCGCGATAAATACCGAACACTTTAAAACCGGCGAATATAGCGGCGCGGGTAACGGCGCGTATAGCCGCATTCATTCCGGGGGCATCACCACCCGAAGTAAGGATTCCGACAGATTGAATCTTATTCATCATTTTCTGAAACTGTTTACAGGGCATAGAGTATAGTCCTCTCAAAAGTAAATCTTAATTGTCTTTAATCTAAATTAAAGCATGCTCTAAACCCAAAATCTATTTTTACAACAATCTTTCCCGCAAAAATAATCATTATTTGCTAAATTTGCATGAAGAAACCGATTTTTTTGAAAATGCAACATTCATCCGACATAGCTTTTGCCACACCCACGGCAGTAACGGTAGGCACTTTCGACGGAGTTCATCGCGGACACTGCAAAGTTGTAGAGTTTCTCGTCTCGCAAAGTGCCGAGAGTGGCTTACATCCTGTTGTGATCACATTCGAGCCCCATCCCCTTGCAATTGTAGCTCCGGCACGCGCACCCAAGCTCCTTGAGCTTCCTAAGGAGCGTGAAAAGAATCTTCGTTCCTTAGGTGCAGAGGTCATTGTGCTGGAATTTAACGAGGCATTACGCCGTCTCACTGCCACAGAATGGATGGAACGTCTCGCGAAGGAATATAATGCCCGACTTTTGGTGACAGGATATGACAACACCTTCGGTTCCGACGGGATGTCAATGAATATTTCCGACTACTCGCGTATCGGTAAAGATTACGGCATTAAGGTTGTGGAAGCACCGATTGTAGAAGGTGTCAGCAGTTCGGCAATACGCCGCGCCTTAGGTGCGGGCGATGTAGAAACGGCAGCCTCTATGCTCGGCAGACCATATTCGGTAAGCGGCAATGTAGGGCATGGACGCGAGCTGGGGCGTCAGCTTGGATTCCCCACTGCCAATCTGATCACAGATCCGGATATTCTACTTCCGGCTCCGGGTGTATATGCAGCAGAAGCCACCACCACAGACGGCAATCAGTATCGTGCTGTCGTGAACATTGGAGTGTCTCCCACTGTAAGCGAAGGTCTCCCCCTCTCCGTAGAGGCATACCTTATCAATTATTCAGGCAATCTATACGGAACGAATTTACGTCTCGATTTCCTGCGCAGACTCCGAGATGAAAAAAAATTCGGCGACATCTCCGCCCTTAAGGCAGGAATTGCCGCCGATGTGCGTGCCGCTTCCGAAATCAACGTCGATTAAGCCAGTCGCGGAAGACAGGAAGCCACTGAGATTTATATTCGAAGGAATCCCGGAAACCCCAGCCATGACCACCCTTAGGGAATATATGCAAGGTTGCAGAAACACCATTCTTTTGAAGAGCGGTATAATAATTCACAGCATTTGCCACCGGCACCACATCATCATCCGTGCAATGGAAAATCAATGCCGGAGGGGTATCAGCGGTGACCTGAAGTTCATTGGAATATTTCTCTTCCAGTTCTTTGGAAGGATTCGTTCCCAAGAGATTTGTTCTTGAACCCATGTGGGTATATTCAGGATTCATGGTTATCACCGGATAGAAAAGTATCTGGAAATCAGGACGCGAAGCCTGGTCATAATGTATCGCTACAGTTGATGCGAGATGACCGCCAGCTGAAAAACCCATGATACCGGTCTTCTTGATACCCCATTCATCGGCATGCTCACGCATCACCTTTATCGCCTTGCGGGCATCATCACCCGGCACCTCCGACTGTCCCTTCGGCAAACGGTAATCCACCACGCCATAAGTGATTCCCATATTGTTGAGTTCGTCTGCAAAATCGAACCCTTCATGATCCTTTGCCTTCATTACATAGCCGCCTCCCGGACATGCAACAAGTGCCACTCCGGAACTTTTCTCAGCCGGATACACATAGAGTACGGCAGCCTCTTCTTCAGATCCTAAAGGTATTTTTATCGGCTCTTTAGCCTCACACAAGGGCGCTACCAACCCCAACGCCACCAACATTCCTAACAAACGTTTCTTCATAACTATAATTTTTTAAGTAAGTAAGAAAAATTAATGCACATATAAAACGCAGTTATTTTTGAGATGTTTTTGCCGCGTAATGATGGAGTATATAGGCATATGCAACTGAATTACAAGGTAAAAACAGCCAAAAAGAATAAGTTTTATAGTGCAAGATTTCATTACTTACATATATCGGTTAATTTTTATTACTTACTTAATTATTCAACGTGATTATCTGCCATAATATTGAACCCTATAAGGAATCGCTTCTTATTTAACTATGAATTTCATTGTCTGAAGATTCTTAGAGTCAGGGCCAACCATAACCTCAAACTCTCCTGGGTCATAACGGTATTTCAATTCCGAATCATAATATTTCAGTTTGTCGAGGGTAACCACATGCAATCAAATAATAACCATGTAAAGCCGCGAAAGAGACTCCTCTGAATACCGATATATGATGTTTGTGGCTATGAGCGGTTGGGAATAAAACTTCCTTTAGTGGATTGATTTATTATAAAAGAGATGCAAGGTCAAAGTACATTACACGGGTACGTTTGTCCTCGTCATCATTATTAAGGAACTGATAATTGTTCTTAATATAGAAAGGGATTGCATCAACGTATGCATCTACAGTGACGAACTATGCATCGTTCCTGAAATTCCTCCCTCGTCATGATCAATTGACCATCATTTTAATGACGGTTTCATAGGAGCGTCTGATTTGCGCACGTTTTTCCGGCGAAACCTTTGGCGGGTTCTGCATGCGTTCCTCAAATCGGCGAGCATCGCTACCGAAAAGGATTGGAGTCTCTTTAATTGGTCTTGCCATTCTTCTTAAGTTTACTTACTTACAAAATTAAAACAATTTTCTGACAAAAACTGCTTAAATCTCAATTAATTTGAGATTTATATCCTATTTATTAGTATGTTCTGGCTTATGTCCTTTCCCAAATCAAAAACCTAAATTACGATTTATCGGGATATGACCGATGAGGCAAGAGGTTATATAATCAATTTTATAGATTTGGGGTGAAAATTTGATTTAGTCGGATTTGTTTGCTATCTTTGTCTAATTTAATTCAACTTTCGCAAGCGGAAAGTTGAAGTTTATAAGTTTAATCGCGCAGTGCGCAGTTTATGAGTTTATTTTTGGACGCTAAATATCGATTCGTGTCAATTTAAACTTTTAACTTCTAAACTCTTAAACTTTAAGTTGAAGCTTGCGAAACTTAAATAGAAAATACGAAGATGGCTGAGATAGAAGTTATCAATTTCGCCGACACCCCGAGTCTGGTGAACCGCTATATGCTCGAGATGCGCGATATCAATATCCAGAAAGATCCTTTGCGTTTCAGAACCAATCTCGACCGCATCGGTGAGATTATGGCTTATGAGATTTCCAAACGCCTTAACTATAAGAATACAGAGGTTCAGACTCCGTTGGGAAGCGCAGTGTGCCGCGAACCCGCTGACCAAATTGTGCTTGCCACGATCCTGCGTGCCGGGCTGCCATTCCATCATGGCTTCCTCAACTATTTCGACAAAGCGGAAAACGCTTTCGTAAGCGCATACCGCAGATATAAGGAAAAAGGCGACTCTTTCGATGTCCTCATCGAATATCTTGCATCTCCTTCGATTGAGGGCAAAACCCTTCTGCTTGTTGATCCGATGCTTGCCACGGGCAGTTCGATGGAACTTGCATATAGGGCGCTCCTCTCAAAAGGAGAACCTTCACATATACATGTCGCATCCGTTATCGCTTCGCGCCAGAGCGTGAAATATATATGCGACAGGTTCCCTGCAGACAAGACCACTTTATGGTGTGGTGATATTGACGACGAAGTTAACAGCCACTCATACATAGTGCCGGGACTCGGCGATGCCGGAGACCTCGCCTATGGCATTAAAGAATGATTTATTAGGTTTTAGGCATTAGG
>CASBHZ010000102.1 GCA_949123685.1 uncultured Bacteroidales bacterium | reverse complement strand
CGAGATCTACACAAGGAGAAACACTCTTTCCCTACACGACGCTCTTCCGATCTCCGCCATTGTTAAATTTAAACCTTTTCAAAAACATATCTACAACTTATATCCAAAGGAGATGAATATACTATGGCTTAATTCTCTTCGAGGAACATAGAATTTTATATTATTTCCCAATATTACATTTCGCCTGCAGGAATAATAATCAAAGTTGGAAATACCATAACCAACACCTAAAATGAATCGGTCAAAGGAAAAGTTAATATTAAATCTACTATTCCAATAAAACCAATTTAAACCATTATTCTTAAATTCCCTATATGCAATAGTTGTCCCCATATTCCCATTAAATTCTCTAATTTCATATGTAAGGGAGTTGCTAAATGGGCAAGCAAGGCTGATTCCTGCTGATGTTTGTAACCATAGATGCATATCATCACAAGTATTCAACCATAAGTCTGGTGTTCTGAGTATAATGGCAGGCTTGAAAACTATCCATCCTATATTTCGCTCATTATTCGTTAATTCGGCCTCATGTCCATCTATTATAGCTTGTCGGTTTGGTTGGTTATATTGTCTGGTAAGCTCGATGCCAAAAGAAATTCCCGAAAGTTTATGAAAATGCCATAACATTTCAGGCTCAATGATCCAAGCTTGCTCATTTGCATAAATACCTCCATGGACATTTGCGGAAAATCGATTAGGCACATTATCTCCTTTGAGTTCAAGAAAACAAATGCCTAAAACGAAAATGGATAATAGCAACTTCTTCATTCTATTTATGAATTTTTTTTGGTCGACCGCCCAAGACAAAACCTACTGCAATACTAAAATTATTATACCCCTTTCTGCAGATATTGAACTGTCCTGTAATCCTTATGTGCCTAATAATTTCAACGCCAACACGTGGTGCAAACAGCATAGAGACACCTTTTGACGGAAAATATCTATCTCCGACAACATCATTGAAAGCAACCCCTAAAGCACATCCAAAAAATGGATTAAAAATTCGACCTTGACGAATATTATAGTTAGTTAAAGCGGCAAATGAAAGGGTGCGATTAGTTTGCCACCTGTCATAGTTATCGCTATAGAGATGATTATATCCATGTCTGGCTGTGGAAAGGGCAATCATAAGACCGCAGTCCCATTTGGTGTTAGGGAAATTATAACGACCTTCAATACCAAAGGCTCCACTGATTTGAGTATTACTTCTATGATAGGATTCCAAAGGGAGTGTCAATCCTCCGAATATTTCTCCTTCAAATCGTTGGACCAACAGTTCAGAAGCGGTTACACTTATTGGCATAACCAATGCTAAGACCATTAGATAATATACGATTCTATTCATATTGATATCAATTAGTTGGATAAAAGATGTAACATTATACTTTCTCCGTTTGAGTACGGATATGGCATAAAACATAGAACAAGTAATAATATTAAGAAAATAGCTACTATCACAACTGTACCCCATCTAACAAGAGAGGATGGAACTTCGCCTAAAAGTTTTTGTACTTTCTCAGAGCGCAATTCTATATCATTGTTCTTTCGTTTAGTTTTCATTTGATTGTTAGTAAGGTTTAGTAGTCATATACTAAAAAGTATATGACTACTAAACGGTTGTTGTTTTCTATTTATCACTATTCTTAGTTATACGTGCGGCGAGCCATTTACCATCGTATTTAATGGCGCCAAATACCACACCTCTGTATAACTCAACACCATCATTACCACTAAATGCAACTTTTACAAGCTTAATGCTTGATCCAAGTGAGAAGCCGAACTCATAAGTGCCGGGGAACCATTTTGCATAGAATTTAGTTTCCACTGATTTCTTTTTTGTATGACCTTCAGAATACGGACCATATATTACATATGTGTCCTTATTGTTAAAAGCCATGAGTCCGGCTCGACTTTTATCATTATTAATAAGCCCTTTTACCATTCCGGTTGCCTTGTTCCATGCGAAATTCAAACCAGCGTTAAATGCCTTATTTAAATCATTGGTTGTGAAATCGTAATTTACATAAGGAATGGTAAATAGTAGTACGTTATTTTTCCCGTAAGGAAACGGATTCCATGCATGTGTCGGATATTCGTTCTTGTTATTAAACGGATTAGTAAATTTAGGTAGAGATGGCTGTGGCATTGTGTATTTTATAGTCACTGTTTCCCATCCTTGAACCATTTCTTGAGCCTTGATATTCCACCAAATACCACAGACTTTTTTCTGCATTTTAAGTTTAGTCCCAATATTTGCATATACAATGTAATTTTGGTCATAGAAATTCATAGTAAGTTTTTTCTTTTTATTGAATTTCTTAATAGCAACTACATTTCGTCCCCAGATTCCAGTCCAAGTGCGATGAAGCCAGTTGCCATCGCCTTTATCATAGTAATTTATGTCACGAATGTCATTCATAGGTATTACAGTTCCGTTGCTGAGTGTTATGCCATTAGAAGAAGACGTGCCTGTTGTATTACCTCCATTTGATGATCCTCCACCGGATGAATTTCCGCCGGTTGAACCTCCGCCGGTGTAACCGCCACCGCCACCATCAACAAGTCGGTCCTCAAACTGAACAAGTTGGTACTGAATCGGTCTGAAATCGACATTTGATGCGACCCTCATTGGCTGTCCTTCATTTTCGGGAGTAACCTGAATAGTAGATGTTACCGATTCGATAGATCTTAAATCAGCAGCATGGGAGACATCAGTATATGCAACTCCATTGGGAACATATTTGTAAACCGTCTGTCCAACCTGAATTTCTCTATCGGCATTAAGAAGTTGTGCAAACTGAATGTCTGCAATTACAGAGTCTGACGGACAAAACTCCAACTCTTCTTCGTCATTCGCTATTGAATCCAATTGAATAGGAGTCAACGATGCTATGACTTTTTGACGATTTGCCTCAACCAGAGAAACAAATGCCTCCTCATTGTTTGAGAGTGTAGCCGATGAAACGGCACGACTAGCAGGTTGAATACCATCGCCCATTTGGGCAATGAGCAGTTCGATTTCTTCGGGAGATGATGCAACAATTCTTTGCATACCCTCCTGCACGTTTTGAGGATTCTCAGCCGGTATATTTTCCTGCTCCGGCTGAATGACATTATCCTGACATGCTGTCAAGATAGCCACTCCCGCTAAAAGAAAAATAAATTTCTTCATCTTTCTAAGATTTAAAATGTTAACAATATGGTTTATTATAATTAAGTTATTGATTTTGTTGCCGTACTTAAATTTCGATACAATGAATGTTATTTCAAGATTGCGGAGGCTGCGCCTGACTGTTCACCTATTTCATTGCCGCGTTGTACTTTCTTTCCATAGCCGAATGTGTAAGTGGCTGTGAAGTTTATGCGAGGGTGTGATGATGTGCCGATAATCGTCTGACGCTCGTTATAATATGGTGAAACTGTTGTGTTGGTCGCACCGTCCCAGCCTTTATTGAAGAAGTTGGCTGCCATTACGCGCAGATTCCAATTGGCGTTTGCCCAACCGAAAGTCACACTATGGAAATTCCGATCTTTATTTATCCGGGGAGAAGCAGTAAACATGCTTTTCTTAGGACTCTCGTAATAGGCTTGAAAATAGAAGCTGTCGAGATAATAGCTTGCCTGAGCCGTAACCCGGAACGAATTGCAGTTATCGTCGAAAATGCCGGTTGATTTGTAGAATGATTGACTGGGATTGACGTAGAGCTGGAGTTTTCCGTTGAGTAGTTTCCAGTTGGCAGCCAATCCAATCTCACCGTTGAGATAATCACCGTCGTTGATATATGACCGTAACAGGGCTTTCCCATCCTGATATGGTGTATAGACAAGCAACTGACGGTCATACATACCAAAATAGCGTCCGTAGGCACTCATGCCGAAAGCATTTGACGGCATCCAAGTATATGCGAGGTTTACTGTTGTGTGTCTACAATTGTCCAATAATGGATTGCCGGTAATATACATAAGTTCATTCTCTCGGAGTAAATCTGAAGATTTCTCCGATATGCCGGGGCTGTTTGTAGCATACTGGAAATAGGCGGAGAAACTGTTTCGCTGATTCGGGACGTATCGCACATTTATGTGTGTGAACGGATACGTGTCACTGTTCGTCTTACCATTTATATCGCTGTTTTCCCATGCGAAACCGGCATCAAGGTTAACTGATATTTTCTGTGTCTGGAAATTATAGCCGACCATTCCTGCGGCAAACGCGTTATGGAATTTGTCCCTATATCCGTTGTCGTCGGTGTATTCAAGACGGTTGATGTTGTCACCACCATTGCCTCCTAACATTACGGAATGTTTTTGCCCAAAACTTTTTCGGATATACAAATTCAGACGATAGTTGTAAGCATCCTCTTTAGCATGGCGGTATATCGTGGGCTGAGATGATGCCGCGTAATCGGTATAGTCATTGCCGTGGGTATAGTTGAACGACGGCGAGAAATCAATCGAAAAGCCCTTTGGTAAAGCGAAGAAATATGTTCCTGAATAAGCGACTGAATTGGAACGGTTCGGATTCTTTCTGTCAAAAGAATATCCCTGAGCAGAATTTGGTGAATACTCCAGTTTGCCGGAATATTCATTGGTTGGCACGCCTAAGTTTGTAAACGCAAGCAGATTGCGTATCTGAATCTTGTCGCTATTGTAGGTGGCGCGGAAAGTAACGGGATATTGATTCTGCTTATAATGTGATGATTCAAGAGTCTCCTTGCGTGTTACGGAATATTCCTTGCCGTCGTTATCAGTAAGGCGGTAGATGCCCTCAGTCGTGTTGCCAATATGATGGTTGTTCCAGTTATTGGCACCGGCAAACAGGTCGTAAGTCATCTTCTTGTAAGTAAACTTCGAGAAAATGTTGACACGGCTTGACAGACCTACAAGGAAATTTTCATTTGCTGTGATTTTGGTATAACCGCCGTAGGCGTATTCCTGCACTATGATATTGATTACTCTCTCTGCTCCACGGAAACGAGGGTCGGTAGGAAATTCCAGATATTCCACACGCCTCACATCAGCTGTGCGCAGTCCCTCCATTTCCTCTTTTGAGGCTTCAAGGAAGTTGATGTAAATGGCTACGTTGCCGCCGACATTGTCTGTCACGGTCTCATCAATCGGATTTATCCTTATTTGGGGAATAGCCATCTGCCGGAGAAGATCCACTGCATTTTGAGCCGCATTCTTCTGCTTACCCGTAGGTGTATATGTTGACTTTGCTGACGAGGTGCGTTGCATCTGCGCTTGCACAACTACTTCATTCAGCTCTTGTGTCTTTAACGTGTCGGCATGTTCCTGAGCATACGATGATAAAAAGATTGTCATAGGCACAAAAACAGATACCATTATCCTTTTTACAAATATTGGGTGATTCATATTTATTATTGGGGTTAGAGTTTATAATTTAGTTTCCTAATTCAAGCTGGTTTTTAATGAGTTTATAGTATGCCCCTTTTCTCTTTATAAGAGTTGCATGGTTCCCAGATTCAACGACCTTTCCGTCATCGAGGACTATAATCTGATCTGCGTTCTTGACAGTAGATAGACGATGAGCAACAACAACTACAGTTCTTCCTTTGTAAAACTCATCAAGATTTTCGACAATGGCACGCTCATTCTTTGCATCGAGGGCATTTGTCGCTTCATCGAGAAAGATGAAATCAGGATTCTTATATACAGCTCGTGCAATCAATATACGTTGTTTCTGACCTTGACTCAATCCTACACCATCGCGTCCGATTATCGTGTTGTATTTCAGTGGTAGACTCATTATATAATCATGGATATTGGCAATCCTTGCTGATTCTTCAAGTCGCTCCACAGCAATCTCGCCGTCATCGACTGCTATGTTTCGGGCAATTGACTCTGAAAATATGACACCATCCTGCATTACAACTCCACAATGACGTCGCCACCATTTGATATTATATTCTCTTATGTTTCTCCCTGCGATAGAAATCGAGCCTGAGATTACCGGATAGTAACCAAGCATCAGCTTTATCAACGTGGTCTTCCCACTTCCTGAAGCACCGACAATTGCAGTCACTTTCCCTTCTGGAATATAAAAGGAAACATCTGTTAGGGTCTTTTTAATGGCATGGGGATCATACATGAAATTGACACTGGACAGTGTTAGAGATTTTTCTGTATTAAATTCGGACACTTGATTTTCATTAATCTCTTCATTCTTACCTTCATGTATTTCATTTATTCGTTCAAGGGAAATTTTGACATCCTGCAATGAGTATATAAAAGACATTAATTGCTCTACTGGAGAGTTGAGTTGTCCTATTATATATTGAATTGCGAGCATTGCTCCCAATGTCATCTGTCCATTGATTACAGCTGTGGCTGCTAATACTGTTATGATTATGTTCTTGACCTCGTTTAAAAAGATTGAACCAGCCTCCTGAGTCTGTTGAAGTTTTAGCGACTTCATCTGTACAGTGAATAGGTCTGCTTGAGTATCTTCCCATTCCCATCGACGACGTTGTTCACAATCCTGCAATTTGATCTCCTGCATAGATGTGATGAACTGATAAGTTTTATTTTGATTCTTTGCCTGCTGCTCGAACAGTTCATAATCAAGAACCTTACGTCTTTTTAGAAAAGACGTTATCCAAACTCCATATAAAACACTACCTGTTGCAAAGACTCCAAATATCAAAGGATTGTAGATAAGCAGAACGATACCGAATATGATGAAACTTAGAAATGTGAAGATTACGTTAAGAACTTGTCCAGTGAGGAAGTTTTGTACGCGGGAGTGGTCTCCAATCCGTTGTAAAAGATCACCCATAAGCTTAGTGTCGAAAAATGACATGGGTAATTTTAGTAACTTTATGAAAAAGTCACTTACAAGAGAAATGTTAATGCGGATAGATATATGAAGGAGTAACCAACGTCGAATGAAATCAGTTGCTGTGCGCCCAATCACAATCATCAGCTCTCCTAACAAAATAAGCCAGATAAATTTAATATCGTTATTCCGTATGCCAATGTCTACAATAGCTTGGGTCAAAAACGGAAAAATCAACTGGAGTAAACAACCAAGAATTAATCCAGCTATAATCTGAATAAAATATTTTTTGTACTGAATCAAATAATTCGATAGAAATCGAAATGATCGCTTTTTGGGTGAATATGCAGTAGAATCACATATAAATTGTTCATTGGGTTCCAAAAACATAGCTATTCCTTTAGTATTAGAATCGCTGCAATCTGAAGATTTCCAATGATTTTCAAATTCAAGAATATCATAATTTATTAATCCTTTTGCGGGATCCGCAATATAAAATTTTGATTTATTCTTTACTTTATATAGAACTACAAAATGATTCTGATTCCAATGTAAAATAGCCGGAAGATTTTCATCATCCAAGTCTTCAATATCCACATTTCCTATAAATGTAGTAAACCCAATTTGTTTTGCAGCATTACTCATGCCAAATATTGAGACGCCCTCTACGGTAGGCGCACATAATTTGTCAAGAAGTTGCATGTCAATTTTTTTGCCATAAAAACGGCAAATCATATTTAGGCATGCAACGCCACAGCCCATAGAGTCTTGTTGAGCAATAAATTTAAATTTAGCCATTCTACAAATTGGTTTTATATAACAATCTGCAATTCTATTGATTCTGAACGTTGTGTTTAATCATATTAATCAAACTCTGCTCAAATTCCATATCTTGATTTTCTATCTTGCAATAAGAGTGTCCTTGTGCAAAATCTCTTGGGCATATTCCCATGCACACTGGTAAATATTTACATTTCAGACATCTCTCATTTTTAAATGATGGTTGACAATATTTTTTATCAAAATCATTTATCCATTCAATTTGACCTGTTCCTGAAATATATCCTTTTGATTTATCCTCATACAAATCATTACATGCAGTACATTTTACTGTAGAGCCATTATAGTTAACAGCACAATAGTATTTTTTATTTGCATAGCATGGGATGAAGTTTGTAACGGCATCAAACCATGACACTTTATAACCATTTTCTTCAAATAAAGTTAGCAATTCAACTCTATTCACATAGGAACTTTTGTCTATAGCTTCCTGCCATACCTTTTTTAGCGATATAACAACAGATTGACGATTCGCTGGAGTTATGAATGAATTTACCTGATTTACAATATTATACGTTAAATTCGTATGAGTGTAATTTATTCGCAAAATCATTTCTACATCCTTATTCTGCGTCAATATATTGTTTATATTGGTAAGAACATGATTGAATGTAGACGAACATCCTTTTTGAAATTTTACCTTATCATGAAATTCTCGGTTTCCATCAATCGTTATTTGAAATCGTCTAAATTTCAATTTATCCAATTGTGGTAGAATTTTACTTGTCAAATAAAATCCATTTGTAGTCGCAGAATTAAAGAATGGTATTTTAGCCTCGTTACAAATTGAAATCGCATATTCGGAAATGGGTCTGATTACTTTGTCAAAGTAAAGGAAAGGCTCACCCCCAAACCATTCAATATGTAGAGTATCAAGATCCAGATTCTCAATAACGTATTTTATATGTCTTTTGACTAATGATATTACCTCCTCGGTCATTAAAGAAGGTATATGGTCTTGAATGCAGTACCAGCACTTAAAATTACAATTAAGTGTTGGTAGAATGACCATATAATAGTCTTTTTTATTGATTGCTTTAGTGTTCTCGTTTATTACAAGCTCCAATTCGTTCACTCCGTCTTCAACGATAAAGCCTCCAGCTTGCAACTTGTCATATAGTTTTCTTGGCAGCTGAGATATGGCTGCTGGAGATTTTAGTATTTCTTTTATTTTATTGCCTAAATCTAAAGGCAATAAGAAATACTGATGAGAAAACCCATTATACCAATAGGAGTATTCATCATCCGTGATAATATAGTTATATATGCTTGACTTCATATTGATTGATTTAAATCAGAGGGCAGATCACGAATTTAATTATTGAATATGTCAATTATATTCAATGATGATTGTCAAAAATGCCCCCTGATTGCTAGTTCATAGCTCCGATCTTACAGTAGATACATTATACATGATAGAATCCGGAGGACTGTTGTGTCTGTTGCCCTGTGGATGGCTGTAAAACCACTGTACATGCACAGCCAGTGGCATTATTGGGGCATTGATTCTGAATGGTCTGAGCTTCTGCTTGACCACCTCTCACTTCAAGAGCTTCTAAAACAGAAAGCTCTTTGGCTGAAAACATTAATTCTTTCTTCATTGTCGTTAAAGAAAATAATACTCCTACTCGTGTCACTTTTCGGATTCCGCGCCTGTTATACA
>CASBHZ010000101.1 GCA_949123685.1 uncultured Bacteroidales bacterium | reverse complement strand
ATCTGCGCCAAGATTGCGACCCCAAATTCACATTTATTTTTAAACAACTTCTAAGAGTGCGTTTGAATTGAATCGCCAATGATTTCTTGTCATCGACACTGCAAAATTATATTGAAGAATATCATTAAATGTTTTATCTATTGACAAAGTTAACAAATATACTTGCATATTATTAACATTGCTATTATATTTGCAACATATTTCGAGATTAAATCAATCGAAAGCTCCAATAATTACAAACTATATCACTAAAAATTAATGCATTATGAAGAAAAGAGGATCGGTGGTGGAATTTACTCCACAAAGAGACAAAGAATTATTATCAGCATTCAAAGCACAATTACATTTACTTGGCACCGTGCCCCTCCAGGAAGTGTTCACAAGAGCTGCAATGTCACCGGCATCACGTTTCTGGGTGAGTGAAAAGCGGGCGCTTATCGTGGTTTCCAAAATGATGAAAGGAGACCGAATAGTTTCGATGAATCCGAAGAAAAGAGAGATGTTTTTCGAGATTTACAGGCGAGTGAAACGCATATATGATGAAGAACCCGGAATAACACTCACAGAGGCTACATTTAGAGCTGTCAACTCTCAGGCGCCGGAGTTCTACCTGACTCCAAAATCCGCACGCGCCATGATTTACAGGCTTCGCGCTTAAAATTAATTATAATACGTGTGCTGATGCATATAGACGAAATAATCCAAGAAAACGATCGCAGGTCAAGGGAAATAAACCGGGATTTTGACCCGATTTCGGGGAAGGGCTCTATCGGTGAGCGGTTCGAGTGTTCCATGCCGGGGCGCAATGCAACAAAGGTGTGGCTTCCGATGTCGATGAAAACGCTAAAACTCACCTCCGCTAATTACGACAAGCTCAGATGTCTTCACGATTTCCCTTACTGGGCGGCAAAATATGTGTTCATAAAAAGGAAGGGAGGGGGCGATGACGTCCCCTTCGTACTGAACCGCCCACAACGAAAATTTGTAAGTCATCTGGAGCGGATAAGGCTCGAGGGGAGACCGATACGTCTTATCTTGCTGAAAGCGAGACAATGGGGTGGATCCACCTGTTCGCAATTATACATGGCTTGGCTTCAGCTCATTCATGAAACAAGTCTCAACTCCCTGATCATCGCCCATCAGGGAGTAGGATCGGATGAGATAAAGGATATGTTCGACAGAATGATAGAAGCGTATCCCGAAAGCATGCTTGATGATGGAGCCGACAAAAAGAAATCTACAAAAAAGCTGAAGAAGATAGAACCGGTGGGACGTTCGCGAGCCATCTTTCGCGTCCCGGCACGCAACTGCAAGATAAAGATCGGCACAGCCGAACGCCCGGACTCATGCCGTGGCGGTGATTATAACCTCGTGCACTGTTCCGAAGTCGGGATATGGAAAAAGACCGACGGGAAATCACCGGAAGACATTTTACGGTCTGCCGGCTCGGGAGTCCTTTTCAACCCTATGACAATGATCGTATACGAATCTACCGCCAACGGCACCGGCAACTTCTTTCATCGTGAATATGACGCCGCCAAGCGGGGTATATCGCAATTCGAGGCATTGTTCATCTCCTGGTTCGACATAGATCTCTACTCCCTCCATTTCACATCGGAGGAATCAAGGAGAGAGTTTGCCATCAAGTTGTATGAAGGGAGAGAAAATGAAGCCGCCGGTTCCGACAGGTCGCAACCGGGTGCGTACCTCTGGTGGCTGTGGAACAAAGGAGCCACACTCGAAGCTATCAACTGGTATATAGCCGAGAGATCGAAATATTCCGAACACGGATTGATGGCTGCCGAATATCCGAGCGACGATGTCGAAGCGTTCGTCCATTCGGGAGCGAGGGTGTTCGACAAATACAAGGTAGAGTCTTTGCGCCGGGATTGCAAAGAACCGTTATGTCTCGGAGAAATCGACAATAACGGATTCATAAAGATGATGTCGGGAGGTTGGAAAATATGGAAATTCCCCGATGAATCCGGAGGAAATATGGAAAGTAGATATGTTTCAGTGGTGGATGTGGGAGGACGCTCCTCAAAAGCCGATTGGAGCGTCATTGTTGTGTTCGACAGGCTACCGTTGGCGTGGGGAGAGAAACCGGAAATAGTGGCACAATGGCGCGGACATACCGACTTCGACCTCCTGACCGAACGCGCGGCAACAGCATCCCGTTTTTACAATGATGCCCTATTGGTGATAGAAAGCAACACTCTGGAAACGCATGACCGCGACCGCAACATTGATGGAGACCAGTCTTCATTCATCCTCAACCGGTTGCGCGATTCATATCCCAACCTGTATGCCCGCCAGAGGAGCGAAGAGGCGGTGATCCGCGGTTTGCCGGCACGCTATGGATTCCACACGAACATAGCGACAAAGCCGATGATCATAGCCACGCTCGTGAAAGTGATCCGCGAGGGGATGTATATAGAGCGGGACCAGGCATGTCTCGACGAGTATCTGAGTTATGAACGCAGACAGAACGGAAGTTACGGCGCAATCGCCGGATGCCATGACGACCTTCTGATGACACGCGCTATCGGACTTCATATCATATACCATGAGCTTGACATACCTTCCCGTCCTCTGCCATCCATTCCTTACACGGGAACTCCGGGCAGACGCGCAAAACCTCGTTCTCTGGCATGCTGGTGAATATAACATTTACAGGAATCAATCCGTTAGGACTTATATGAACGATATATTAAAAGACAAGAAAGCCGCCCTGATTGACATGGACGGTGTCATCTATGATTCGATGAAATACCATGTTAAGGCATGGGAATTAATGATGGCTGAAGCGGGAGTGCCGTGCACTGCCGAAGATGTATATCTCAATGAAGGCATGACCGGACCCGCCCTCATAAACCTGCTTTATAACCGCTTTTTTGGTCATGGAGTGAGTGACGAGCGCGCCAATGAACTGTATGCCCTGAAGACCAAATATTTCAAGCAGATCGGCAACAATGACCCCATGCCGGGAACCGACAGGATGCTTAAAGCCCTCGAGAGCCTCGGACTCAGGAGGGTACTCGTCACCGGATCATCGCAAGCTTCGCTTCTTGACAACATTAACCGCGACTATCCGGGTGCGTTCATGCCCGGAGACCGCGTAACCGCCCTTGACGTCACTAACGGCAAACCTGATCCGGAACCATATCTCAAAGGGTTGGCTATTGCCGGTGTAGCACCGGAAGAAGCCATAGTTATAGAGAACGCTCCTTTGGGAGTACGTGCAGGAAAGGCGGCGGGAATATTCACCATAGCCGTCACCACAGGTCCCATACCGCGCGAAGCTTTCGAGAAGGAGGGTGCCGACATTGTTTTCCCCTCGATGCCGGCATTCGCTGACACGCTCTGCAAAATCGCAAACCCATAACCCCCTATCGTCATGACTGACAGGCACCGAATAATCGAGACGAAGAACCTTTGCGAAACTCTTGAGGAAATATTGGGCAACATCAACCATTCGGGGTTGTTTATACTCACTGACAGCAACGTTGCCGCCAGCGTGCTTCCGATAATAGCTGATGCCATTGTAGAAAAATTCAGTGCGCGTGTCATTACAATCGAAGCCGGGGAGGAACACAAGCAACTTGAAACACTCGCTGAAGTATGGCGGGAACTTTCAGATAACGGAGCCACAAGAAACTCGTTATTGATAAACCTCGGCGGAGGGGTAGTCACAGACCTTGGCGGCTTTGCCGCTGCCACTTTCAAGCGCGGGATACGCTTCATCAACGTGCCCACAACGGTTCTGGGCGCGGTAGATGCCTCGATAGGCGGCAAAACGGGCATTGATTTCAATGGGTTGAAGAATGAGATCGGCACGTTCGCGCAGCCGGAGGCGGTGATAATATCCTCCGAACCGCTTACCACCCTTTCCACAGAAGAGACGGTTTCCGGATTTGGCGAGATAGTGAAGACGGCAATGATTTCATCTGAAGATTTCTATCGCAATATACTTGATGAGAATATACTTTCCGACACGCGTCTGCTCCGGTCCGCCATGACGGAATGCGTTAGATTCAAAGCCAAAATCACTGAGGAAGATCCGCGAGAGTCCGGATTGCGGAAGATCCTGAATTTCGGACACACGGCAGGACACGCATTAGAGACCGTTATGCTGCGCCGCCACACGCCGGTGAGCCATGGCTGCGCCGTTGCAAACGGTATTCTGATAGCGCTTATCCTCAGCCACACAATACTCGGTCTCCCCTCCAAACATATATATCTATACAAAGACCACATCCTGAACCGACACTTCAAACGCATCGGTTTCGGATGTAAAGATTATGAAGGAATCGCGGAAATCATCAGCCATGACAAAAAGAACACATCTTCTTCAAAATGGAATTTCGTATTGCTCAGAGAAATCGGTAAACCTGAATATGACATCAACGTGACCAAAGAAGATCTCTTTACAGCCCTCGACATATATAACGACCTTACCTAAACTCCCCTACTGAAGAGCATTAGCATTTCAGAATATTATTTAAAGCAAGCAAATATCCACCTATTTAGAAAGTGTTTAAAAATAATTTAAATAACCTTTGAACCTTTTGGGCGAGATTATGTTTTAATATCGTAAGATGAAAGAAATTTACACTGCTATAAGCGTTCTGAAAAAGTTGTTATTGTTGTTTTAATTGAAGAAATCCGGTCGACGTGAGTCGACCTTTTTCTTTTTCCACCATTTTTTATTATTTTTGTAAGAATTTAGAAGTTGTTTAAAAATAAATGTGAAATTTGGGGCGGCGCTCTTTTGAATAAAATTCATTTAAGGCAAAGGAGCATAGCGGGCTATGTGACTGCGCCGCGAATGGATTTTAACAAAAGAGAGCCGGGTATAAAGTAATTTTTCACCAAACAGACATGACATACTTTTAAAGTTACCATCGGTCTCGCAATCTTGGGCATATTTCTCCTTTCGGCTCAGTCACATAGCCCGCTATGCTCCTTCGCCTCAAGAAGAAATCTGCGCCAAGATTGCGACCCCAAATTCACATTTATTTTTAAACAACTTCTTATGCATCCAATTTCTTTCGGGATTGAATAATCATTAATTATTAATTATTAATCATTAATTATCATCCGTCTTGGCACGCGACCTCATCAGCAGATACGTATGGATCGTCGATACCCTCAACCGCTACGGCAAACTCACGCGGGAGGAGATCGACCGCCTGTGGATGCGGTCACACCTATGCGACGGCAATCCGATACCCGCCCGCACTTTCTTCCATTATCGCCGTGCCATTGAAGAAAATTTCCATATTGACATCCTTTGCAACCGCAATGGGGAATATTACATAGACCAAGGCGACGACAATCACAACAAGCTTCTGACCAACTGGCTGCTTGATTCTTATGCGGTCAACAACGCCATGAAAGAAAGCCACGCGGCGTCAGGGCGCGTTCTCGTGGAGGATGTGCCTTCGGCACGCGATTTCCTCCCTTCGGTGCTGGAAGCTATCGGCGCTTCGGAGAAGGTGCGTTTCACGTATGCGGGATTCAACCGTTCACGCCCTGAAACAGACATCCTGTTTCACCCGTATTTCGTAAAGCGATACAAACAAAGATGGTATATGGTCGGACTGAGAGAAAAGACCTCCGACATACGCACATACGCCCTCGATCGCGTCAAGGAGCTAAAGCTCGTGAACAGCAGTTTCGTAATGCCCGAAGATATTGACCCTTCACAGTTCTTTGACAATATAATAGGCATAACGCTTTCCAAGGCTCCTGTCAGGATCGTTAAGATACAGACCACTACCCAGCAGGCGAAATATTTCCGTGCCCTCCCCTTGCACCATTCGCAACAAGAGGAAATACACGATCAATATTCCGTTTTCACATACCGGCTAAAACTCAACTATGAACTCGTGCACGAGCTCTTAGGATACGGCGCGGGAGTGAAAGTGCTCGCTCCGAAGGAGCTGCAAGTGATGATAACGGATGAGCTGCACCGCACTCTCCTGCAATATGAAGAATCCGACACATTCCATTAGTATATCCGGACATGACTCAAGAATTAATTAAATCCCATATCATACATACCTCAGATTCGGTAAAAGACGCTCTCGATCTAATCGACAATCTATCAGGGAGATCAATGCTCCTCTTCGCGGTTGATGAAAGTCAAAAGCTCAAGGGAACCGTGACGGGAGGAGACATACGTCGCGCGCTGCTTAGAGGCATCAAACTTGACGCCCCTGTATCGGAAGCTATGAACACAAACTTCACGGCGATTGAAACAGGAGACGACCCTACTGAAAAAGTGGCGGAAGGGAAACGACGACACCTGCGGCTCATACCGATGACCGACAAGGGCTGTATCGTAGACATAATCAACCTCGATAAAATAAAGGCTCTCCTGCCTATTGATGCCGTGATGATGGCGGGAGGACGTGGCGAGAGGTTGCGCCCGCTGACTTTTTCCACTCCCAAGCCACTTTTGGAAGTGGGAGGCAAACCGATAATAGACCGCAATGTCGAGATTCTTGAAAAATATGGAGTGTCAGACATATTCGTCACAGTCAATTACCTGCACGAAAAAATAGAGGAGCATTTCCGTAAACGGAGCTCCATGATTCCGGAACCTTACGCTTCAGTGAAATGCGTGCTCGAACCCAAGCGTCTCGGCACTCTCGGCAGCGTGGCTTTAGTGGAGGGGTTGCGTCATGACAATGTGCTCGTGATAAACTCTGACCTCCTGACTTCAATCGATTTCGAAAAGATGTGGCACCTCCACATCGAATCGGGCGCAGACCTGACAATGGGCGCAGTACCATATTCCGTTTCCGTCCCATATGCCATAATGCGCACGGAGGGCACAAAAGTCTTGGGGCTGGAGGAAAAACCGACCTACAACTATTTCATCAACGGCGGTGTTTACATGATACGCAGGGTGCTCCTCGACCGCATTCCCAAAGGTGAATATCTGGATGCTCCGGATTTTATCGAATCGCTGATTTCAGACGGACTGCGCGTGGAGTCATTCCCGATCGAGGGGCGATGGATAGACATAGGATCTCCCGACGACTATCGCGCGGCAAACGAGCTTCTTAGTGTCAATTCCAATGCCGTCAAATAAATTAAACAAGCAAATATGGCAGAATCCAATTTTATAGATTACGTTAAGATCCTTTGCCGAAGCGGCAAGGGGGGTGCCGGAAGCCGACACTTCCATAGAGCGAAATATGTGCCCAAGGGTGGTCCGGACGGAGGCGACGGGGGTCGCGGCGGACATATCATACTCAGGGGAAACCGCAATATGTGGACATTGCTTCCGTTGCGTTATCGCCGCCATGTGTTCGCAACCAACGGCGAGAGCGGAGGTGAAAACCGCTCCACAGGCAAAGACGGCGAAGACCAGATTATAGAAGTGCCTGTAGGCACAACAGTGTTTGACGCAGAAACGGGCGACTTCCTATGCGAAGTCACCGAAGACGGGGAGGAGATAAAACTGCTACGCGGCGGGAAAGGAGGTCTCGGCAACTGGCATTTTGCAACATCTACCAACCGGGCGCCGAGATATGCACAGCCGGGACAACCTTCAATTGAAAAATCTGTAGTGCTGGAGCTTAAGCTCCTCGGAGATGTGGGACTTGTCGGGTTTCCTAATGCGGGAAAATCCACTCTGCTCTCTGCAATATCCGCTGCCAAACCTAAGATCGCCGATTATCCGTTCACCACAATGGAGCCAAGTCTGGGAATCGTGGATTACAGGGGAGAGAAGTCATTTGTCATGGCGGATATCCCTGGAATCATAGAGGGAGCAAGCGAGGGAAAGGGATTGGGACTCCGGTTCCTCAGACATATCGAGCGGAATGCGGTCCTGCTATTCATGGTGCCGGCAGACTCCGACGACATTCGCAAGGATTATGAAATATTGCTCAATGAGTTAAGGGAATTTAATCCGGAGCTAGTTGACAAGAGCCGTGTACTCGCCATCTCCAAGTCTGACATGCTCGACGATGAACTCCGGGAGGAACTTGCCAAAGAATTGCCGGAAGGTGTAAAGACCGTATTTATCTCGGCGGTGACCGGACAAGGTCTGACGGAATTAAAAGACCTCCTGTGGAGAGAGATCAATTCTGAAGAAAACAAGAACAATTTCACCATCACGCACCGCAAGCTCGACATGCGACATCGCGTGCAGGAGGAAGATGATTTCATTTTCGAACAGGAAGAACCGGAAGAAGACGATTTCTACGACATGACAGATGAAGACTGGAACGATGAGTTCTGGAGCGAGGAATCTTCCGTAAATCCGGAATAAGCAAAACCCTTTCCCACAAAATGGAATTATTGAAAATCGATCTTACCGGAATCGTGCGTTCCCGCGTCGGAGGGTTGAAAGGGAAACTTATCCCGGGCTTTATACTCAAGGGGCTGGAACGGCTGATACATCAGGACGAACTTAATGAGGCTTTGGAGGCGACGTATCCCAAAGAGGGTACGGATTTTGCCGAAGCCCTTTATGAACATTTCAACGTCACACTGCATGCAGAGGGGATGGAAAACATTCCGGACAACGGACGTTTCATTTTCGCTTCGAACCATCCCCTCGGCGGTCTTGACGGCATCGGACTCATAGCTATTCTCGGCAGGAGATATGGCGACAATGGAATCCGTTTCCTCGTAAACGACATGCTTATGAACGTGGAACCGCTACGTCCCGTATTTCTGCCTATCAACAAATATGGCTCCCAGGGACGCGATGCGGCACGTGCCATCAATGACGCATATGCCTCCGATACGCAGATAATCATCTTTCCGGCAGGACTTTGTTCCCGATTGGGAGATGACGGAATGATTCGCGATTTGAAATGGAACAAGTCGTTCATAGCTAAAGCCATTGAATATAAGCGCGACATCATCCCCGTGCATTTCATTGGAGAAAACTCTCCCAACTTCTATAAGACGGCACAGCGCCGTAAGAAATTAGGATTAAAAATAAACATCGAGCAGGCGCTGCTCCCCGGTGAGCTTTGCAAGGCGCGTGGAAAAGAATTTAGCGTGATCTTCGGGCATCCCATCCCCTGGCAATCCCTCATCTTCGCCGGCAAATCACAGACGGCAATAGCCGATGACATCAAATCCACCGTCTACTCCCTCACCGAAACAAAATAACATAAAAGACAGTATCTGCGTTCCATCCACCACACACTAATCCCACGAACTAATAACTCCAACCAATAACAACCACGTAACAACTACCTTTACATCTACTCTCAATTGATTTTATGTATCTTGAAGTGGTTGTTCCGTGGTTGTTAGTGGTTAGAGGATAAATAATAAAGATGGATTGGAATGGAATAGGCAAAATCTGATTCGAAAA
>CASBHZ010000100.1 GCA_949123685.1 uncultured Bacteroidales bacterium | reverse complement strand
CGAGATACTATCGCGTGACTGGAGTTCAGACGTGTGCTCTTCCGATCTGATAACGTCATCAACCAATGCCTCATACCAACTGTTGTTTTCGATTTCCGGATCCGCCATTGCTGCGTTGCCTGCAATCTTGTCGAAATGACCAAGTATTTCAAACCCTCCGTATTCCATCATTCGAATCACGTGTTCGAAATATTTCTCGGTTACATAACGCAAGTCTCCCCGATATCCGTCTTTAAGATATTGAGAGAACCTGTCGAAGTTTCCGTCGCAATCAAGAAATATGCCATCTTGATTGGGAACGAAATGCACAGAGGCGAGACGATAGTCAAGAGGAAGGTTCTGAAAATAATCGATATGAGGTCCGAACTCACTGCCCATGAAGTCGATTTCCATGGAAGTCAGTATTTGTGTCTCTCCGGAATATGACTCTTTGAGTCGTGACGCTTCATTGATATAGCTGTCTACATCTTCGAATTTCATGTTGCACGGTTCAGGCTGGCTCAATGGAGAATGGGGTGTGAATCCCCAAATGCGGAATCCGTCTTCCGCAGCGGCTGCCGCCATTACCGACATGGGTGCCCTGCCGTCGCAAAATTCGGTATGAGAATGGAAATTATATCTGTCTGTATTTTTTATTAGCTTTAGAATCTCAGTCGTTGTCATGATTGTTTTATTTGAAGGCGGCTTTGACTCTCGAGCCGCAAGAAACGCAAGAATAAAACGAGGAAGAGAATGGATGTTGCCATGCCGATTGTCAATGCCCATTCATATGCTATGCCGATACCGAAAAGTTTGTCGGTTATGGCTCCGAATCCTTCCGGGGCAAAGAAAATATATGTCACGGTCACGGCAGTCATGAAAAGTGCAGGGATAAGGGTTATTACATATAATTTCTGTTCCCTTGCAAGGTAAACGGTTATAGCCCATAAGGTGAACACGGCAAGAACCTGGTTGCACCAAGCAAAATATCTCCATAACGCCTCATAAGGGAGTAGCATCACTATGAAGCATATTGCAAATATAGGGAGTGAGACTATTAGACGCTTCATGATTTTCCGCTGTTTCATATTCATGAAATCTGCCGCGATGAGGCGTGCGGAGCGTAAGGCTGTGTCGCCTGAAGTGATAGGAGCCGCTATTACCCCTAACACTGCGAGGATGCCCCCGGCTGTGCCAAGCCAAGACTTGGAAACATCGTTCACGAGAATTGCCGGGCTTCCATTCCCAAGAAAGGTCTGCAGACCGTCATATCCTCCGGTGAATGTGATTGCTGCTGCCGCCCATATTAGAGCCACTATTCCTTCCGTAACCATCGCTCCATAGAAAACAGGCCGGGCATGTCGTTCATTTTTGAGACAGCGCGCCATCATCGGCGATTGGGTGGCATGAAATCCGGAGATCGCTCCGCATGCAATAGAAACGAACATCATGGGGAAAATCGGGTTTGCCTCCGGATTCGGTTTGTGATTATAGAACTCGGTCCATATTTCAGGCATTGCAGAAGAATGGACATACAGAGCTATCATTATGCCGATTGCCATAAACAGCAATGCAAAACCGAATATGGGATATAACTTTCCAATCAATTTGTCGATCGGAAGCAAAGTCGCCAACATGTAATATGTGAAAATAACCACTATCCAGAATATCCTGTCGAGCCGGTCCGGAGTGAGCATCGCAAGAAGATCAGCAGGGTTATATACGAACACCGCTCCTACGAGTATCATTAGGAGCAGTGAAAAGACACGCATCGTGTTTTTAATGCCGTTGCCGAGCTGATTGCCAACTATTTCGGGTAATGAAGAGCCATTGTTGCGCAGCGAGAGCATCCCTGAAATATAATCGTGAACGGCGCCCGCAAAAATCGTTCCGAACACTATCCATAAGAAAGCTGCCGGACCGAACATTACGCCCATTATCGCGCCGAATATCGGTCCGAGTCCCGCGATGTTCAGAAACTGGATAAGGAAAACTTTCCATGTGGGTAGCTCTACGAAATCGACACCGTCCGCATGTTGTTTTGCAGGAGTGGGGAATGCAGGATTCTGCCCAAACGCTTTTGACACAAATTTGCCATAAGTAAAATATCCTGCTATAAGAATTATAACGGCAATGGAGAAAGAGATCATGATAAATTCTTGTTACTTTCGTCTTACTTATTTTGCTCGGCACGATAGACTTCGCTGCGTAAGCGGCGAAGGGCTTCGCGGTCGTTGTCTGTTTCTGTTTCGAGGGAGCGTATTTGCGCTTTCATGGAGCTTCCCTTGTTGATAGCGAACTTATGTCTCAAATCAGACAGGCGTTGAAGTTTCTGGTTGAATGCCTTTTCGGCGGAAAGATATTTCTTCATCATCGCTTTCCCTGCAGATGTCTGGAAATCATCAAGGGTGGTGTAGGTTACGCTCCCCCGCATCGGGAAAATGAAATCAACTTGCTTTTTAACCTGTCCGGGAGTTATAGCCCGGATCTCTTCAAGGAGAGGTGTATAATCTTCCTCCCCCCATGTGGCTTTATAATCGCGAATGAAGGCAAGGTCCGGAATATTTTCCGTATCTTCACCATTATAATTTTTGCGCAGGTCATTGACCTTGAAAACATAGATGGTTATGTCTTCGCCCAGTTGATTCCGGTCTGTCGCCCACCAGCCGACACCATTGAGTTCGTCAATGGCGAGAAGATAATCGTCATAAGGCGAGTTATAAGGCATGCCCATGTTTTGAGGCTGTAGATACTCTCCGTCAGCGGCATCACGAGTCGCCACGAATATATCGTATCCTCCGAGAGACTCTTCATTGTCGGATGCAAAATAGAGTGTTACGCCATCCGACATCATGAAAGGGAATATTGCATTCCCGCCATTGTTTAATATATCAGGTGCTGTCGAGGGTTCATGCCATGATCCGTCGGTCAACCTGATTGATTCAACTATCCTGTATGTCCCGGCAGTGTCCGGCTGTGCCCACATCTTGAAATCGTTTCCTTCATTAGTGAATACATAGTCGGCATCTGCCTGCTCAAACGGTATAGCAGATGCATTGCCGAGAGAACCTGCCGAGAATGGAAGTTTGTAGGCATTGAAGAAATCCGTTTTAGGCACGGTGATGCTGTCAAGAATCACTAACTGCTCAACCCTTTCAAGGAAGTTCTCGGCTTTCATGAGTTCCCTTTCTTGCTCTTCGAGTTGAGGCGGGATCTTTTTTCGGGCTTTCTTACGTGCTGCGGCATAGTGGCGTGCCGCTCCCTCGAAATCATAGTTCATGAAAGCCTCCCTGCCCTCGGCAAGCGATTCTTCCACAGACTGTGCCGTAGCGTTTATGCATACTGAAATGCAGGTTGTTGCAATGAAGATATATTTAAGATATTTCATATTCAGCAAAGGTTGACTTATTGGCAAAATTAATGAAATTATTTGAAAATGACAAAACGGGATACGTAGGTTCGCGTGCACATGAGGAAGAAAAGTGAGCATTTTTAAGAATTTTTTATTAACTTTGTGGCGAAATGTGGATATAAGTGAGCTGATTTATTGAGAAATGCCAGTCTCGCAAGGTCAGATAATACGCTTATAAAACAACGATAATCAACAAACTAAAGATATATCAAATTATGAGTTTGAACATCATTGTATTGGCTAAGCAGGTGCCAGACACCCGCAATGTCGGCAAGGATGCGATGAAGGAAGACGGCACCATCAACCGTGCGGCACTTCCGGCGATCTTCAATCCTGAGGATCTCAACGCCCTTGAGCAGGCACTTAAGTTGAAAGAGATGTATCCCGGCACAACAGTGACTTTGCTCACTATGGGTCCGGCGCGTGCCGCCGAGATCGTGCGTGAAGGTCTTTATCGCGGTGCAGACCGTGGTATCGTGCTTTCAGACCGCGCTTTTGCCGGTGCCGACACGCTTGCTACTTCCTATGCTCTGAATGCAGCCGTCCGCAAGATCGGTAAATATGACCTGATCATAGGCGGTCGCCAGGCAATTGACGGAGACACGGCGCAGGTGGGTCCCCAGATTGCAGAGAAGTTGAAACTTCCTCAGGTTACATATGCCGAGGAGATTGTTGAAGTCAAGGATGGCAAGGTTGTCGTGAAACGTCGCCTCGAAGGTGGTGTGGAAACAGTAAAAGCTCCGGTACCGGTGGTTATCACCGTTAACGGCTCTGCCGATGAATGCCGCCCTCGCAACGCACGCAATGTTCAGAAGTATAAATATGCCGCAGTGCCTTCTGAAATAGCAAATGATGAAGAGAAGAAGGCGTTCGTTGCAGCGCGTCCTTATCTTGAGATAGGGGAATGGACAGCAGCTACTGTCGAGGCTGATCTCGCACAGTGCGGTCTTGCCGGTTCTCCAACAAAGGTGAAAGGTATAGAGAACGTTGTTTTCACCGCTAAGGATGCACGTCGCATTGAGAACAATGACGAGGACCTTGAAGGCCTCATCAAAGAATTAATCGCTAACCACACTATCGGCTAAACATTATGGCAACAGACAAGAACAATTTGATCGTATATTGCGAATATGAGGATGGTAAGGTTGCTGATGTCAGCCTTGAACTCCTCACCAAAGGCCGCACGCTTGCCGACAAACTCGGTATCAAGCTTGAGGCGGTAGTGGCAGGTGACAAACTGAAAGATATCGAGAAACAGATCTTCCCTTATGGCGTTGACCGCATATATAAAGTGGAGGATCATCGTCTTTATCCTTATACATCGCTTCCTCACAGCTCGATCCTTATAAACTTATTCAAGGAGATTGAGCCTCGTATCGCCTTTATGGGTGCTACGGCAATAGGGCGTGACCTCGGTCCCCGTGTCTCTTCGGCTCTTCACAGCGGTCTGACCGCGGACTGCACAGCGCTTGAGATCGGTGATCACAAGGATGCGAAGACCGGCACTGAATATAAGGATCTTCTCCTTCAAATCCGTCCTGCTTTCGGTGGCAATATCGTGGCTACTATCGTAAACCCGGATTGCCGTCCGCAGATGGCAACTGTCCGCGAGGGTGTCATGAAGAAAGAGGTAAAGGATTCCAACTATGTTGGAGAGGTGATTAACCTTGACGTGAACGATTACACATCTCCCGAGGATTACGTGGTGGAGGTTATAGACCGTCATATAGAAAAATCTAAAGTCAATCTCAAGGGTGCCCCAGTAGTGGTTGCCGGAGGTTATGGCGTAGGTAGCAAAGAGAATTTCGATCTTCTCACCAAGCTTGCCGACGTGCTCGGCGGAGAAGTGGGTGCAAGCCGTGCGGCTGTAGATGCCGGATGGGTTGACCATGACCGTCAGATCGGACAGACCGGTGTCACCGTACGCCCGAAACTTTACATCGCTTGCGGCATCTCCGGTCAGATACAGCATATCGCCGGTATGCAGGACAGCTCGATAATCATTTCTGTCAATTCAGATCCGGATGCTCCAATCAATGCAATCGCTGATTACGTGATAACCGGTAAGATGGAGGATGTCGTTCCAAAATTAATCAATTATTACAAAAAGAATTCCAAGTAAGATGGCTAATTTCTATACAGATAACGAGGCTCTGAAACTTCACCTGAATCATCCGATGATGAAGAAGATCGTGGAGCTTAAAGAGAGAAACTTCGCTGATGCCGATAAATTCGACTATGCACCTCAAAATTTTGAGGATGCGATGGACAGTTACGACCGCGTGCTTGACATAGTGGGCGAGATCTGCGGTGATATTATTGCCGAGAATGCCGAAGATGTGGATCACAATGGTCCTCGCGTTGAGAATAGCCGCGTCATATATGCAGACGGCACCAAGAAAAACCTTGATGCCTGCCGCAAGGCGGGTCTGATGGGTATGTCTATGCCCCGCCGTCTCGGAGGTCTTAATTTCCCGATCACTCCATATATCATGGCAGCCGACATGGTTAGCCGCGCCGATGCCGGTTTTGAAAACCTTTGGGGACTTCAGGACTGTGCCGAGACGATCTATGAATTTGCGGATGAGGCGCAGAAGGAGAAATATATTCCCCGAGTATGTGCCGGAGAGACAATGTCAATGGACCTTACGGAGCCGGATGCCGGTTCAGACCTGCAGTCTGTAATGCTCAAGGCTTCTCAGAAAGAAGATGGCTCATGGGTGTTGAATGGCGTTAAGCGATTCATTACTAATGGCGACAGTGACATTCACTTGGTGCTCGCCCGCTCTGAAGAGGGCACTAAAGATGGTCGCGGACTTTCGATGTTCATCTATGACAAACGTAACGGTGGCGTAAACGTGCGCCGTATTGAGAACAAGATGGGTATCAAGGGTAGCCCCACATGTGAGCTTGTATATAAAGATGCTCCTGCGGAATTGGTAGGCAGCCGCAAGTTGGGTCTGATCAAATATGTGATGGCTCTTATGAACGGTGCGCGTCTCGGTATCGCGGCACAGAGCGTTGGTATCAGCGAACATGCTTATCGCGAGGCTTTGCAGTATGCCAAAGAGCGTAAGCAGTTTGGAAAGGCTATCATCGAGTTCCCCGCAGTTGCAGAGATTCTGTCTCTAATGAAGGCTAAGCTCGATGCAAGCCGTACGCTTCTTTATGCATGTTCCCGTTTTGTGGACATGTATAAGATCTACGATGATATCGCCAAAGAGCGCAAGCTTGAAATGGAGGAGAAGAAAGAGGCTAAGTTCTATAGCCGTCTTGCTGATGCCTTCACGCCGCTTGCAAAGGGTATGACTTCCGAGTTCTGTAACCAGAACGCATATGACTGCATCCAGATCCATGGCGGTTCCGGCTTCATGAAGGATTATGCATGCGAGCAGATCTATCGTGACGCACGTATCACGTCTATCTATGAAGGAACCACTCAGCTTCAGGTTGTGGCAGCGATCCGCCACGTCACCACCGGTACATATCTTGATTGGATCAAGAGTGAGGAGGCTAAGCAGGTTGCTGTTGAAGATGAGGCAGTAAAGGCAACGCTCCAGTTCATGACTCAGCAATATGCTGATGCTGTTGAGGCTGTCAACGGAGTTGATGATCCCAAATTCCACGACTTCATGGCGCGTCGCCTTGTGGAGATGGCAGGTTATATCGTTATGGGTTATCTGATGCTCGACGACACCCAGCGCGATGCATCCTTCCGCAAATCGCTCCGTGTATTTGTCAACTACGGCAAAGCTGAAGTTGCAAAGCATGCAGACTTCATCGGCAACTTCCGTCCTGAAGAGATCGCAGACTATCTCTACGCAGAATAAATTATCTACACGATATGTTGAGACTATGTCATAGCGCATTGTTTTGAAATAGTCGATATGATAAATGGCAGAAAACAGGCACAGAAAAACTTTGTGCCTGTTTTTTGTCATTTATATGTGATGATAATTAAAAATATGTTATATAGCATTTAGTTTGGATATGTTGATTTGTAATGTTATTTTTGTTTGAAAATATAAAAAATATTTTGCATATTGAGATAAAGTAATATATTTTTGTAATTAATTAAAAGATGGATTATGGATGGATCAAGTTTTGGAAAAGGGATAACTTTGGTTCTTTACTGTTCCCTTGCATTGTTTGTGTTCGCTTCTTGCAGTGAAGATTCAGCTTTGCCGGAAAATGAGGACATTGCGGTTTTGGACGTAGTGCAGGAGAAATTGGATATTGATAAAACCAATCTCTCTGTAAGCGATGCTATAATTGTGGCAAAACTTTCAAAATCTAAACTTACAAGAAGTTTCTCTGATAAAGCAGTACAGGATGTGGTAACAATCTATGATGAAGAGGATGAGCCTGCAATATATGCCGTTAATTTTGAAGATGGCTATATGTTAATTTCTGCAACTCGTAATTATTATCCAGTTCTTGCAGTTGTTGATCAGGGTCATTATGAACATAATTCTCAACAGGGAGCATATCATATGATTGTGAATGATTTGATTGAATCTGTTAAAGCAGCCAAGGATGGAAACATTGAGCAGTCATATGGTTGTCTTTGGAGTAAGTATATAGAATGTGAAAGTCCAAATACAATACAAAGGAAATCAAGATCGGAAGAAGATGAATATTTGGCTGTGTTTAATGATTGGTATGCTGATGTGAGTTCCAAAAATAGTGCAGTTGTAAGAAAATTGACTAACTACAAGAATATCTTGCCTGATAATGTTTATCAGAATTTTGTAAGACAAGCAAGTGATGAAGATTTATGGGAGGGTACACAATATAGTTGGCGAAACACCGCATATGTTGTAGAGGAAACCATAGAAAATATGAATACTATCGGTCCTTTGCTTACAACAAAGTGGGGTCAGGACGAAAGATTTAATACGACAGGATATAAAGCTCTTGGGTGCGTTACAGTGGCAGTAGGTCAGTTAATGAGATATTATCAGAAACCGAATACGATACAATGGGGTAATATGCCTGATACTTATGGCAATAAAACATTGACAGATTTTCTTGCTACATTAAGGGTTCAACTGAATGTATCAGAGACTGGAGGCTCTAATATAAATAATGCCGAAAGTGTATTGAAGTCTTACGGGTATTCAATTGATAAAATAGATCATAATGCAACTCGAATAGATTTTTCATTAAAGCAAAGGCATCCGGTGTATGCAAGGGGTGAAGATGAAATAGGAGGTGACGGTCATGCATGGGTAATAGATGGTGTATATCATTCAGAAACAATAATTAGATATACTTTATATCGTCTTTCAGATGCCTGGTATCCTCAATTTAAATATGTTACGGCTGATGGAGGGGTATCTGAACAATATTCGGATGTGCTAACATATCATATGAATTGGGGATGGGGTGGTTATCAAAACGGATGGTTTATTGATCAGCGTCCCTGGATTGTTGAAAATGGAAGCTATAAGTATAAATTTTCTAAAAACAGAAAGGAACTCATATTTAAATGAAATAATGGTAGCATGTGATATGTAAAAGAATTTAGCAATTATAAAATAGTATGATATGGGAAATAAATATTTGATATTGGTATTATTGATATTTCCGTTGATGTTTTCGTCTTGTCGCGAAGAAACGGATGGGGGTTGGCCTCCTTTCCAGTGGATGGTAGAATCAATATCTTCACCTGAGGATATCAGTGTAGTGGTTGAAAAAGACTATTATGTATATATTAAGTCAAAGGTAGACAACGGGGAAGTGGTTATGTCCGTATCCAATTATACTCCTTGGTTAGGCGAGTTGTCTGAAGAGGGGACATATGGAGATAAGGTGACAAGGCTCGGATCTCATTCAGTATCTTGCGACTGGGGAACAGTCAGTATTGACGGTCATACCGTCAGACTGACTCTTGCAGACTTTTCGGAGAAATATAAAGAGGGTAAAATCAAGATATACCTTTCAGCTGGAGATGCGGGGTCTGTACTTATTCTCGAGAGGGAATAAATATAATGAGATAAGGCAAATGTATTTCCGGATTTCTTATTTTAAACAGTTTCTTAATCAATAATGGTTCGGTAAAATTTGAGGTTGAACAGTCTGGACTAAGCCGCTAATTGATCCAATCTCTGGTTTATTTTCTGAATTATTTTGAGATGC
>CASBHZ010000099.1 GCA_949123685.1 uncultured Bacteroidales bacterium | reverse complement strand
ATAATAATAAATTGGCATCATATTTAAATATGATGCCAATTTATTATTATAGTTGAAATTATTATAAAAACGTGTCTTAGGAATTTATTCCATATTTATTCTTATTTGGAATCATTCTAAATAAGAATTATCTTCCAGTTCATGTCGTTATAATAATTTAATGCTTATATAGCGTTTGGGATTCTTCTTTATGTCAACTATTAGTGAATCCACATCTGCTGCTACCCTGTTTAATTTATTGTAAAGTTCAGGGTCATTCATGAGCAATCCTAATGTAGAATTGGGATCATTAAGTTGATTTGAGAATTTTGTCAAATTTTCAGTTAATGCATTAACATTATCTACAGTTGTGTTTAAAGGGAGGGATTTTAATTGAGCAGATAAAACACCAAGATTGGCAGTGACTGTATCAAGACCGTGGCTAATGGATTTAACATTTCTCATTACTACGGGAAGATCCCTGTTTATTGTTGAATTTAAACCATTAGTTGCTGTTAAGACATTTTCAGTTATGCCGTCAAGGCGTTGAATCGAAGATGTCAATGCCGGATCGCCAGCAAGACGGTTAAGGTTATATAGAAGCGAATCAACACGTGGAAGGATCTGGTTGACTGCCGGCATTATATCTTCACTCAGAGATGACATGAGGTCAGACGTCTCGAATGATTCGATGTTGCCTCCCACAGGGATCTTTTCAGAACTTTTTCCAAGTTTAATTGCAATAAAATTGCCGCTCATGAGCGTAGATCCCATAGTTGCTTTTGAATCAACCGGAATCCTCAATTTTTTATTTAGAGCCAATAGCACTTTTATTTTCCCTGGATTTTCGTAATCAAATTGAATTTCCCTGACCTGCCCTACCTTATATCCGTCTATAGTCACAGGGGATGAGATTTCCAGTCCGGCAACGTTATTATATGACGCATAATAGAAATTTGCAGGACTGAACAGGTTGATACCTTTTAGGTAGTCTATCCCGAAAATCAGAATAACGATGGCGGCAATTACACAGATGCCGATTATAAACTCCTTGTTAAATATTTTTTTCATGACCAATAAATTTCGGATATTATTTTCGGCTTTTGATGATAAAAGCATCAGGAATCATTTCTTTTACTTTTTTTAATAAAATTTCCATATCCTGCCTATTTTCACTTTCGCCGTAGGTGTATTTATATAAATTGTTTTCTTTAAATGATTTCACAGGTGTTAACCCACAAAAACGCGGATTGTTCTGTTTCAGGATATCTGAACTTGCAAGAATCTGAATCTTGTAGACTGTAGTGAGTCTTTCAACTTTAGAATGGTATCCTGATATGGACTTGTGCGTTTTTAGAGCAATACCAGCTTTCTGATTGTTGTCAGCTAACGATGTGGATCCATCTGAGTTGACAGTCACAGTCTTGTTGTTATAAGTTCTTGTATTTTTTTTATTTTGTTTTTTATTGTTGGATTTTTTTCCCTTTTTCTTTTTTGTATCTTCAGCAGGCGTGTGCTTTTCGATAGCCAAAACGGGTTCGGCTTCCTTAACTTCCGGTATTGCAAGTCGCTCGTTTTCCTTGTGAAGAGGGATTGCGGCTGTTTCTACATTTCTTATGGCAGAAGCTTTTTTAGCAGCTTCAGAGCGCCTGCGTCTTTTAGTGAATGCAGACGCAGGACGGGAGGACGTTTGTGTCCTCTCAATCTTTTTTTCGTTATGTTGTGAGGATGCGAGCACAGGTGTGCCATGTTTGACAGAGTTTTCTTTCTTTGTCACGGCATGGGAGTCATTAACAGTATTCCCCTTTTTATTACCCATATACTGTTCAACTGCCTTATATAAAGCTTCAGCAAGTTGTTGTTGTCCCTTTTCAGATCCCATGTATACCGCAGAGTTGGGATTGCATATGAAATCAAGTTCTACCAGCACGGATGGCATTGAGGTTGCCCATAAAACCCAGAAACCGGCCTGTTTAACTCCCCTGTCAGCCCGTCCGGCACCTTTCACAAGGTTTTTCTGGGCAAGGTCCGCAAATTTCAAGCTTTGTCCAAGGTTCTTTTTTTGTGCCATCTCAAAAATTATATAAGATTCATCTTTGGATGGATCAAACCCGCTATACTTCTGTTCAAAATTCTTTTCTAACTCAATTACTGAATTTTCCCGTCTCGCTACTTGCAGGTTATTTTTGTCTTTATGGAGTCCGAGTGCATATACGGAAGCTCCTGCTACACGTTTACGGTTGGGATTGGTTTTGTCAACAGAGTTTGTATGGATTGATATGAAAAGGTTTCCCTTGTTTTCATTGGCTATCTTTGCCCTTTCTTGCAAAGTGATGTAAGAATCATTCTCTCTCGTCAATACAACCTTTACATCTTTCATCCCCCTTTTTATTTTGGCAGCTAATTTTTTAGCTACTCCAAGGTTGATGTCTTTCTCTTTTACATTATTGTCAACAGCACCGGCATCATGCCCGCCATGTCCGGCATCTATGACTATGGTGTATTCATGTCCTTTCTTGGGAGCTTCAGCAGCCTGTGCCGTTTGAGAGGGACATGTGCTGAGAAATGAAAATATAGAAACTAATGATAATGTATGTATATAGCGTTTGAAATTCATTTTTCCAAAATTTGGTTGCAAATATACCTCTTTTTTCGCATCCTAAAAAAATATTTAAATTTTGTTAACGCAAAATAAACAAGTAATTCAAGTTTCGCAAATAATGAAGTTGCTTAAACAACTTCAATGTAACGGATGAACATGTTTGATTTAAACAGCTTCTAAATTTTGATTGGGTTGTTTAAAGTATTAAATTTGCATGTCGTGTTTAAATTAAACAAATATTAGTGCGGCATTTGCTTATGATAGAATTATTGCTGAACTTCATACATTATATTAAGAATGATCAATTATAATGAATTTGATGATCCGGAAAATCCATTTTTTGCTTTTATTTTGGAAAACGCAAAAGAGGATTGTAATGAACTACTTCTGAAATACCATAATAAAGATCTGCCATTTTCTTTAAATTTTGCAGTATGTCAGATTGTTTCCCGTAGGAAGACCACCCACAAGTTACCGTCTTTTCTCAGTTTCAGGCAATTTATATTCCCTGATTCAATATCGTCAGAACAAGCTTCTGATGAACGGGTGGCTGAATATCATGCGGCTTTAGTAGGATCAGGGCATAAGGTTCTTGATATGACAGCTGGTCTCGGGATTGATGCTATGACAATAGCAATACATGGAAATAATGTAATCGCATGCGATATTGACCATAATAAATGTGATGCATTGGTTCATAATTCAAGAATCCTGAATATTAAGAGTCTGTTACCTGAATGTACCGACAGTGTCAGTTTAATTAAAAACTCTAAAACTCATTTTGATTGTATATTTATTGATCCTGCGAGAAGGGATGAGAATAACCGGCGAACATATTCTTTTTCTGACTGCACGCCAAACGTTATTGATATTTTACCCGATATGCTTGAGAAGGCAGACCGGATATTTATCAAGTCATCTCCCCTTCTTGACCTTTCACAAATAAGGCGGGAAATAAATTACGTATCATGCATACACATAGTTTGTGTTAAAGGTGAATGTAAGGAGGTTCTTGTAGATATTTGTAAAACTTCACTGTTCGGTGGTGTGCGTGTAATTGATTTTGATGATAGTGGCATAATCTCAGACATTTTCTTTACTCCGGAAGAGTTGGAAAAGAGTCATCCCCCTTTTATATCAAGTCAAGATTTGGTTGTGGGCAATTATCTTTATGAACCTAACGCCGGATTGATGAAACTCAGGTCTTTCAAAGCTATATGTGACAAGTTTCCGGGACTTAAACGTGTGTCTAATAATACTTCTCTTTATATTTCAAGCAAACTATACTCTGATTTTCCGGGTAGAATACTTGAGATTGAATCCTTTCCCGGCAAACTTGAGTTGAAAAACATGAAAGGCGGCAGATATAATGTTGTTATAAAGAATTATCCTTTGGATGCAAAAACATTAAGAAATAAACTAAAATTAGAAGAAGGAACAGACAAGTTTCTTTATGCTTTCAAAGCTTTTGACAATAAGAATATAATCTGTGTGGCATCAAGAATGTGAAACATTGAAGTTGTTTTAACTAACGGATGTATTGATGCTATTATAAAAATAAGTTTCGCAAGTTCAATTTGCGAAACTTATTTTTATAATATGAGGTGTTCTTATGTTATTTTTTGATTCCGTCACGTTCCATGAGGGCGTCTACAGTGGGCTTTTTGCCACGGAATCCAACATATAGTTCCATCGGATCCACCGTGTCTCCAGCTTGAAGCATCTTAAGGAATTTAGAAGCGGTCTTATTATTGAAGATGCCGGTTTCCTTGAACGCCGCGAATGCATCCGCATCAAGTGATTCAGCCCATTTATATCCATAATATCCGGCTGCATATCCACCGGAAAAAATATGACCGAATGAAGGAGATGTCATACATCCTTCCACTGCTTCAAAACATCTGACCGGATCTTGGGCATTCTTCTCAAACTCTTCGAGATTTGCAGATGCCCTTAAGGGAGATGCTATGGTGTGATAAGCCATGTCAAGATAGCCAAAGCCAAGTTGGCGCAGGCAAGCATATGCTGCTCCAAACTGAGAAGATTTCAGGAATTTATTAATCAGCTCCTGTGGCATCTTCTTACCCGTTTTATAATGTTTCGCAAAACTGTCGAGGTATTCTTTTTCAGTCAAATAATTCTCATTAAACTGAGAGAACAGTTCAACGAAATCATGATCTACATTGGTACCACTGAGAGATGCATATTTAGCTTCTGATGAAAGCCCATGCAATGCATGTCCAAATTCATGCAGGAATGTTTCCACCTCAGATGGAGTGAGAAGCACGGGGGCATTGCCGACTGGCTTTGAAAAGTTGCATACGATAGATATGAGAGGTATACTTTTCTTTCCTTCGTCATCTTTTGTCTCACCTCTAAACTCTGTCATCCAGGCTCCTGGGCTTTTGCCATCCCTATAAAAGAAATCAGCATAAAGTATACCGAGAAGTTTTCCGTCTTTTTCATATACCTCATATATCTTAACATCCGGATGATATTTGTCAATGTCTTTTGTTTCCTTGAACTTATAGCCATATAATTTGGTTGCGAGACCGAATACCCCCTTGATAGTGTTGTTTAATTCAAAATATGGCTTCATGTCTTCGTCATTGAAGGCATATCGGTCATTTTTCAGTTTATCTGCCCAATAGGAATAATCCCATGCCGAAAGTTTGAAGTCACTGCCTTCCGATAATCTTGCATAGTCCTGAATCTCTTTTAATTCAGCTTTCATAGGTTCCGTATATGCATTCCTTAGGTTTTCAAGAAACTCCATTACGGTTTCAGGAGTTTTTGCCATTGTAGTTTGCAGTTGATATTCAGCAAACGTTTTCTTACCCATTAGCTGGGCTATCTCAAGGCGCACGTTTGCAATATCGCGAAGTATTGCAGTGTTGTCGAATTTCCCTCCATTATTACGGCTGTTTGACAATCTGTAAAGCTGCTCGCGAAGGTCCCTGCGTTCAGAATATTTCATGAACGGTTGATAGGACGGTGCAAATACCGTTACAAGATATAATGACTCGTCATCATTTTTGCCCTCTTGTGCTAATGTTTCCTTGGCGGCTTCTCGATATGATTCAATCACCGATTCCGGTATGCCTGTCAGATCTGATTTTTTGAGCCACATCCGTCGTGAAGGTTCTTTCATCGCGTTGGAAACGTTCTGTCCATATTTGACAGTAAGTTCAGACAATTCCGAATTAAGTTTGCGGAATTTTTCACGGTCTGCACCTTTAAGGTCTGCACCGGAAAGTATGAAACCGAGATATGTTTTTTCAATAAGCCGGAGATCTTCGGGGGTCAGGCTTTTGTCTTTGTCTTTATTGTCGTAGACTTGTTTGACCCTGTTCCAAAGATGCTCATTTAGCATTATGTTTGAGGAATGTTCGGATAAAGCCGGCGTTACTTTCGCAAGGATAGCCATTATTTCAGGATTTCCTGATGCATTTTCCAGATTACTTAAAGCAAGGATGGATCTGTTAAGCACTTCCCCACTTCTGTCAAGGGCAACTATGGTGTTTTCAAATGTCGGTACGCTACGCTGTCTAACTATAGCATTTATCTCTTGATTCTGAAGTTTTATACCTTCAAGCACACCCTCTTCATATTGGGCGGGAGTAATTTGGGAAAGAGGCATTGTGCCGTAAGGAAGTTTCGATCCTTCAATCAATGGATTGGACACGGCTCCTGTTGCGGAAGCAGCGAATGTTACCATGGTTAAAGCTGTCAATGATTTAAAAAAATAGTTCATATAGTTGTTATTTTGTTAAGTAAGTAATAAAAATTAATGCACATATAAAACACCGTTATTTTTGAGATGTTTTTGCCGCGTAATGAAGGAGCATATAGGCATATGCGACTGAATTACAAGGTGAAAACAGCCAAAAAGAACAAGTTTTATAGTGCAAGATTTCATTACTTACATATATCGATTAATTTTCATTACTTACTTAAATAAGAGATCATTCTAATCTTTATGCAAAGATATAAAAATAAGGTCGAACAACGTTGTGTCCGACCTTATTTTTATAAATATTTAAGTGAAACTATTATTTAGCTTCTACACCTTCCATGATAACTTCTATACGGTTCTTGCCGTTATAGAGACCTTTCATGAATTTATTTAAGTCTGCGAGTGTTAGATTCTCGATTGCGGCTTTATGATTGGTTATGTCGTCTATACCCTTTTCGAGCATGAGCAGGTTGTTGGTCCAGTAACTATTGTTACGAACGTTTATCTCATACTGTTTCATCGCTGCCTCTTTAACTTTGTTGAAGTCTTTCTCGCTTGCACCTTCATTCAGTAGCTTCATCAATTCTGCATTGGCGCGTTCTTCCATCTTGCCGAGTATGTCAGAGTTTGTCTGGTATGTATATAGAATCATCCACTGACCGGTATGCGGGTTCAATACCGCGCCTGCCCCGGGGCTATATGTGCCGCCCATCTCTTCACGAAGAGTTTCTGTGTAAACCATGCTCAGGATCTGCCCTATCATGCTTAGTTTAACAGAGTTCTCAATTGAATATGGCACATTGGTTCCTGAAGAAATGGCAAAAACTTGAGATTTGGGAGAATGCATCGGCTGTTTGTAATGGTCTACAACTTGTCCGCTTGCAATACTGATTGAAGAAAGGTTTTTAACAGCTGTCTTCCCTTTCTTTGATGAAGGAAGTGTTGCTACATATTGCTCGAGAAGTGGTTTGAGGGTATCGATGTCAACATTGCCGGCGAAAATGAAAGTGTAATCAGCGGCATTGGCTGTAGCCTGTTTGATCATGTCAAGCATTTCAAGATAGTTTGCAGCATCAAGAGTGTTGATGTCAATTTCCTGGAACATGGGATTGTTGCCGTATCTTGCTGCTGCGAGATGCTTGTTGAATATCTTGTCAGGGTTCGCATCTTGGTTTTTCAAGAAAGTGCGAGCTTGATCCATCTGTGCATTATAGGTTGCAGGATCCGGATTTATAGACGTGAACGCAGCGTATATAAGTTCCATAAGCGTAGGAAGGTCCTTAACGGAACTCATGCCTTCGAACTCGGTCACAGTATTTCCGATAGAGAATGAAAGACCAGCCATTTTGCCGGCAAGATATTTCCTGAGTTTCGTATTGTCGAAACTACCTAATTTGCTTACAGAGTATGCATCTTCCATAAGGAGAACATTGGCTGCCTGAGATTCAGGATAAGAGCGTTTGCCTCCGTCCTTGAATGCAGTCATGAGTATTTCGTCATCCTTAAAATCAGTGGGTTTAACAATCACTTTTACGCCATTAGAGAGTACAAGCTCAGTTGTTCCAAATTTTCCGGATGTCTGAGATTTAATTTTTCCTGGTTTTGGAAGTTTTTCAATAAGAGGATCTGTGATCACTTCATCAACATAAGCTTCATATTCTGCATTCATGGCGTTATTAAGAATTGGAAGCATATCCTGTTCGGTCACTACCGTGAATCCTTCTTTTCTTGGCTGATCAATTACCATTACCTGATTTTCCGGAGTCAGTATTGTTGCAGCTACCTGATTTATAGCCTGGACAGGAATGTTGGGAAGAAGCTGTTTGGCAAGTTCGAATTTTGTCTCTATGCCAGGTGTAGCCACATTATCAACGAAATGACGAATAAGCTCAGATGCAAGAGCGTCGCTTGTTGTCTTGTTTCTTTCGTTATATATTTTTTCATATCTTGAAATCATTGTGTCGCGCACTCGCTGAAGCTCTGAATCCGTAAATCCTGTTTTGCAAGCTCTGGCAATAATTGCAATAGCCTCGGCAAAGGCCTCTTTCATTTCTGTTTTTCCGACAACTGTAATCGTGAATGACGCTTTTGTCTTAGATATCCAATAATTTCCAAAGCCAACACGTGCGAAAGCATATTTACACTCAGGTTTCTGGCTATATTCATCCAAACGGGTGTTTATCAATCTGGCTATTATTGATTCAAGAAGTTCGTCTTGTACGAAACCGGCAAGTGTGTTACGCATCTCGAACGGTGTTTTTTCCGTCTTGAAGCTTAATGTCAATCGTGGGAATTGGCTTTCCGGATCATCAAAGAAAACGAATATCGGTTCCTTGTTGTCGCTGACTGTGGGATAAGTTCTTTCTGCTGCATTTTCAGGCATAGGTATGGGAGAGAAAAGATCAATCACCTTTTTCTCCATTTCTGCAACATCGAAATCTCCGACAATAATTATACCTTGCTGATCCGGACGATACCATTTTTTATAATATGCACGTAATACTTCCGGTGGAAAATTACGAATAACTTCTATCTTGCCGATTGGAGTCTGCTGATACTGATACTCCTGGTAGATTTTTGGAAGAACATATTCAAGCATACGTGAACCGGCATTATTTCTTGAACGCCATTCTTCTTCAATCACCCCGCGCTCGGCATTGATTTCATCCTCTTCAAGCAGAATTTCGCAGCTCCAGTCATGGATGGCAAGCAACACACTATCCATCAAGGCGGCATCTGTAGTGGGAACATTGTTTATGTTATACACGGTCTCATCGAAATCCGTATAAGCATTAATGTCGGCACCAAAGCGGATGCCTTTAGCCTGAAGATAATTTAGCATATCCTTACCTGGATAATGACTTGTTCCGTTAAAAGCCATATGCTCCAGGAAGTGAGCCAATCCAAGCTGTTCGGAACTTTCGAGTGTTGATCCTACCTTTTGTGCGATATAGAAGTTCGCACGCTCTTTAGGTTCTTCATTGTGAAGAATAAAATACTGAAGACCATTAGGCAGCGTTCCATGTTTCACTGCCGGATTAAGCGGCAGTGGCTGCATTTGCGGCTGTTGTGCAAAAGCTCCAAATGCCCCTGCAAGCATTATTGCCGCACTTAACATTCTCTTAATAATCATAATGATTGGTTTAAATATGTTATGTTGTTTGTGAAATCGTGGTGTATGAAGTGGATTTTTTATGTCATATTGCATTGAAATGCTAATTCAGATGCTACAAGTATGTTACAAAGATAGTTTTTTAATTTCAAATTGCAAAGAAAACCTATTAATTAAGTAAGTGTCAAGTATGTTTTAAAACATACTTGACACTTACTTA
>CASBHZ010000098.1 GCA_949123685.1 uncultured Bacteroidales bacterium | reverse complement strand
AATCTGCGCCAAGCTTGCGACCCCAAATTCACATTTATTTTTAAACAACTTCTAAGTGTAGTTTTATAGGGAGACCCGCCTTTACTTAGAAATTGTTTTAACATCGTTCATAATAAACGTGTTAAAAGAATGTGGTGACAGTATGACATTAAGATAACTATCCGAAATCTTCACAGACAGTTTTTTGTCATTGTCATTGTTATTTGAAACTATTATAAGCAACTTTCCGTCCGGATTACGGACAGCAAGCACAGGCATTTTCCCGTCATTATCCGAATGATAGCCTATTATACTTGCGCCCTGCCTGACAACATTGGAAAAATGCTTCACCGCATAATACTCCGGTGTGTATCGGCATGTCCTCTGCTGTGGATCCAATTCTATAAGCGCATTCTGTTTCCATCCCCATTTGCTCATACCCTGTTTGGGCAAAAGGAAATTCCAATTATACCATTCGTCACATCCGTTTCCAAGATTGTCACATATCAGGAAAAACGTATGTTCTCCGGCTTTCCAATCCATATCACCGTTGCCACACTCACTTTCTGAACATATGTAACTGAATTGGGGATATTTCTTCCGGATCGCCGGCAATATCTCCCTACCCTCCCATTGAAAGGCAATCCCCTCAATCCCGCTCCTAAGAGTTGAATCCGACAGGATCTTTTCCACATAATCCAAGCGGTTGGTATTGAATGTGCCAAGATATAACCTTACGTCAGGATGCCATTTCTGAAGCGTAGGACCGAGATAATCACGATTAAACCTAACCGTTCCCTCGGCAGTCCACGCACATCCCGGATAAGGAGTATAACTATATGCTTCGTTCTGATATATTACCATGTCTACCGGGATACCTTGCTCCTTATAGGCATCAATAAACTTACAGAAATAATTAGCATATGCCTGCAGATACCTTGGATCTTGAATAAAATAATCCTGTGTTGCAAGTTTCTTCGGGAACACGCCCTTTCGTTCTCCAAGAAATTTCATTTCATCCTCGTCAATTCCATCTACGGAACCATGAAGAAGGTAATCAATCCGAGAATCAGCGTCATTATGCCTGCTGCTTACCACAGGATAGTCTTGATTGATCTTCATCCAGCTTGGTGGAGACCATGGAGAAATCCAGAAAGTTAATGCGGGATTATACTTTTGAGCTGCACGTATCAGGGGGATGATGCCTCGTTTATCACGCTCAATATTGAAATAACGCAATTCAAGATCTCCGGCAACCTCATCGCAACTATACCAAGAGCTACCGTAATCATTACAGTTCATTGAAACCCTTCCTCGCGTAAACCGGAGATCCCCTTCGGGAGAAAAGAGATCTTTCATAACCTTATCCTGAACATCCCTGTCAAGCGCCAGGAAAGCTTCCCAATCAAGTTCATTGAATGTGGTGCCCCAATGTTTGAATTTATGGCCCTTCTCGTTGCCGGTAATAGACAACAACGGAGCCGCATCACTTTTTCGCGAAAGTTTTGTTTTATTTTCACGCCAAAAGTCTTTATCCTGACTTACTATCCACCTGACGTTCTGTCCAAAGCAGATTGTTTGAACAGATATCAACACAATAAAAATAATAGGGGCAATACTCCTTAGCATAATTAAACAATTTTAGGCATCCACTTAAAACATACGTCCGGCACGGCACTGACACTCAACCGACAGCATGAGTAAATGATTATTTTTTTTAGACTTTAGTTTGAGTGGCTTCGAATATACATACGTATTATAAAACAGTCAGGGAGGTAGCACAAGCCACCCCCTTTTGAATAGATTAATCACGTTAAACAACACTAATACCTTTTTAATATGAAAAAATTTTTACTTACATTGGCAACTGCATTAATTGCCGCAAACGCTTATGCCCAATCCGAGGCTGACAAACCCGTTTACAATGAAACTACTGGTGTAGGTTACGAGACATTCAAAGATGCATTCAATGCTATTACTTCCGATCAGACCTGCACGCTTATCATTACCGGAAATGTCGAGATAACAGAACGTATGATGTTTGACTCATCAAAAAAATCTAACATTACGATCAAAGGTAAAAATTCCGATTCTTCACTCGTGTACAGAATCGGAGACAATATAATGTTCGTGATGAAACAGAATGCGGTACTCACATTCGAGGATATTATCATAGACGGTAATAATAGCAGAAAAGGCAGGTCTTTGATAGAAGCTGAGGGCAAGGCTCTGACATTAAAGAATGTAACGATTAAAAATTTCAACAGCACATCCGTTAATGGTCTTATAAACTTGAAAAACACTGCATGGGGAGTATTTGAAAACGTCACAGTGGAAGGATGCGAAGACAATAATTATTTTAATCTACAGAGAAATTCATCTGCGATTTACGGTGTAAACAAGTTCCACGCACGTCTTGCAGATGGAATTTTCCTTAAGAATGAAGGAGTAACAGACGGAAATGAAATAAACATCACACTCGCTACCCCCACTCTTGATGCAAAAGTGGTGGACAGTTGTGATAATCCTTCATATTTCCACCTTACAAACGAAGGTTTCAAGCTTGCAGCTAAAGAGGGCAACCTTGTAACCGCCGAAGATACGGAATCGGCTGTTAAAGGCATCGGTGCTGACAATGAGGACGCTCCTGCCGAATATTACAACCTTCAGGGTGTAAAGGTTGCAAATCCTGACAAGGGTATTTATATTGTGCGCAAAGGCACATCCGTAAGCAAAGTCATCCTCTGATTAACCAACCGATACACGAACGTTAGGTATTGAAGTTTCAATACTTAACGTTTGTTTTATTTTTACATTCCATGTCACCTATTTCAATAATAAAAAACATCACCGTTGCTTCAATCCTGTTTGTTTCCATGACAGGATGCATCGGCAACAGTCAGGAAATCACGATTGTAAATGACTCGGATCAAGATCGCAATGAAGAGATTGTAAGCGTGAACGCAAACTCTATCTCCGTAAGTAACCCGGGTAAATTTCGGATAATAGACAACACCGGGACAGAAATACCCTATCAACATACCTTCGACAATAAAGTCATATTCCCTGTTTCTGTAAAGGCACACACAAAAGTTGTCTATTCCGTTAAGCCCGGTATACCTTCTGCGGCAGACACCATAGTCTGGGGAAGACAGTTCCCCGAACGGAAAGACGACATGGCATGGGAAAACGACCGCTGTGCCTATCGAGCATACGGTCCCGCCTTGCAACAGTCGGGGGAGAAAGCTTTCGGCTATGATATATGGACAAAATCTGTATCGCACAGGGTGCTTGAAAAACGTTTCGACCTTGATATAAACCAAGGGGTGTCGTTTCACGTGGATCATGGCGAGGGTATGGATGTATATGCTGTCGGACCGACATTGGGTGGCGGCACGGCAGCCCTACTTGACTCCATCGGAGAAATCGTGTATCCTTATTGTTACGAGAGTTATGAAATTCTTGACAACGGTCCCATCCGATTCACGGTACAACTGAATTACGCTCCAATCAAGGTAGGCAAAGACTCCATGGTAACGGAGCAACGTGTAATATCGCTCGATAAGGGTTCTTGGCTCAACAAAACATCTGTACGTTACACGGGACTGTCCACGACCTCAAAAATAGCTCCGGGGATTGTTGTTCACAAACAAAATCCGGATGGATATATATTAGGTAAGAAACACATGGCATATGCCGATTCAACGGAAAACTCATCCAATGGCAACGGCATAATCTTTGTGGGGATAGTTTCTCCCGAAAGCGAAATGCTTGAATACAGGAAGCTCAACAAACCGGCAGGAGACGCCATCGGACATATTCTCGCAACTGGTCCTTATAAAAACGACACAATTTTCACCTATTATTGGGGAGCGGGATGGAGCAAGGGAGGAATGCCTGATATGGAAACATGGAATAATTACCTTGAAAATTTTGAACGTAACCTTAAATCGCCATTAGAGGTTTATGTAAGTAAGTGAAATAATAGATTCTTACACAAAAAAAGGACCGCCATAAAGGCAGTCCTTTTTTTTTAAGAATCTCGATACAATTTTATTTGCAATCGCTAAGCGGACAACGGGGTTTAATCTGCTTGAAGAAGTCGTTACCCTTGTTGTCAACGAGTATGAATGCGGGGAAATCCTCAACTTCGATTTTCCAGATAGCCTCCATGCCGAGTTCAGGATATTCGAGACATTCAACGCTCTTGATAGAGTTCTTGGCAAGGATAGCAGCGGGGCCGCCTATAGATCCGAGATAGAATCCGCCATGTTTATGGCAAGCATCCGTTACCTGTTGGCTACGGTTACCTTTGGCTATCATCACCATTGATCCTCCGGCAGCCTGGAACTGATCTACATAAGAGTCCATACGACCTGCCGTAGTGGGGCCGAATGAGCCCGAAGGCATACCCTCCGGCTTCTTTGCCGGACCTGCATAATAAATAGGATGATCCTTAAGATACTGAGGCATCGGTTCTCCGGCATCAAGACGCTCCTTGATTTTGGCGTGGGCAATATCCCTGCCTACGATGATGGTGCCTTTGAGTGAAAGGCGTGTCGAAACGGGATATTTGTCAAGCTGGGCAAGGATTTCAGGCATAGGACGGTTAAGGTCGATATTTACAACCTCTCCCTCACCTGCATTACGCATCTCTTCCGGTATGAGCTCACCAGGGAACTCATCAAGCTTCTCGATCCATAAACCATCCTTGTTGATCTTGGCTTTGACATTGCGGTCTGCAGAGCAGCTCACACCCATGCCGACCGGACAAGATGCTCCATGACGCGGCATACGGATCACACGGATATCATGTGCAAAATATTTGCCGCCGAACTGAGCGCCAAGACCCAGACAATGAGCTGCCTCAAGCAATTCCTTTTCAAGCTCGACATCGCGGAAGGCGTGACCATATTCGTTACCCTCCGTAGGAAGATTGTCGTAATACTTTACAGAAGCTTTCTTCACGGCAGCGAGGTTAGCCTCTGCAGAAGTGCCGCCGATAACGAACGCTATGTGATAAGGAGGACAAGCGGCTGTGCCGAGAGTTTTCATTTTCTCAATCAGGAAAGGCACAAGAGTCTTCTTGTTAAGAATGGCTTTTGTTTCCTGATAAAGATATGTTTTGTTAGCGGATCCGCCACCTTTGGCAACAAAAAGGAAGTTATACTCCATCCCTTCGCAGGCATGAATCTCTATCTGGGCGGGGAGATTGCAGCCGGTGTTAACCTCGTCATACATATTCAACGGCGCATTCTGTGAATAACGCAGGTTGTTTTCAGTATAAGTCTTATAAACACCTTCCGATATCTTCTCTTCATCGTCGCAACCGGTCCACACCTGCTGCCCCTTATAACCGGAGCATATAGAAGTGCCGGTATCCTGACAGAACGGGAGAACACCCTTTGCCGAAACTTCCGCGTTGCGGAGCATTGTCAACGCCACATACTTGTCATTTTCAGTGGCTTCGGGATCATGAAGTATCTTTGCCACCATCTCGTTATGTTCACGGCGAAGCATAAACGAGCAATTATGAGAAGCCACGTTTGCCAATAAAGTAAGTGCTTCGGGATCAACCACAAGCATCTCATGACCATTCCAGTTTTCCACTTTCACGTGGTCTTTGGTTACGAGCTGATACTCGGTCGTGTCAGGACCAAGCGGGAACATTTCCTGATAATGAAAAGGTTTTGTTGCCATTATTTAAGTTTTTATTTTGTTCACATGCGAAGTTAACATAATAATTGCGATTTAACAAATTTTACACACCTCCTTATTTATCGGCGGTTTGTTTCGCATATGTTTTTTCACTAATTTTGTAGTCTGACTAATATTAGGTTATTTATAATGAACTTTCGTAAATTCTTATATATTTTAATTGCAGTTATTGTCGCTGTCGCAGGATTCGACTCAATGGAATCCTACGCGGCAAAAAAACGCACCAAGGCTAAGACAACCCAGACTTCATCAAAAAAATCAAAACGTTCAAAGTCAAAGTCAAGGAAATCTCGCAAAAGCAGAAAATCCCGCAAAACAAAAAGATATTCCCGAAGATCGGTAAAAGCCGTGACCCCGCCACCGGAACAGCCGTCAAACGACTCGCTGACCTTGACCGTAAACGACAGGCTGCTTCAATGGATCCCTGAGAACCTGAATCCGGGCGGATTGCGTGTAAACAGCGTTAAACCTGATAAACTCTCCAAGATAGCCCGCGTGAGCCTGAATGAGAATTTCACGTATCTTCCGGTCACTCGAGAACTGATAGACTCCCTCACGTCACACACCCGGGCGGCATTACCCGACTCGTTATCAGATTATCGAGTCACCCTCAATGTTGGTCAGCGCGCTTTAGCTTATTATATCACCAAGGTCGATAAACTCCCAGAACAGTTCCGTAAGAATCCTCCTTTCGTAACCGAGGCACATCCATATATCAAACCCGACAAGGGATTGGAGAATGACATAGTAGCCCTATGGCATTCCCACGGCAGGTATTTCAAACCGGGATCCGGTTCCTGGGCATGGCAACGTCCATTCCTTTTCCAATCGGTGGAAGACACATACACCATGAGCTATATATTGCCTTATGTGGTGCCTATGCTCGAAAATGCAGGTGCATATGTAATGCTTCCAAGAGAACGTGACACAAACAGCCATGAGGTTATAGTGGACAATGACACTAACGACGAAGGGTGCATATATTCCCAGCCTTATTACAAAGAGATGACAGGTGCGAAAGCTTGGGTCACAGGTGATCTGGACGGCTTCATATATGACCTTCCGGATTTCAGGGACACCGAGAATCCGTTTGAAAACGGCACATATCGCCAGACATCCACCATAACAGGAGGTAAACAGTCGGTTGCCGCATGGTATGCCGACATCCCTGAAGATGGAGAATATGCAGTATATGTAAGTTATAAATCATTCCCCAACTCTACAGAAGACGCCCATTATACAGTAAATTATTCCGGGGGTTCGAAGGAATATCGCGTAAACCAGACAATGGGGGGCGGAACCTGGATATATCTCGGCACATTCCCCCTGACCAAAGGATACAGCGACACAGAACCGGTAGTGACTCTTACCAACCTTTCGGAAAAAGGTGAGGGAATGGTCGTGACAGCCGATGCCGTAAAGATTGGCGGCGGCATGGGCAATATCGCACGCTCCGACAGAAGGTCGGATATCTATTACGATCCCTCAACTCCGGAAAATAACACCGAAAGTGTCAACCGGGAACAGGAAGAGGAAGAAAATGATGAGGAGCAGGGAGAAGAAAATGAGACTGGAGAGGAAACCGAAGAGAATGAGGAAACACCGGAATCCGATGAAACTCCCGATTCCAAACCGGTCGACACATCTGTGCCCGCAGACCCCATGACACCCGCCACACCCAAAACTGTTCCAACATTCCGCACATCGGGCATGCCCCGATTCCTTGAAGGCGCCCGCTATTGGTTGCATTGGGCAGGCTTTCCGGAATCCGTATATTCTCCTTATCACGGATCTGACGATTATAAAGACGACTATACATCTCGCGGTCATTGGGTGAATTACCTTGCCGGCGGCTCGCGCGTACTTCCGAACAAGGAGGGATTGAAAATACCGGTAGACATGACTTTTGCCCTCCACAGCGATGCCGGTAAAAGGTCTGACGATTCATTTATCGGCACCCTTGGAATATATTTCACACAAAACGGCGATTCTTATCGTGACGGAACTCCCCGCATTAACTCGCGAATGCTTACCGACATAATAATGCGTCAGATATCCAACGACATCCGCCGCCAATATGAGCCGTCATGGACCCGTCGCTCCATGTGGGACAAATCCTATGTAGAGGCACGAGTGCCGGAAGTTCCGACAACTCTCATAGAATTGATGAGCCATCAGAACTTTGCCGACATGATGTATGGACTTGACCCGACATTCAAATTCACTGTCAGCAGGGCAATATATAAAGGTATCGCAAGATTCCTTGCAGAGCGTAAAGACAGAGAACTTGTGATCCAGCCGTTGCCTGTAAAAGATTTTTCCATAACACGTGAGAAAAAGAATCTGTATCGTCTCAGCTGGCAACCCACTCCTGATCCACTTGAAGAAACCGCGATGCCTGAAAAATATGTGATCATGGCTCGCAACCAGGGTGAACTCGGTTTCCACAAAATCGGAGAGACAACAAAGACTCATTATGAACTGAAAGTTGCCGACAATGAAATCCACAGTTTCCGTATTGTGGCATTGAACCGCGGTGGGCAGTCATTCCCATCGGAGACTCTTGCATTGAGGGAAGCGCCTGCGGGATCAAAACCGGTGTTGATAATAAACGGGTTCACAAGAATCAGTGGTCCTTCTAATTTCAAAGACGGCAACAATGCAGGATTCGATGCCGACAAAGATTTTGGTGTCCCGTATATAAAAGACATTGCATTCACCGGATATCAAACCGAGTTTAACCGCAATGCGGGAGAATCATTCGGCAGGAGCGGAACAAACTACACTACCCGCATCATCGCCGGGAACACCTTTGACTATCCAATGCTTCACGGTGAATCTATTGCCAATGCAGGATTCGGATTCGTGTCTTCAAGCGTAGGCGCAGTCGAAGCGGGAAGTGTCAACCTGTCGGACTATAAATATGTAGACCTTATACTTGGCAAACAGAAAGCCGGAATTGTCGGCAATGGACGCAGTGGCGTTAATTTCAAGACATTCACCCCGGAACTTGAACGCAAGTTACGGCTGTTCTCCGATGGAGGCGGCAATCTCCTTATAAGCGGAGAGAACGTTGTGTCCGATATATTCAGTTACCGGTACGGACAGGAAGACCGCCAGTTCGGAGAGATCGTGCTCGGTGTTGTTCCAGCCGAAACACCGGCAGAAGGATCACTCACCACTCGTTCAGGTCAGTTGCGTGCATCAGACGGGCGTATAATAAGGTATTCCAACACTTTGAATGAAGACTGCTATATCGTGCAGAATCCGGATGCCCTCGCCCCCGCCCCCGGAGCTAAAGCCACGGAGATTCTCACATTTACCGACACGAACATGCCGGCTGGTTATGTAATCGATCGTGGACGCAGCCACAACGTAATACTTTCAGTGCCTTTGGAAACAATCACCGAAAGCTATGACAGGGACATAATAATTGCCAATTTCCTAAAAAGAACAGGCAAGTAGCACTACCCTGATTCTTGATAATCCCTTCTCCTCAATCTTCCTAACCACATAAAAGAACCACCAATGGACATCATAAGATTCACCAATGTCAATGACCTGCGCGAAGCAATATTCCGCACTCCGCTTGAACAATACGTATTTGTCAAGCTTGATGACCGCGAGATTGAACTTGATCCGCATTGCATCCACCGATACACGGAAATAGCATCGGAAATCGATTCCACCCTTACATACTCATATTTCCGTGAGCGTAATGAAGACGGATCGACCATGCTCCATCCTGTAAACGACTATCAACCGGGGTCTGTGCGCGATGATTTTGACTTCGGACCGCTCGTGCTTCTGAACGCAGCCGATGTCCTTTCCGCTACAGAAGACTTCACCCGCGAGGAATCAGATATGCTCGACGGGGGATGGTATGCCCTTCGCCTGCGTATCACTATCGGGAAAATGATGGCTATGATTCCGGAATACCTATACACTGCAACCCGCGTGGATTACCGCAAGAGCGGTGAGAAACAACACGACTATGTTGACCCGCGCAACCGCGCATACCAGCTGCAGATGGAAAAAACCCTTACCGACCATCTCCGTCAGATAGACGGACTCGTCATCCCGGGCTCCGTAATGGTGGATTATGATTCCGAAGACTTCCCGGTGGAAGCTTCAGTT
>CASBHZ010000097.1 GCA_949123685.1 uncultured Bacteroidales bacterium | reverse complement strand
ACGAGATACTATCGCGTGACTGGAGTTCAGACGTGTGCTCTTCCGATCTAACCATACAAACCCTTCCTGACGGGCGGTAGGGAAGTTGATCGTGCCTTTGGATTTGCAAACAATGTCTGTAATAAGTTGATCCTGTATCATTGCCCAATGAGCGGGAATATGATGGAAATATATGGAACTTACGTCTGGTCCGACATATGGGAATTGTTCAGAAGATATTATGTCTGTATATCCGGTTGCATAATATCCCGGATAGTTGTCATATCTCCCTATTATGGCATTCCTGGCATAGGTATTGTAGATTTGTTTGCCGGAATATTGTGATAGTTCGGTCAGTCGTGGTGCCCAGGAATTCATAAAAACGGGTCTGACTGTTTTTCCGGAATTGCGAACGAAGTAAGTCGCAGGCTGTTCAATGCCGAGTCCTACCGACGACACTTTCCAAGCTTCCACGTCATGCTCCGGTGCATCTCCGTCTGTGCGAGGAAACCCTAATCTGTATTGTTCGGCACCTTTCCACCATATTGTGGTCACTCCATCATACTTATTTCCGGTGTGCACTGTCTGGTTGCCGTCGGTTACTTTAGGCCAGGTCTTAACACCGGCTATGGTGTGGGTGGCAGCTGTTGCTGCCGCTTCAATATAAGACATGTTTCCTGTTGTGCTATACATGTCGATTAATGATGTCCATTCAGGGGACATCTGACTATTGTAGAAACTTCCTTGGGCAAAAATCTGGCTGTTCCCATTAATGATTTCTGATACATATTTGTCTGCAAGTGTAGTTGCATTCTCCATATACTTCTCATCCCCGGTCATATGATATGCAGATAATTGTTGCCTGAAGGGCATTACATTGCAGAAATATCCTTTGGGAGAGCGAACCGATCCGGAAGGTATCGCAATTTTCTCAAGCCATGGGTTCAGATAGCCGCTTAAAAGATTTATTCCTTCGTATAATGTTGTAGGGAATTGTGATTCCATCGGATTCAGCTGTTGGGGAGTTGTCATACAGGTCCTGAATCCATTGCGAGAGAGTGCGTATTCAATAGTGGGTAATGCACGCTTTATATACATCTCTTCGTCATTATGGATCATTGCCGCCCCAATAATTGACAATGGGGAAGACTGAACCACTGTTGGCGAGGTTTTGCCATTTGTTTCAATATCCCAAAAACCTTTTGATGAGTTATCCCATCCGCTGAAATTGTCGTCTTTCAGTAGGGATGTTATGTTTTCAAGTGTTTTTGTTAAAGAGCGGCTGTCTTGTTTGCGATATGAGGACACTTCGAATATGTTGTCACTTACATATTCTATCGCATCGGATAAGTTGCCTTGCATGATGCCGATATTGAAGTTGGCGGTTATTATGCCATCTTTCACTGTTTTGGAGTCTTTCATTCCTGGAATTGGAGAAATGGCTACCGGTTGCATTTCATTGTAACAGTTTCTCAATGTAAATCCGATAGGGGAGTGGTCATATGATCCCCATTCGTTTGAGAAAGAATTAAGGTCCGCACTGGCAAATGACGAAACTGTTCCGGTAGGGGTTGAAGCTTCAATGCATGCCATGCATTGTGTCATCATCGATGATGAGAGCATCAATGGTGTGGACGGGATACGTTTGCCACAATACATAGGTGCCATTATAACTCCGGTTACTGCTTCTTCTTCAATCCCCTTTAGACTATGCATCACAACAGAGTACATACCTTCATTATTGGCTTTAAAATCAAATTTGACTGATATGTGAGAGCCGGATGCGGGTATTGTCCAATAACCTGTTAACGAACCGATGGAGCCGCAATCGTATCCGACTTTTATGGTGTTCGGTTCAGTCTTGGATACGGATATAGCTCGTGCTTCTGTCAGGTTTCCTGTAAAGAAGGGGTTGCTGTTGTCTCCATCTATGTTTACTTGATATTTTTTATCGTCAATTGTAAAACTTCTGGACACGCTACATGAATCCCAAGCAGGAAAAAACTGATTGTGGTTTAATGAAAGGTCGCTTTTATTGGAAATTATTGCTACGCGATTGTCTTCCATGTTTCCGGAGAAACGTCTCCATGCCCCATTGGCAAAATAATCATTCTTGCATACGATTCTGCCGTCCGGCATTTTGATGAAGCTGATTCTTATGTTGTCGTTGGATGCAGATGCAGCAGTAGTGTATCCGGATGTTATTTCTACAGGTTCTGGCAATTGCGGGAGGTTTTCGGTTTCATATTGCATTGAGACCGGATTTCTGCGCCACTTTGCAATTTCTGCATTTGTCAGCCTGTTTGGATCTGTATCTTTATCCTTAATTATGAGTATGGCGTCGCATCTACCGAAATAAAGTCCCGTGTCAGAAAGTCTGAGAAGTGTTTGCTTCTTTTCTAAATCTACATTGCCTACTTTCTGCCAATAGAAACCGGCATGACCATGGTTCCCACATTCCTCCATGCGGATGTCGCCTATGGTCAGAGTGAATGTCCGAGGACGCGTTGAATTGAGAAAATCCTGCGACCTCACCCATATATTATAGTTTCCGGTTTCAGTTATATTTACAACAGTAAGTGCATCGGATTCAGGATTTGAGTTGTTGTCTTGATAGACACGTAGCATTGAAGAACCCAGACAGTCGGATGATTTTTCCTCTATCCATTTCCCTTTGAATTGGAATGCTTCGCCTTCGATGAGATAGGCTCCGCTTTGAGCCGACGCTGCTGCAAAGAAAATGGACATAAAAACAGCGGATGCGATTATTCTGCGTATTGCCATAATCATTGTAATTGCTTAAAAAAATATGACAGCGTTGCAGAAACGCTGTCATATCCAGTATTTGCTACTGATTAGTGTTTCACAATCTTTTTACCATTAACAATATAAATACCTGATGGAAGATTATCAAGTGCTTCAGACATATTCTCTGCATTCCTTATGAATATGCCTTGTAGATTATGCACGCTTATGATGGAATCTTCAGAGTCTCTCTGAATAGTCTCTATTACTGTTGTTGTTGTGCCCGTGTTCATTTTTAATGTAAGGGGGCGTTCTGTCAATTCGGTTGCGTCAATATATGCCGAGAAAGATGTAAGAGGTGCTGTTCCGTCGCTTAGTTTCCATTCATCGCCATCAAGATAGTAACAGTTTGACGGGATTGTGCCAGCTGCCCAGTTTCCAACCATTTTAGGCATGTTTTCAGCATCTTTTACCCATGTCCCGGCATTGCCTGATTGTATTTTTACATTCTCGAATATGATGTAATTGTCTTCGGTTATATCATATTTGAATTTTACAAGATATGGTTTGCGGGCTTGAGTGTTTGTTCCTGAAACGGTGGCGAATTTTAACTCGCCTTCGGTATAATTGTTCCAAAGGAGAAGATCTTCGAATTTGTCACGCCAATTCTCGACGACGAATGGGAGGCATATGGGATAATAACGGTCGTTCTTGAATGTCCGGCTTAACTGGACCGTCGCATTTTCAGCAGCATTGAGAGGTCCTGCGGCATTATCCTTTATTTCGATAATATCAGAAACCTTGAAAAGGAACATGTCATTGAAACAAACATGTGTCAAACTTCCTGCGGCATCGTTGCGTTTGATTCCGAGTTTGATTTTGTCGGGATTTTCCATCTTAAAATTCAAGGAAATATCCTGCATGGGAGACCTGGAGATTGTTGTAGTGGAATTATATTCACCGGCAGATAACGTTGAGCAGTTTATCGCCCCTTTGGTGAATGCTTTTATTTTAAGTACATAATCACCGGCTGAAAGATCTGCCTCTTGATAAACCAGAAATTTATTGAATGATTGTTCTGTTTTAAACTTGTCTGCAGAATAAATTCTCATGAATGTGCCGTTATCTGTATCGGAATCTACCTGCAGTGTGTTGGAAGATGCATCAGGTTGAACTCCTTCGATATCGCAATGCCAGTATTCGGCGAGTCGCTCTTTGGTGTATTGTCCTTTGTTGTCTGCTGTAACAGAGTTATAAGGAATAAGAAAAGACATATCGAATCCGTATCCGGGTTTAGGATCGGCTTTCTGCATATAAACCTGCATTGCTGCGGTTTTTTCAGCATCGGTTGCTGCCGCATTTTCGAGCACAGACATTAAAGCGTTTTTAGCTCCGTTTTCAGTTTCAATTGAGTGTTCGAGGATGTCGTCGGGGGTGGATAGAACTACGAAGTCCTGCGCGTTTAGCGATACTGTAGAAAACGTAGCCAACGAAATCGCGAGAGTGGTAAATCTTTTCATAAACTGGTATTTTAAATTTTTTTTGATTATAGGTCAACTTTATTCTTTCATGTCAAACCGGAATTATTTTGCTCCAATCCGTGTTTCTATGTTGCAAAGTTAAGCATATAAACCTCATATTTACCAGTTTATGTCTTAAAAATTAGCGGTAACGTTTCCGAATATTTTCGGAAACGTTACCGATTGTAGATCTGTGATTTCAAGTATGAAAAGAGGTGCAAGAAAACTCCTGCACCTCTTTTCATACTATTATTTCTAAAAACGAATTTAGAAGCGGTTTACCTGATATTTGTTCCAACCGTCTTTAAGGTAGGCTATGGATTGCTCGGCGGCAGCCACGCCTGCATTGAAATTGGCTTCAGCTGTTTGTGCCCCCATCTTCTTAGGAGTGAAGAATACGCGTGACGCGAATTTATGCTCAAATTCTTCAGCGGCATCCGGTTTTATGTCGGATACATAACGAAGGTCAGGACGTTCTTCCAAAGCTTTTATTAGTCCTGCCTCATCAATCACTTCCTTACGTGCGGTGTTTACAAGCACGCCATTCTTGGGCATTAGAGTCACAAGATCGTAACCGATGGAGTTGCGTGTTTCGGCTGTTGCCGGGATATGGAGGGAAACGAAATCATTGTTAGTGAAAAGTTCTTTCACGTCATGCAACGGTTTGATACCGTCAGCTTCCATAACAGCATCATCAACAAATTTATCGAGAGCCTCAAGTTTCATGCCGAATCCTTTGGCTATGCGGGCAACGTTACGTCCCACTTGTCCATAAGCATATATGCCAAGGGATTTATCTTTTAATTCGGTGCCCGATTTTCCGTTATATTGATTGCGACACATCATCACGATCATTCCGAATACAAGTTCTGCAACTGCATTTGAATTTTGACCGGGGGTGTTCATCACGCATATTTTTTTCTCGGATGCGGCATCAAGGTCTATGTTATCATAACCGGCACCGGCACGCACGATCACTTTCAGGTTATTTGCATGGTCAAGGAGTGCGCGGTCAACTTTGTCGCTTCTTACGATAAGGGCGTCAACGTCTGCAATAGCGTCAACGAAGTCTTCACGTGTGCCACCTTCAACAAGCTTAAGTTCGTTGCCGGATGCATTGACTGTTTCAGCTATCGCCTTTACTGCTGCAGGAGCGAAAGGCTTCTCTGTGAATACTAATATTTTCATAGCGGAATCTGATTAATGTTTAGCCTCAAATTCTTTCATTGCATCTACAAGGACTTTCACGCTATCGAGTGGAAGTGCATTGTAAAGAGATGCGCGGAAGCCTCCCACGGAGCGGTGTCCCTTTATTCCGAGGATACCTTTTGAAGTGGCAAACTCCATGAAATCTTTTTCAAGTTCGGCATAGTCAGGTTTCATTACGAAGCAAACGTTCATGATAGAGCGGTCTTCTTCTGCCACGGTTCCCATGAACAGTTTGTTGCGGTCAATTTCATCATAAAGCAAAGCAGCTTTTTCCATATCAAGTTTCTCCATTGCTTTGACGCCGCCCATCTCCTTATAATAGCGGAGAGTCATGAGTGCGGAATAGATAGGCAATACCGGCGGTGTATTGAACATTGAACCTTTCTTGATGTGGGTGCGATAGTCAAGCATTGTCGGTATCTCACGGCTCACTTTTCCGAGGACATCCTCTTTGACGATTACGATTGTCACACCGGAGGGAGCAAGGTTCTTCTGAGCTCCTGCATATATTAATGAATATTTTGTAGGATCGAACTCACGGGAGAATATGTCTGACGACATGTCGCAAACTACCGGAACTTCTGTGTCAAAGTCGTGACGGATCTCTGTTCCGTAAATTGTGTTGTTGGATGTGAAGTGGAAATAATCTACATCTGAGGGAATCGTGAACCCTTTGGGGATGTAATTAAACTTGGAGTCTTCAGAAGAAGCGAGAACGTCAACTTCACCAAACAGCTTGGCTTCCTTTATTGCATTTGTTGCCCATGTGCCTGTATTGATATATGCAGCTTTCTTGTTAAGAAGGTTGAAAGGAACCATGCAGAATTGCAGACTTGCGCCGCCACCGAGGAAGAGAACATGATAATTCTCGGGAAGATTCAGAAGTTCTTTGGTGAGGTCTACTGCTTCATCCATTACTGCTTGAAATTGTTTGCTACGATGAGAAATCTCGAGAATGGAAAGACCCATGTCTGAAAAGTCCTGGATAGCCTCGGCAGTTTTCTGAATAGTGTAGGGACTGAGGATGCTTGGTCCTGCATAAAAATTGTGTTTCTTCATGATCGTTTTAATGGTTAAAATGATTTTGGTGGCAAATATAATGTTTAAATCATTATGACAAAAATTTTTATTGAGAAAAAAGAGGATAGATGTTGGAAAACATCTATCCTCTTTTTCAAGTGATGTGAAAAATTACATGGTTTCTGCGTCAAGATATGTATTGAGTTTTGCCCATTCGGATATTGGCGGCATTATTCCCAGTGAGATAACTTCGTCACGGAGTGCGCAAAGGTGTTCATAACTTTTTTCGAGGGCGGCATTCTCTTCGGGAGTCCCGTCTATGGGTTTGAACGTAACGCCATCCTTATTGATGACAGTCTCCATAGCCATCATGATATGACTGAATTTTTTGTCATTGACATAGACTCCTGCAGGCCATTTGAATGGAGCCCCTCCCATTGCCGCCGCTATCATTTCTATTGATAGATATGCAGGGCTTTGGAATGAAGACCTGCCGCGGAGGTCAATAATGTTCTTGCCGCCCTGGATAACTCTTGTTTTCATTTCTGTCCAGTCGTCTGCGGGAATGATACCGGTCTCTATCATTTCCTTAAGCGGTTTGCCGTCGACCATTGTAGTTGATTCGAAAACAGCCATCTGTTCGCCATGTCCGCCGTATGTTCTTGCGTTGGTTATCCTGTCGGGAGATATCTTGAAGTATTTTGCAAGTTCACTGCGGAGACGTGTGCTGTCAAGAGCTGCAAGGGTTGTCACGCATGATGGTTTGACACCGGAATAGAGAAGGGTTACAAGTCCTGTAATGTCTGCAGGATTGAATATGACAACTATATGCTTCACGTCGGGGCAATACTTACGGACGTTCTTTCCGAAGTCTTCGGCAATCTTTGCATTCCCTTTCAGCAGGTCTTCGCGCGTCATTCCGGCTTTTCTTGGAGCACCGCCTGATGTTACAATATATTTGGCATCAGTGAATGCTGCCTCTATATCGTCGGTATAGGTGAGATTTAATCCCTCAAATCCGCAATGTAATAACTCCTCCGCAACTCCTTCAAGTCCCTTTGCATAAGGGTCATAGAGACATATATTGGGAGTCAGGTGCATCATTATGGCAGTTTGTGCCATGTTTGAACCGATCATTCCGCCTGCGCCAACGATCAGTAATTTTTCGTCTGTTAGAAATTTCATGATAAAACTTATTAAATCTTTTTATTATTATAATGTTGTAAGAATGGAAAAGTTTGAAAATATTCATTAATTTTGCAATGAAGTTGTTTAAACAACTTCATTTGTTTATGGCAACAACAAAGACAAAATCTGTATATTTCTGCAATAATTGTGGATATGAGAGTCCGAAATGGTTAGGTAAATGTCCAGGATGCGGCGAATGGAATTCATTTGTCGAAGAGAAAGTGTCTGCAAAGCCGGGGAAGGCGGGCAAGAAAGGTCTTGTCAAAAGTAGTAAGCCATTAAAGCTTTCAGAGATTGAGGTCCGGGAGGAAATGCGCATGAAGATGCCGTCATCTGAATTAAACCGGGTTCTCGGTGGAGGTCTGGTTGCCGGTAGCCTTACATTGATTGGCGGGGAACCGGGAATCGGTAAATCCACACTGCTGTTGCAAAATATTCTCTCTATCCGCAATAGGCGGATTCTTTATATATCAGGAGAGGAGAGCGCATCGCAGTTGAAACTGCGAGCAGACCGGCTGGGCAAAGTTTCTGAAGAAACTTTTATATTGTGTGAAACAAATCTCGATAATATTTTCACCCAGATAGAAAATATTGCTCCCGGACTTGTAGTTGTAGATTCTATTCAGACTATCTGTTCTAATGAAATAGAGTCGGCGCCCGGAAGCGTGTCCCAGGTAAGGGAATGCGCCGCTTCATTATTGAGGTATGCAAAAGAGTCGGGAGTGCCGGTTATTTTAGTCGGTCACATCAATAAGGATGGTGCCATTGCCGGTCCTAAGGTTCTTGAACATATTGTTGACACTGTTCTTCAGTTTGAGGGGGACAGACAATATCTCTACCGGATTCTCAGGGCTATAAAAAACCGGTTTGGATCCACAACTGAGATTGGGATATACGAAATGGTGCAGAAAGGTCTGAAGGAGGTTAAGAATCCTTCGGAAATGTTACTTTCCGAGAATAGGGATGAAGAGATGAGCGGCATATCCATTGGCGTTACGATGGAAGGTATACGCCCTTTTATGGTAGAGGTGCAGGCTCTGGTGTCGTCGGCGGCTTATGGTACGCCCCAGCGATCCGTAACCGGATTTGATCAGCGTCGCCTAAACATGTTGCTGGCGGTTCTTGAGAAGAAAGCTAAATTCAAATTGTCGCAGAAGGACGTTTTTCTTAATATTGCCGGTGGATTGAAAGTTGCGGATCCTGCCCTTGACATGGCAGTGGTTGCTTCTATAATGAGTTCTAATTTTGATGTCGCTATAGACCGTAAAACAGCGTTTGCTGGAGAAGTCGGACTTTCAGGGGAGATTCGTACTGTCACGAGGATTGAACAAAGGGTTTCTGAAGCTCAGAAATTAGGATTCGAGACTATCATTATCCCCAAGGGAAATTTGAAAGGGATTAAAGATACTTTCAGTATAAATATAGTGGAAGTGGGAAAGGTGGAAGAGGTATTTAAAAACATATTCAGCTGATTACTGACAATGGGAATAATTATTGATTATAAAAAAGTAGAGATAGAGAGGGCGGATCGCCTCGTGATGAAGGATGTCACTTTCACGGTGGAAGAGGGTGAATTTTGCTATCTTGTCGGCAGGGTCGGTAGTGGCAAGAGTTCTTTGCTTAAAACCATGTATGCCGATGTGGAGATAACCCATGGTGAACGGGCAGAGGTGCTCGGATATGATTTGCTGCACCTTAAGAGGAGGCAGATTCCTTATCTGCGTAGGCATGTAGGTATTGTTTTCCAGGATTTTCAATTGCTTCAGGACCGGTCTGCAAAAGCGAATCTAAGGTTCGTACTTGAAGCCACAGGATGGAAGTCAAAACCGGAGATTGAAGAGCGTATAGAAGAGGTGCTCAAGGCTGTAGGCATGGAAAATAAAAGCTATAAGATGCCTCATGAACTTAGCGGTGGAGAACAGCAACGCATAGTGATAGCCAGGGCATTGTTGAATAAACCGAAACTTATCCTTGCCGATGAGCCTACAGGTAATCTGGATCCTCAGACCGGATACCAGATAGTAAGCCTTCTCCATAAATTGGCTGATGAAGGTCGCACGATCCTTATGGCTACCCACAATATGCAGATGGTTGAAGACTTTCCTGCACGGGTTTTACGCTGCAATGACAAGGAATTAATAGGATAGTCTTAACTTTGAGAAAAAAAGTTGATAAAGTTTTAATTTAGTGAAAATATTATTTAACTTTGCATAATGATGCACGTGTATGGTGAAAAGGTCATTTTTCCGATTTGCCTGACGATGCCATGGATTACACTGGTTAATAATTGAACCAATCTATATCATAAACAAAAGCTATTTGCAATGGCAGAAAAAGATCGGAAGAGCGTCGTGTAGGGAAAGAGTGTGTCTCCTTGTGTAG
>CASBHZ010000096.1 GCA_949123685.1 uncultured Bacteroidales bacterium | reverse complement strand
GCCTGCGCCTGCTGCTCTAAATTATCATTTATCCGCCTGAGGCAGACGTGAAAATGATGTTGTTTAAGTTTATATGCGGTTGGGTTGTATATCATTTAACCTATAAATTTTCGATGAGACTGTTTGACGTTGCTTTGATTCACCATGGCATAATGCATGGTAGTGTCAATCTTTACGTGTCCAAGAAGTCGCTGCACTTGTTCAACCGGCATACCTTTGTCTATCGCCATTGTTGCAAGCGTACGACGAAATTTATGCGGATGAACACGGTATATTTTGGCAGTTCTGCCTATTTTACGTAGACGAGTCTCTACTCCAGATATCTGCAGGCGCGTGTGTGGCTTTGACAATGAGACAAAGAGTGCTTTGTTGCGGTCTCGACGTGTGCTTAGATATTGTTGTAGATGTATCTTGGCGCGTGCATTGAAATAAACGATACGTTGTTTGTTGCCTTTCCCAAATACTATACATTCACGTTCGTTGAAGTTGATGTCTTCACGATTAAGTTTGACGAGTTCGCCCACACGCATACCCGTAGATATGAGCATGTCGATAATCGCAATATCACGAATCTCAGTACATGTGTCCCTGAGTTGTTCAAGATTTTCATCAGTCAAGACCTCCTTGACTTGAACTCCGGTTTTTACCTTATGGATACGACGTACAGGACTTTTTAGTATATGGTCTTCTTCTTCAAGCCATGAAAAGAAAGTTGCCAAAATACGACGGATGTTATCCATCGTGGTTTTACTTGATTTACGTTTCCTTTGAAATACCGCAAGATATGCCCGAATATCCTCAGTGGTGTAATCGTTGACTTTCTTTGGCATCTGCTTGAAAAGATTGCGTATTGTCGAAGCATAATATTTAATCGTAGCTATGGTGCAACCCTCAACCTGTTTTGCCGATAGGAAGGTATCGAGCAATCTGTCATTAGTTTTTGCATCCGCTTGTTCTCTCTCTCCGTCAACAGACACATTGTAGCGGCTTACTATCTGCAACAGTACGCCATTAAGTTGTGTGAGTTGTTCAAAAGAGAGGATGTCTGCCATTGCATTGCTAATTTCTTGAATTAATGCTTCTTTCATATTCTTCATTTTTTAGAGTTGATAATTCTAATGGTGAAGAATACGCATAAATAAATTTATTTAAGCTCGAATCCAATTGATTTTAGCTGTTTGCGGATTTCTTCTTCCATTTGATGAGATTGAATGAACATTTCCGACAGCTCGGATGTCAGCCTTGCCATCTTTTCATCAAACGGCTCTCCATCGTCAGCAATTTCAGCGATCCCGACATATCGTCCGGGAGTGAGAATAAAATCTTGCTCACCAACCTTTTTCAGGTCAACAACCGCACAGAATCCTTTTTTATCTTCCAATTCTCCGTTTTGGAATGAGTGAAAGGTATTTGCGATTAATTTAATATCTTCATCCGTAAGTTCCCTCAGTTTCCGACTTACCATTGTTCCCATATTCCTGGCATCAATGAAAAGTATTTTACCTGGCTGTTTTTTATTGCGGTTTAAGAACCACAAAGAAACAGGAATACCCGTAGTGTAAAACAATTGAGAAGGCAATGCTACAATACCTTCAACCAGATCAGCTTCTACAATATTCTTACGGATAATGCCTTCTGTCCCTGTTTGAGAAGATAGGGAGCCGTTTGCAAGCACCATGCCGATTCTGCCGTTTGGCGACAAGTGATGAATCATATGCTGAAGCCATGCGAAGTTTGCATTGCCTGTTGGGGGAATCCCGTATTTCCAGCGCACATCGTCTGTAAGTTTATCTCCGCCCCAGTCTTTGAGATTAAACGGAGGGTTGGCAAGAATAAAATCCGCTTTCAATGTTTTATGCCGATCATCAAAGAATGTATCAGCTGCAAAACCGCCAAGGTCAGCTTCTATACCGCGGATGGCAAGATTCATGTTAGCCATTTTCCATGTAGTAGGGTTGCTGTCTTGCCCGAATACCGATATGTCATTTATATTCCCCTGATGATTGCTTATAAATTTAGCCGACTGAACGAACATGCCGCCTGACCCACATGCCGGATCGTAAACTCTGCCATGATAGGGTTCAAGCACTTCAACCAATGTGCGCACAATGCATGCCGGTGTATAAAACTCGCCGGCAAGTTTCCCTTCCGCCTCAGCAAATTTTGACAGGCAGTATTCGTATGTTCTTCCAAGGATGTCTTTGCTGTCACCATGTTCTTTCATCTTGATATTGGTAAAGAGATCAACCACATCACCAAGACGGCGTTTGTCAAGTTCAGGTCGTGCAAAGTTTTTGGGAAGAATATTTTTCAACCGAGGATTCTCTTTTTCGATGAGTTCCATGGCAGTATCTATGGTCTTGCCTATCTCTGGTGTATGAGCCGAGGTTGCAACTGTTGACCAGCGGGCTTCTTGAGGCACAAAGAATATATTTTGAGCAGTATATTCGTCTTTATCCTCTTCAAATCCGTCTCCTTCAGAAACAAGCTCATTATATTTTTCCTCAAATTTATCAGAGATATACTTCAAAAATATAAGTCCTAAAACAACCGACTTATATTCGGAAGCATCAATATTGCCACGAAGTAGATTCGCAGCCTTCCAAATCTGTTCCTCAAAGCCTATTTCTACAGAATTATTTTTAATTTTTGCCATCTTAAAACACTTACTTAGTTACAAATATAAGCAAAAAAAATGAAAGCGGGAAGATTTCCAAGAAATCTTCCCGCTTTCTGTGGGCGAAGATGGATTCGAACCACCGAAGGTATAAACCAGCAGATTTACAGTCTGCCCCATTTGGCCACTCTGGTATTCGCCCGATTGTGGATACAAAATTAATCAAATATTCCGAATCCGCAAAATAAATTCCGGTTTTTCAAAGAAGTTTTTCCGATGCAACGTGAATGCGGCGCATGGCTTCGCGGATGTTGTCTTCGGATGTGGCATACGACAGGCGCAGGTAACCGGGAGCGCAGAAAGCTTCTCCATCTACTGCCGCCACATGTGCCTCTTCAAGAAGGTACATCACGTAGTCTCCGGAACTTTTGATCTCTTTGTCTCCATATTTTTTTCCTATGTAAGCCGAAACTTCAGGGAATAGGTAGAAGGCTCCTTCCGGTTTGTTGACAATCCAGCCGGGAATCTCTTTGGCAAGTGAGAAAATCAGATCGCGACGGCTTTCGAATGCCTTTCGCATATCTTCAACGCAATTCTGGGAACCGGTATAGGCGGCTTCGGCTGCCTTCTGCGCAATCGAAGAAACTCCGGATGTGTATTGCCCCTGAAGTTTTGAGCACGCTTTAGCAATCTCCAATGGTGCTGCCATAAACCCTATTCTCCATCCGGTCATGGCATAAGCCTTGGAAACGCCGTTGACTACAATCATTCTGTTGTACAGGCTTTTGAATTGGGCAATGCTTTCGGCTCCACCTACATAGTTGATATGTTCATATATATCATCGGCAAGAATCAACACTTGCGGATGACGCTCGAGCACTTCAGCAAGAGCCTTTAATTCTTCATGGCTATACACACTTCCCGTGGGGTTTGATGGAGAGTTGAACATCAGCATGCGGGTGCGTGGAGTTATTGCCGCTTCGAGTTGTGCGGGTGTTATCTTGAAATCATGTTCCACGCCTGCATAGATAAATACCGGTTTCCCTTCAGCGAGTTTGACCATTTCCACATAGCTCACCCATGCAGGAACAGGGATTATGACTTCATCGCCCGGGTTTACTGTTGCCATGAGAGCGTTGCATAGTTCTTGTTTGGCACCATTGCCGACAACAATCTGTTCGGGAGAATAATCAAGGTTATTTTCGCGGCGAAGTTTATCGCAAATGGCTTTCCTTAGCGACATATATCCTGCAACGGGAGGATAATGAGTGAAGTTGGCATCAATGGCTTCCTTTGCCGCCTCCTTGATGAAGTCAGGAGTGTTGAAGTCCGGTTCGCCTATTGACATGTTGATTACATCTATGCCTGCTGCTTGAAGTTCTGCGCTTTTCTGTGACATAGCGATTGTGGCGGATGCCGCAAGATTGTTTACTCTCTCAGAAATAAAGCTCATAGGGTATTTGTTTTATGTTCTTGACCTTGCCGCGAAATTACAAATTTTCCGTTTCTTAGCCAAAACATTCCAAAAATAATGATTAATTTTGTAACAAACTGATCATTTATTCAGTTAAGTAAGTGACCCATTAAACACATATTATAAAGGCAGCTATTTTTGAAAGATTTTCCTGTGTTGATAAAGGAGAAATGCGTGCATTGCGACTGAAGAAACACGGGAAAAGATGCAAAAAGAGCAAGTTTATGATATGTGAGATTAAAATCATTTTATTATCGTTTTAATGGGGTCACTTACTTATTAGGTTTAAATTAAGAAAAGGTGTCAGGCGCTAACTTCCGAGGTCAAAAACCTAATGCCTAATGCCTAAAACCTAACGCCTTAAATTATGAAAGTCGTATATCTTCATGGAATGGGCAGTTCGGGGCAGTCTGCAACGGCAAGACGTCTCGACAGATCCTTGCCGTCGTCTTACGAGGTGGTTGCCCCCGATATTCCGGTGCAGCCGGAACTTGCCTTGACCGCATTGAGAAAACTTGCAGAAACTTTAGATCCTGACGATGTTATCGTTGGAACTTCGATGGGTGGTTTATACGCCCAACTTTTTAAAGGGTGGAGACGTTTGCTTATAAATCCCTCTTTCCATACATCGGTTCATTTGAAGGAAAAGATTGGTCAAAGATTGCCTTTCCATACGCCTCGCCGTGACGGTGCTGTGGATTTTGAGGTCACTCCCAAATTGGTGAAGAAATATGAATCCATGGAATCTAAACAGTTTGACCCCAAGTATGGTATCTTCAACGGGCGCAAGGATTCACCGGAATTGGTCACGGCTTTTTTCGGGACACGCGACACTGTGGTGAACTGTAAGGAAGAATATCTCAGATATTTTTCCAAATATCATGACTTTGAGGGGGAACATCGCGTGGATCCCGATACGCTCATCAATCTGGTGGTTCCTGAAATCACCGGGAGTGCCGGGAAATAGGTTTTGTATACTTTAAACAGTTTCTAAGTTGCTTATATCAAATAGCTTTTAAATATTACGCGTAGTGAAATCGATTAAGGAAATATATCGCATAGGAACCGGTCCGAGTTCGAGTCATACAATGGGACCCCGTCAGGCGGCTCGAGAGTTTCTTAACCGAGTGCCCGAAGGTGCGGAGCGCTATGAGGTGGTGCTGTATGGTTCTCTTGCTGCCACGGGCAAGGGTCACATGACCGATGCCGCAGTTGTTGACACTTTCAAGGAAGCCGGCAAGGATGTGGAAATTGTCTGGCTTCCGGATGTGTTTCTCCCTTATCATCCCAATGCCATGTTGTTCCGTGCATTCAGCAAGGATGACTCCGTGCTTTTCGAGATGACGGTTTATAGTGTCGGTGGGGGAGCGATAAAGATAGAGGGAGACCCGGATTGTGAGTCGGAAGACATATATCCGATGAATAAGTTGACCGATATCCTTGAATATTGTGAGCGTACCGGAAAATGTTATTGGGAATATGTGGAAGAATGTGAAGGTCCTGAGATATGGGATTATCTTCATGAGGTATGGGAGGCAATGAAAGCCGCCGTAGAGCGGGGCATATCCCGTGAAGGGCGTCTCCCCGGTCCGCTGAACCTGAGGCGCAAGGCTGCGCAGTATTATGTCAAGGCTACAGGCTATAGGGATAACCTGAAAAGTCGTGGACTCACTTTCGCTTATGCGCTTGCGGTAAGCGAGGAGAATGCTTCCGGAGGAGTTATCGTTACCGCTCCTACATGCGGATCATGTGGGGTGGTGCCCGGAGTCCTTTATCATCTGTGGAAAAGTCGCGATCTTCCGGAGACGCGTATTCTCAGGGCTTTGGCAACAGCCGGTTTAATAGGGAATGTGGTTAAAGAGAACGCTTCGATTTCCGGAGCGGAAGTTGGCTGTCAAGGTGAGGTCGGTGTTGCCTGCGCAATGGCTGCCGCCGCTGCCAATCAGTTGTTTGGCGGAAGTCCTGCGCAGATAGAATATGCAGCGGAGATGGGTCTTGAGCATCATTTGGGCATGACATGCGATCCTGTGTGCGGACTTGTGCAGATTCCCTGTATAGAGCGTAATGCCTATGCTGCTGCCCGTGCCCTTGATGCCAATATTTATTCATCTTTTTCGGATGGTGTGCACCGTGTAAGCTTTGACAAACTCGTTAACGTGATGCGTGAAACCGGACATGACCTTCCCTCGCTATATAAAGAGACCGGCACGGGCGGTCTTGCCAAGGATTACCAGCAGATGTAGAGAAGGTCAAGGATAATGTCAGATCCAATCGTTCTGACGTTCTTTCACAGCCATGGATTCGCTCAGGAGACGTATGAACTCCTGGGCGGCTCGTTTGCGGTAGGCTCCTTTTAGTGTATGCACGCATCCTGCGAGTTCATTTTCAGGGAAGTCAAGCGGGATCGCCTTTATGCCTGATTCGTTATGTATCGTTGCCTCTGCAAGGATGGAAACAAGCATTGTCTGGCGGATTATCTTGAGAAGTATGTTCACTTCGTTCAGTTCGATCTTGATCCTGAAATTGTAACCGGTCGGCTTTATAAGTTCAAATGCGTTTCTTGCCTGGAGTCCCCGCTGTGGAAGGGCGAGGTCATATTTCAGGAGTTCATTCATTGTGACGCTCTCCTGTTTTGCCAATGGATGGTTTGAAGCCACGATAGCAGCCAGATAGTTTTGGAACAGGATGTGTGATTCCACTCCTTCTTCCGGCTTCCATGGTTTGAATGCCAAAACGAAGTCTACCTCACGTGCTTTCAATAGCTCCATGAGTTCTGCCATGGGACGGTAGCATATGTTCAGTTTTATGTCGGGATACATTTTCCGGAACATTATGAGAGTTTCCGTAAGAATCGGGCTGAATGAATATGTCACACCGATGCTTAAGGTTCCTGCCGACATGTTGTTAAGGTCAGAGATGCGTGTGACGCAGAGGTCTGCGCTGTTTATTGTCTGACGGGCATACGGAATCATCTCTTCTCCGGCTTCGGTGAGGGTGACGCTATGGCTACTGCGAATAAACAGCTGGGTTCCGAGTTCGGTTTCAAGTTGCTTTATTTGTTGAGAGAGTGTGCTTTGAGTGATGCAGAGTAGTTTTGAAGCTTCGGAGAAACTTAAAGTTTCTGCAACCTTCATAAAATATTTTAATTGCCTTAGTTCCATGCTATCTTGTTGCCTGAAATGAGATTCTTTTAAAAAGGAAAATAGGTATGGTGGCTCCTACTGCCATGCTGAGCAATATGCAGATACATGTGAAGGAGTTGGATGCGAACAGATAAAAATATCGGCTGAACTGCTCTTCGCCGGTGCTTAGCACGCACATTGCCGCTCCTGCGAAAGACCGGTATGCGTACATGCCCGGAATCATGGGCAGGAGTGCCGGGAAAAAGCATGTTTCGGGTGGGGTCTTGACGATGGGGGAGAAAAGGACTGCAAGCATGCCTATGGCAAAGGATGCAAAGAGAGTGGCGGGGACAATATGCAGCGAGATACCTAACTCCGGTGTCATCAGCATGAACCTGATGACATGACCAATTGCTGCGATTGAGCCGCAATATATGTATGCCCTGCGGGGAGGACGGCTTATGGCTGCAAAACCGATAGCAGCTATCGCTGAAAATAAAGCGTCCTGTAAAATTTTTTCAATCATATTTTCAAAACATTCCTACATTCATAAGAAACATTGCAGCGCATAGCCCGATTGACAGGCACCCGATGATTATGACCGCATCAAAGAAACGGCTTATGGCACAGATATAATACCGGTATAGCATGTCGCTGAAGGAGTTGAGCAAGGGGATGCCCGGAACAAGATATAGCACGCTCGTGCCTAATGCTATCTCCGGGGTGTTGCCGATTGAAAAGAGACTGTCTGTGGCGCCGATCACGGCAGAGACGAAGGAGCATGCTATAACAGTGACGCGCAGGTCGATATTGCAGGCGAGCATTCTGGTTTTTAGCCAATATCCGCCAAGGGTGGCAAAAAAGACAGTAGCCATGGCTATGAGGTCGCCCCCGAAGAGACGACAGAAAGAGGCGTTGGCTATGGATACGAGAGCGAGCACAAGCCATTGGCTTTGCGTATCGGAAGATGTTGTCTGCCGGAAACGCGAATATGCCTCCTTCAGGCTGATCCGGTGCTCGGCGATTGCCCAGCTCAATTCGCTTAGGCGCGTGTTGATGTTGAAGCTTATAGGAGTATGGCGTATAGTGGCTACGGATGTTACGAAATCTTCGCTGTCAATATCCCTGACAGATATATGCACATGGCGGGGCATGATGGTGATATCCACCGTTTTGTTATAAGCCTTTGCTATTCGTGTGACGTTTTTCTCAAGCCTTACGCATGTAGCGCCGCAACCGAGCATCCATGAACTGTAATCTGTTAGAAACAGGCATACATCCTTCAGTTCCGGTGTTGCATGCTCTTCTGATATGTCATAGGACGTGTGATTGTTTGTAATAGTCTCAGTCATAATCCTCATCGCTGTTTCTAGGATCTCCCGGAACAAAAAATTCCTCTCTTTCGCTACCTATCTCAATCAACCGGAAATGCCTTTTCCCTTTTCTGGAATTGATAAAGAGAATGATAGTGCGAACAATAACTGCCAATAAAAGAATGCCGACTATTGCCGACCAGGTTATTAAAGGTATACTCATAATTTTGGTTTTAAATTGTTATTTTGCAAGTAAGTGTTCTCGCTATACACTTACTTGCAAAATAACAATTTAAAACCCTGTGAAAAATGAATTTTTTAGTGAAAAATTCGATAGCAATGATAGGGCTTTCCGAAAAAAACGGAGTTCGCCTTGTAAATCAAGGCGCTCCTGTTTCTTATTCACGTACGTAATGCGGCATGTTTTCCGGCAATACGATTGAGATCTCTACAAGTCCACCAATAGAATTGTCTTCACGGCGCCACGCAGTTTGGAAAATAATCTTGTGAACACCGTTTTTCTCTATTGTGTAGCAATTCTTGCCACCGGATTCAAGTAAGCCGCGTATTATTTCCACTGATCTGGGATTGTGGCAATCGATGAGGCTCTTGCCGATCAAGTCTCCGTGTTTGGCAAAAGTTTCACGGGAAAGCTTGTTCATATAGATTATTTTGCAATCCGCATCACAGACGGTCACAGCGCAATTCATTCCCCACGCCCAGTCGGGTAAAATACCTTTAAAATCCATAATATATTCCTATTAAAAAAACTCTTGCAAATATAGCGAATATATCAAGTCTTACAAAGTCCTTCATGGTTATGTGTGGAAGTAGTTGGCATCAATATGTCATCTTCGGTTCAAGATCTTTAGAGGCTTCTATCATTTTCTCAACTTCTTTTACGGATGGAACGCGGCGTGTAAGCTTTCTTTCAGCGTTCACTTCTTCAAGGCGAGCCGTGAGGTTTTCAGCGTTGCGATGGCGTAACTCCTTGACGGTGTCTACACCTGCGGCTTCAAGCAATTCTGCGAATTGCGGACCGATTCCGGGCACACGGAAGAGATCGGAATGATTCGACCATTTTAAGATAAGTTTACTGCTGATTTCTGTTTTCTCGCCAAGTTTTTTACGTCCGGCTGGGGTTTTGCATATTTTGAGAAATTCTTCAGCGGTTTCGATTCCTGCTTCTTTCAATTTCGAGGCATAGGCTTCGCCCACTCCTTCGATATCAATAATTTTGTAGTTCATGATAACATTGTTTTAAGGATTGTGAAGCAATATTGCCTCATGCCGTTAAAACAAACTTGTCTGCTGTTTGTGTTCGGTTAAATAAAAAATCATACAAATTTTGGATAATTGTAAAAAATACACTTATTTTGTGACACCTACAAGACGTTAACCTTTAGACAATAGCCGATCATAATGCCTGCGATAATGAGAATTAGAGTTATAAGTGAATTTGTGTGTAGTTTGCACATGGCTTATTATCAAGTCATTACCCCCCCCCCCACACACACTGCCGATCTGGTATATTGAGTGTAGGACAAGGCTTCTTTTTAATTACATACATTTTTTCAATTATATACTTGACGTGTTTGCCAATGGCGGATACGTGTATCGTCGTGAGATCGGAAGAGCGTCGTGTAGGGAAAGAGTGTGTCTCCTTGTGTAG